>CAZZEF010000011.1:0-6032 GCA_964652875.1 uncultured Planctomycetaceae bacterium
GAATCTTCTTTAGTTCTGTTTGGCGTAAACTTCCCGATCTTTTAGATCAATGCGATAAGGAGTTAAAAATGAACAATGGAATTCATTTTTATGTAATAAAATAAACAGAATAAGTAAAATAAATTAGCACTATTTTATTTTTTTGAAATTATTAACGTCTTGGCAGCAAAGAGTAATGATTTTTTCGACGATAGGAGATAAGGGGAATAGATTTGATATATCAATATTGATAATAAATGGAGTCTGATTGTAATGGATTTTAAATCGAGCAAACAACCCTTTGCGCCGGTTCCGGATCTTGATGCTTGGTATCCAGTAGAGACGATGAAGGAAGCGGAACGGAATCTTTTTCGATGTTTGGATTGCGGAGAAGGGATTGCGTTGGTTTTTGGTGAAAATGGAGCCGGTAAAACGCTTCTTTTTTATCATGCCGCGGAACTGTTTGGCCCGGATGATTTTGTAATTGTGCCCGAATCGAGAATTACCGATGCCGAGTCTTTTTTGCAACAGATCTTATATTGTGCCAATCAAACATGGTGCGGATGCACTAAAAATGAACTTCGACTCCTGTTGCGCGATTATATTGACAAAACCCGATATGCCCGAATCATTCTTTTATTGGATAACGCTCAATATTTTAAATATTCTGTTTTTGAAGAGTTGAGATCACTGCTTGATATTCATCGGGACGGGGAGGCTTATATTCGGATTGCGCTTGCCGGTACATCAAAACTTGAAGAGCGTTTGACTCATCCGAAATTAGCTCCGTTTCAGCAGCGGGTAGTTTCGCGAAGCTGGCTGGAACCGTTTTCTTACGCGGAGACACAAGCTTATTTAGTATCGGAACTGAAGCGACCGCAAATATTTCCGTTATATAATGAAATTTCATTTTCGAAAGAGGCTGTTAAACTTGTTTATCATAAAACAGACGGTAATCCGCGTCTGATCAATCAGCTTGGAAAATCATCGGTTAATATTTTTATTTCAGACTTGGAAAAAAACGGATCAGAACGGGTAATAACGGAAGAAACAGTTCGTCGGGCTTGGAGTGGTCTGCAGCAGATCCCCATTGAGCTGGAGAATAAAAAGAGTCCGTCTGATCCTCCGGCTGTCCAGGACAAAGAACAACTGTCTCAAAAGGAAATATTGAATGGGGATAAAAGTCCAGATATTAAGCAGGAAACAATAGAATTTGGCGCGCTTGACGATAAAATACAGGTTCCATTCTCCGATAAAGAAGAAAAAAAAGATTGTGCTGAATCTAACAGTGAACGAATCGATGAAATTTCCGAGAATAAAAATTTTGAAAAGTCAGAAATAATTTCTCACGAAATAAAGGGGGAGGATCAGTCCTTTCCGACGGAAGGGATTATTGAATTTGGTGCTTTGTCAGAAGAGGATCATCTAGAAGATCAGTCGGATTCCAAAGAAGATCTAAAAGATGAGGGGAATACAAAGGATTTGCGGGGCGGTCTGGTTTGGGAAATAGAACTGGATCCAATGAAAGAAGGGGCTCAGCTGACGCAAAAGGAGGATAAGTCCGAAGGTCGGCAAACAGAGCAATCCTTGTCAGAAGGCGAGGCTTCCGTTCTTTCAGTCGATAAAGAAGTAACCAAGCTGGCCAAATTTGTCTCGTCTAATCAGTATTCTGAAATAACAATTGGGTCCTTGAATTCTGAAAATCTTTCTGAAGAGCAGCGCGAAATTGAGATACATGAAGCTCATGAATTTCAAGATATGGTCCAATTTCCCGGATCACTAACGCAGATCTCCGGCCGGTTGCATCGGTTTAACGATGAGGAAAACGTCTTTAATTCTTTAAACGGTTTTGATCTTCAAATAGAAAAAGCGCATTCTGCCGCCTTTGATCAAAAAAGACAAGAGGAAATACAGAAAAAAGACAGGTCGGAGAAGAGTATAAGTTCTGTTTTCAGACAGGTTTATGAACAAAAAAACGAAAAAGGACGAACTCAAAAATAAATTTCTGACAAACTATTCCCGTTTTTTTTAAGATATGATATAATAAAAATGTCTGCTTGAAATAATATGCGGACTTTTTCTGTTTAAAATTCTAAAAAGAATTTTCCCCAAGATCTAAAGTATTCGATTTTGCGCTGGACAGAGACGGAAAAGATCGTTGCGAGAATGACAACTGGAGTCAGTTTAATTTTTCATCTTTTCCGCCGGTTGATTTTGTGAACCGGCTGATCATCTAAATGTTAAAACAGGAAAAAAATGTAATCGGTATAGATATTTTTTCGGAAGGTTTTATGAAAGAGTATAAAGTTGGACTTATCGGATTTGGGACAATCGGCGCCGGAGTGGCGAAAATTCTTTTAGGTAAAGAAAAGGCTATTGCGGAATCGACCGGTGAATCAATTAAATTAGCGCGTATATGCGACAAAGATCTTGTTACTGATCGAGGTGTTAAGATTCCGGACGGAGTTTTAACGGATGATGTCAATACGATTTTTAACGATCCGTCTATTGATATTGTGATCGAATTGATCGGCGGACTGGAACCGGCGCGAACCTTTGTTATTAAAGCGCTGGAGTCAGGCAAGAATGTTGTAACCGCCAATAAGGCGCTTTTGGCGAATCACGGTCCGGAATTGTTTGAAAAAGCCCGGTCGCTTGGTAAAACAATTGCTTTTGAAGCGGCGGTGGGGGGCGGCATTCCGATTCTTTCGTCGATTATGACCTCGCTTCAGGCGAATAAAATAGAGTCAGTTCAAGCGATTTTGAATGGGACATGCAATTATATTCTTTCTCAAATGGAAGATCAGGGAACCGATTATTCCGCCGCGGTTAAGAAGGCCCAGGAACTCGGTTACGCGGAAGCCAATCCGTCAATGGATGTCGATGGAACGGATACAGTTCAGAAACTGACAATTTTAGCGCAGATGGCTTTCGGAGCCAAAGTGAATTGGAAAGATGTTTCACGTCAGGGAATCGACAGTATTGACGCGATAGATATAGGGTTTGCGAAAGCGTTTTCAAGTCGGATCCGTTTAATTGCCAATGCGAAACGAACAGAAACAGGGCTTGAATTAAAGGTTGCTCCGACTCTGGTTCCGGAACGATCGCCTCTTGCGCAGGTAAAAAATGCTTTTAACGCGGTTCAAGTGGTCGGTGATTTTGTCGGTCCTGTTTTTTATCAAGGATATGGCGCGGGTCAGCGTCCGACCGCTTCTGCGGTTTGCAGTGATGTGATCGATACAGTTCTCGGTCGAACGGCCATTACATTCAAGGCCATGAATCTTTGGGGAGCCAATCGGCCCTCGACGGTTGTTTTGGATTCTGATCAGGTTTGCAGCCGTTATTATTTGCGCGTACAAGTGGAAGACAAACCGGGCGTTATGTCCGAAGTTTCGGGCGTTTTGGCCAAACACGGAATTTCCATTGCCTCCATTATTCAAAGGGCGGAAGAAGAGGAAGGCGAACAGCTGGTCTACCTGATCCTTATGACGCATCGCGCTTTGGAAGGAAAACTGGAAGCGGCTATCAAGGAAATCGACACGCTGTCCTGTGTTCGTGCCGAAACAATTTCTTTGGATGTCGAATAATAATATATCGCGAAAATTTTCCGACTGTAAAACGAATGAATCATCGGGTTGTCATTGATAAAGACATAACATTTTCCGCCCTTCATTGTATTACGGTACCTCTGGATGAGGAGGGAACCGTAAAAGTGGAGGCGGTTCACGGGCATGATTTTCAAGTAAAAGCCTTGATCGAAGGGCCGTTAAACCGATTTGGAATGGTGATTGATTTTGTCAGTGCTTATGCGATTCTGATGAATTTCTGTCTAAAATATCAACATAAATTTCTGTTGCAGAACGATCCGCATTTTATTGTTGCGCCGGAAAATTTTTCCAATCGACTTCCGGGTGAAGAAGAGAATACATGGATAAAATTCAACAGTGATAAGGCTTATTTGTCAAGAAAATGGAGTTTTCCATCTAATGATCTCCTGATTCTGAATGTATCCAATACGACAACAGAAGAGTTGGCAACAAAACTGCTTAATGAGATGGTCGAGCAGATTCAGCAGCAGAAACTTCTTGAGTTTCCTCTTTCAGAATATCAATTTGAATTGGAATTACGGGAAGCGCCCGGATGTTCTGCTATTGCGCGACGGGTTGGAAATAATGAGTGATTTTATCGGTCATTATTTTCAACAGGGATCTTCAATAAATAAAAGAGACTTCATTTTTTGGATATATTGTCTGAATTCCAAAAAAAGGGAAACCGTGTTATTATGGAACGAATGGAACTGGCAACAGCTATTGCGAAGGAAGCGGGCGATCTAACACTGACAAGTTTTAATAATCTTGATTTCGACGTTGAATATAAAAAAGACGGAACGCCTGTTACTCTTTCAGACCGTAATGCGGAACGTCTTCTGCGAGAAAGAATTACGGATGCGTTTCCTGATGACGCAATTTTAGGGGAAGAGTTTGGCGCCAAGGAAGGAACCAGTGGTTTTCGCTGGATCCTGGATCCCATTGACGGAACGAAGTCGTTTATTCATGGCGTTCCGCTTTACAGTACTCTTGTCGGAATCGAAAAAGAGGGGGAGCCCGTTATGGGCGTGATCTGGATCCCGGCTCTTAATGAGGGAACTTGGGCTGAAAAAGGATCGGGGGCTTGGTGGTTTCATCCAAAATTTAAAGAGGTCCGCCGGGCCCGGGTTTCTGAAACGAATAATCTTGACAAGGCGCTGTTTTTAACCAGTGAAGTCGATGTCTTTAATTATACGGGCCGCCGGGACGCTTATAATGAGATCGAAAAGAAATGTTATCTTACCCGAACCTGGGGGGACGCCTTCGGGTATTATCTTGTCGCGACCGGTCGAGCGGATCTGATGATTGATGCCGATCTTGGCGATTGGGATGCCGGTCCGCTCATGACGATTCTTGAAGAAGCAGGCGGTCATTTTACTGATTGGAAGGGAAAAAGAACGATCTTCGGAGCGGAAGGAGTCGGTATTAATGACGCTCTTTATAACGAAGTGATTGAAATTACTCAAAGATTTCCCAAGGTTAACTGACCGTTGAAAATTTTTGCTGTCCTGATTTAAAATTTTATAATTGTATTGATTGACTTCATGAATCGGTTGTTCTTTTGATGTTGGAAAGGGAATTTCATAAGGAAACCGATATAAAAGTTTGTTGAGTTATATAAACCTGCCGATCAAACAGCAGGCTTTTTTTATGTTCCGTAAAATTCTTTTTGAGAATTATACCGTATACGGACAAGATATTAATTTTCCGATTTGTCATAAGGCGGAAGATAGAGTTTAGTACCGATCGGGAAGGTCGGATTGCCTTCACTGAGTTTACTGACCGCTTCCGGGTTAATGTCTCTGATTTCTGACCATCGAAGAGAATCACCTAATTCATGTCCGGCAATACTTAAAAGATTATCCCCTTCCATTGTTGTGTATTCACGATATTCAATTTGCCGAGTGGAAGCAGATTGCTGTTGGTTTAAGTTTTGGACATTGCCGTTTTGATTTTGAGTGTTTGGCGGCGCCCCAGCGGAATTGTTATATTGAACATTATTGGGAAAATTGTTATTGGTGCTGTTGGTAATGGAATTATTTTGCGCGTATGATTTTGTTCCGTTGGGAGTGATGTTTTCTGTATGCACAATTTCGCCGGGAACGGAATAAGATCCAAAAGGCGATAAAGAATAACTTCCCGAGGGAAGAATTGGACTGAATGCGGCGCCCTGATTGGAAACTTCAGAACCAGCCATTGGTGCGGGAACGCTTTGAACTCCAGTTACCGGAGCGGGATTCGGATTTACCGGCGCGGATTCGTCAATATCTTTGATCGGCGGAACCGAAGTCGTTGCTCTAGACGCGGTTTGCGCGGAAGAGGATGGAACAGGATTACTCGGCAGAGAATTATTTGCCGAATTCGATATTGAACCGAGCGACATAGAATCGGAATTGGAAACCGGAGTCAATGATGTATTGACGGCGGTCGGATTTTGACTTCCAGAACCGGCAGCGGGAGGCAGCG
>CAZZEF010000011.1:6132-8219 GCA_964652875.1 uncultured Planctomycetaceae bacterium
TTCCGTCGGAGTCAAGGACATATTGACGGCGGTTGGATTTTGACTTCCAGAACCGACAGCGGGAGGCAGCGGAATATTATTTTCCGTCGGAGTCAAGGATGTATTGACGGCGGTCGGATTTTGACTTCCAGAACCGGCAGCGGGAGGCAGCGGAATATTATTTTCCGTCGGAGTCAAGGACATATTGACGGCGGTTGGATTTTGACTTCCAGAACCGGCAGCGGGAGGCAGCGGAATATTATTAATTTTGTTTGATTCCTTGTTGTCAGTCGCTAATGGTGGAGCAGAAACAGAAGGAACCGGCAATTTTATTTCATTAGCTTCCGAAAGCGGCGAAGCCGCATTAAGATTGCTTTTATCGGACGCGGCTGCGGGAGTGAGAGTAACGGTCGCTTTTTGTCCGTTGCCAAAATTAATATCGGCCGAACTTGGCAGCGGCGGATGTTCAAGAGAGTTTTTTTTATCGCCGGGATCTTTTGGAGTTAAAGTAACGGTTGCTTTTTTATCATCGCCCAAAGGGATATCAACGGAGTTTGGCAGTTTTGAAACGAGATCAGACGCGGCTTTTTCAAGATTGGCTTTAGCGTTCTTTTTAAGTTCATCGGAAGTTAACGGCGCGTTTGAATCAGCAGGGGCGATTGTTAATGTTTTTTTATCAGGATCGACGGACAGATTGATTTTTTTATTGGAATCCGTCGGATTTGTTACCGTCACATTTAAGGCTTTATCGGCCGGAATCGATTTTTTTAAGGAATCGGAAACTTTCTTTTTCAGATCTTCTTGATTGGCGGGCAAAGTAAAAGATTCTTTATTGACGGGATCTTTGGCCTTGGGAAGCGGCAGAAGATCTTCAATATTGTCAGAAGAAATTTTCTTGTCGTCCGCGGACGGAGAAGGGGCCACTTTTTTCTTTAAGTCGTTTAAAGCGTCCTTCTCTTTTTTAGAATCGAGTGTTTTGGCAGCTTCTTTCGATTTCTCTTTATTGTCGTCACTTTCCCAGAATTTCAGCAAAGAGAAAAAGGATTTCTTTTTGTTTTCCGGTTGGCTGGAAACGTTGGCGGTAATTTTTTTTCTCTCTTTTTCGGAGATAGCAAGATCTTTTAAGTCAGGAATCGAGGTGGTTTCGTCATTTAAAACAGGGGTGTTCGCGGCGAGATCCCTGTTTCCTTTTTTAGTGAGCAGAGCAAAGGAAGAATACCCAATAACAAGAAGAACGGTTATGACTGTTGTTACTATCGCGGTTTGTTTGGAGATCTTTTTCCAGTCTCTTGCGGTATGAACAGCTTCTTCCTGATCACGGGTCTCTTTTTCAAGATCCTTGTTTGCGGAATCATTTATTTTTTTATTGATAATATTCGAAGTGCTTTTTGAAAGATCAGTGCTGTTATTTGAAGAATCCTTCAAATTATTCAAATGTGTTTCTGTATTGGATTCGGAAGGGTCATTTTTTTGACGAAACTTTGACAAGGCGTTTTTTATTCGGTCGGTAAAGCGCGGCCGGTTCCTGTTAAGATCCGAATCATCCTGATTATCAGAGGAATTGGAAGATTTATTTTTTTCCGCGGACTCTTTTTTCACCGAGACGATATCTGAATTATTTGCGGAGCTTGTCTCTTTTGATGAAGAAGGATCATTTTTTGCGTTTTTTTCTTTGTTAACGGAAGACAAAGGATCGTTATTCGTTGCATTCTTTTCGGAAATAATGCTGTTCTTATCGTTATCATTTGAGTTTTCTTCCGCCGCATTTTTAATTTTTTGCATCAGGGAAGAAAAAGGCGCAAAAATATGTTTTTTCATTCCCTGGATCAAGGATTTTTTTTCAGTTTCATCCAGCGGTTGATTTTCGTTGTTTGCCAAGGAAGGATCGGATAAATCGTTTTTTTCTTCTCCGGTTTTGTTTTTGTTCAAAGCCCTGAAGATCGGAGAGGAAGCGCTGGAAGCGGAACGACCGGATAATGATGTCGATGATTTGGAGGGCGTATTATCCTTGTCGGAATGTGTATCGTTATTCGTGCCGGTGAGCGGACTTTGGGACATCGAAACCGGTTTTTGCGGATTTTGGACAGGTCTTTGCGGAATGAAAGTTT
>CAZZEF010000011.1:8229-45783 GCA_964652875.1 uncultured Planctomycetaceae bacterium
TGCTTTACCGGACCGGGATCCTGTTTACCCGGGGTGAAATTCTGTTTGATCGGGTAAGAATCCTGCCGCACCGCGTTCGCCGGAGCCGGGTTGTTTTGCGGCTGTCCGGGCTGATTTTGAGGAGTGCTTCGAAACGAAAAAGAAGATCCGTTTAAACTGTAATTTGATTGAGCCGGTTTATTATTATCTTGTGCTGAACGGTTTTGACTGACCTGAACCGAATCTTTGCTTTCCGCGGTTTTATTGCGTTCCTCAGAAGGATCGTCGTTTTTATCCCTTGGATCCATATCGTCCTGATCGTCGGAATACTGATTCTGATCTTCTTCCTCTTCGATAAAATTGTCGCTGGCGACTTCATAATTATCATCGTCGTATTGTTCATAACCGTCGCGGTCCCGATTCCGGTCCCGTTTTTTTTGTTTTTTGTTTTTTTTGCGGTTTTTACGATCATAGCCGTCACTGTAATCATCGTCATAATCATTCTGCTGACTGTTGTCATTGTAATCATCGTAACGATGGTCTTCCATCATATCGGCGTATTTATCTCTTCCCATGACGCTGCCTTTAAAGGTTGTTGTCCATCCGGTTTATGTTTGAGCGGTCTTGGCGGCTTTTTTAATGGTAAGAAACAGCCGGGCAGATCGTTCTTTTCGAAAAAAAATATCAATTACACATCATCGAAATTTGGAATAATGCTTGTATACTGATTCCATTATGAATTTCCCGGAACGAAGCCGAAAAACTCCCGATTTACGAAGACAATCGGGAGAGAGGACGGAAATTTTCAAATGTCAGCAATATAATATGGTTTGAAAAATGAAAATTCTCTTTTTCATATGTATTCAGAAACTGCGGTTTGTTTTCAATAATCATTGGGGCAACGCAGTTCAGCGATTCGCAGTTTTGCGCTTCTTGATCGCGGATTGGCCTCTTTTTCACTTTCGGCCGCCTCAATTGGTTTTTTTGTTAAAATATTTAAAAGAGGGGTTTCCCGAAAGAAATTTTTAACAATTCGGTCTTCCAAAGAATGAAAGCTGATAATGGCTATTCTTCCCTTGGGGGCCAGAAAACGGACCGCTTGATCTAAAAAGATCTCCAAGGACCGGAGTTCTTCGTTAACAGCGATTCTTAAAGCCTGAAATGTTCTTGTCGCGGAATCAATTTTATGTTTGCTCCAAGGGGGCGGCTGCGGAACACATCGCCTGCAGATCTCCGCCAGTTCCGCCGCTTTTTGAATCGGCCGTTTTTCAATTATTGCGCGAGCGATTTTTCGCGAACAGCGTTCTTCGCCGAATTTAAAAATCGTATCGGCTATTTTTTCCGCACTCCATTTATTCAGCAGTTCGTAAGCGGGCACTCCTTCAGTAATATCGAAGCGGAGATCAAGGTCGCCGTCAGAATCGAAACTAAAGCCGCGGTTTCTGTCGGCCAGCTGGTCGCTGGAAAGACCGAGGTCAAGTAAAAAACCGTCCACTTTTGATAAATGAAGTAAATTAAGTGCTTCGGGGAAATCGCAGTAATTAGCGTGAGCAAAACGAACGGACCGATCGGGCAGGGCGGTTTTGATTCGGAGTTCCGCGCGGCTGATCGCTTGGGCGTCTCGATCGATTCCGAGTAAAAGCCCTTTTGGTCCGATTTTTTCCGCTATTGCCAAAGAATGGCCTCCTCCTCCAAGAGTTCCATCAATGTAGGTTCCTCCTTCTTTTAAGGCAAGGCCTTCTAGTACTTCATGAAACAAAACAGGTACATGAACGGTATTTATTGAAGATTCACTCATTGAAAAACTTTTTATACTGCTTTTTATTTTAAATTTTCCGAGATCTCCGCCGATAGGCTGCGTGAATCGGCTGATCTTTTGACGATATAACGGAAAATTCATGATGGGATCGGTATAATAGGTCAGGGGGTCTATTATTTTTTACGTCCAAACGGGCAATGTTATTAAATAATTTTTATAAATAATAAATTATATATCTTGCGTAAAATAAAAAAACAAAACAAATTGGGAAGTTGATTTTGTTTTATTAAAAAAGAAGCAAAGGAAGCATAGCAAATAATATTGTCTTTATCCAGATCAAAATTGCTAAAAGAGTGGAAAAAGCAGAAATTTTAAGGAAAGCAAACATTAATTTTGCAAAATGGAACACAAAATATATTGAAAAAAGGAATTATTCAAAGAATGACGAAGAAAAAAAGAGAATTTACGGAAAAGATTACTTGAGGAATAAGTTGTTTCTTGACAAAATAGGACCTTTGACATTATAATAGAAGATGATGTATTCTTTATATAATCGGTGAAAAATTAAGCAAAACACCTAAACCGGGAGTAATTAAGAACGATGTCTTTTAGATCAAAAACAGCGTTTTATATTCGTTGCCTGACATTATTATCGACATTTGCCGGTCTGTTTTCTCTGACCTTTGGAGAAGAGCCGCGAAACGTAGCTCCGGGCGTTATGAACACGATTCGTCCGGTTATCAGTTACGCGGATACTTATCAATGGGCAACGATGCCGGAAGTTCTCAATGAATCTCCCAGTTATACATGGGCGGAAAATCTTTTTTACAATAAGGAAATTTGGTGTTTGGAGTTAAAATTCAAGCCGGTTCGTTTGATTGATGTTGATTTTCCGATGTCTAACGGAACTCTTAAAAAAGTAAAAGTTTGGTATATGGTTTACTCGGTCACTAATACGGGAAAATGTGTTCGAAACGAAATAGATGTTAAAGCGGACAATAATGTAACAGTAATGGTTCAGAAGACGCCTGGTTTATTGGAGCCGCAAAAGTATGATATTCCAAAGAATAATCTAAGCGGAATTTACAAACCGGTTGTTGTTGATTATTCCGCAGAGCAGCCGGGCGCGGACGGGAAAGTTCGCGGAACGGTTCGTTTTATTCCGAATTTTGTACTTGTCAGTGATTCGATCCGTGCGCGGTTTGAATACGAAAAAACAACGGAGCCGGGATCATTTTTTAAGAACAGGGCTTCCGGCGCGGAAGAGGCGGTTTATTATGATCAGTTTCTTCCTTTGGCGTTTGTAAAAGTTGTTGCTTATGAGGATCCGAATAAAAAATTTGAGAATTCAGTCACTTTTCCGCGAGTTGATATTAAGCCGGGGCAAACTGTTTGGGGAATTGCGACCTGGGCGGATATCGATCGGGAATCGAAAGAGTTTTCGGTTAGCAGTGTTGACCCAAGAATAGATAAATTCACTATTTATGTCAGCGGTTTAAGTAACGCGATTCGTTGGGAAGATGATCCGGCCGCGCATAATTCCAAGGCGAAATTTTTGGAAGGGCGGACAATTTATCGAAAAGTTTTAAAGCTTAATTTTGTCCGGCCGGGCGATGAATTTATTGAAAATTCAAAAGAATTCCATTTTGGTGCGCCGGGGGAGCTTGACCATTCCTGGATTTACCTGTAAAATAGACAAACTTGAATTGTGTAAATTCAGCTTTCTTAATATTGTCGAGGGAGCTGAAAGGATAAAAGGTTTGTTTTTTATCGGAAGGTTAGTGTAATGGCTCACAAAAAAGGACAAGGTTCCAGCCGAAACGGTCGTGACTCTAATGGTCAGCGGCGCGGTATTAAGTCTTACGGCGGCCAGTTGGTTAAGCCCGGAAGTATTATCGTTCGCCAATGTGGTACAAGATGGTGTCCCGGTAAGGGTGTCGGTATGGGTACCGATTTTACAATTTATGCGGTTGTTGATGGATATGTTAAATTCGATCAAAACGGACGCCGTGTCAATGTTGTTACGGAAAACCCAAATCTCGTCGGAGCCAACTAACGGTTCCGTCTTGGTTCTGATGATTTCAAACCCGGTCTTTGTGCCGGGTTTTTTTATGCTCACCTCTGAATATTTCAGGAGAAAAAGATGCGGATATTATTGCAAAGTCTATTTTTTTTCTGTTTGATCGCCCTTGGAGGGGGGGCGGATGACGTAAAGTTTTTCGCGGAAGAAAAAAAAGATCTCCCCAAAACTGATTCCGCCGAAATAAAAAAAGAGGAAACAGCGATTGAAAAAACGGAATTAACGAATCGAAACACCAAAACAGAAAATAAAAGTGTTCTGACAGCCGAAAAAATTTCGGAAGAATTTCTGCCGCTGGCCGATCATCCTTCCTTGCTAAAGAGACTTGATCGAACGGAGCCGATTTGGGTAGCCTCCGACCGCAGTGAACTTGTCTTGGGAGGATTCGTTTGCTTGCGGGAGGGACTTTTGGAGTTTTTTGCTTGTCGTGAACGAAGCAAAGAACATGAATCGATTATCGCGTTAAAGATCAAACCGCATTTAATTCACGCGGGACTTTTAATTATTGGAGCCAGACAAGGATCTCCTGCCCGATTCGATCCGAAAGTTATTCCTCCGATGGGAGAAGAGATTGATATTCGGGTTCGATGGCTTGATGATAAAGGAGTTCGTCAGGAAGTCCGGGCGCAGGAATGGGTTCTGGAGAGTAATTCAAAAAAAATTATGACATCGCCCTGGGTTTTTACGGGAGGTCTGTTTGGCAAGGATTCCAAAGGAAAAAGATATTATCTGGCGGATGTTTCCGGGGAGGTTTTCGGAGTTGCCAATTTTCCGGGTTCTATTTTAGATGTTCCTTTTGTGAGTTCTTCCAATAATGACGAACTTTTTTATCAACCGAATACACCGAAAATTCCAGCCATCGGGACGCCGGTAACGCTCATTCTGAAGACAACCGGAAAATTTTATTCCAATGACAAAGAAAAATAATCTTGCATAAGTTTTTTGGGGCAATACTGATTGAAAGTATTTTATGCGATCTTCGTTTTAAACATTTCTGGATTCCGCCGATTGACGTTGTGAGTCGGCTGTTTTTTAACGCTGGAACGGAAATTTTATAATGGGTTCGAAGTAAAAACGAGACGATCTCCAGTCAACATTTTAAAAGTTGGTCAATAAAAATTTTATGCAACAAGACAAATTATTTCAAGAGAAATCAATTGGAAGACCATTGATACAGGGCGCAGAGAAAATGGTCGATATTGGTATTTTCGGGGAGCCCGGCTTTTTGAATTAAAGTTCGTCCAAGTGGACCGGTGATTTCAAGGTTTCTTTGCGGTGACAACCGGGACCTTGTTTTGACATAAAGAGCCAGCGCTTTTTTTAAGTCGGGAGAAACAAAGAAGTCCGGAGGGAGAGCGTTGATCAGACGAATGATATCAGGGTGCTTGAATCGGAAAAGTTTTGTGTTGTTTACTTTTGTTTGATAGACGACAATTGTTTGAGCCGCAATATCGCCCAAGCGCATGAAATGATCATTTAAACTCATTTGAAGAAAAGAAAATGGGCCGAGAGCGATATCGGCCGCTCGAATAATGTTTCTTGTCAAAGCCTGAAAACCGGTGATCGGCTGTCCGTCTTGAGAAAGAACACGAAGGCCGCAGAGTTTTTTTCCGGGAGTTTGTCCTTTAAAGACCGTTTCCAATACGGCGTTTTGAAACCAGAATATCAAGCAGCTGCCGACCCAAAAAATCCCTTGGTCGAAATTGGGAATCGAAATAATATATTTTCTGATCAGTGGACCGATGGTAAATATAATGAAGGCAAAAAAAATAATGGAAAGAAACAAAAACACGGAGTCATAGAAAAAAGAAAGCGCGCGAATGTGTGGTCCCGCCAATTTGTAAGAAAAACGAACATTCTCCGGTGTAACAATGAATATGCAAGTATCGAAGTTCGTTTGTTCACCGTTTTTCATAATTTATTTCCAAAAATCAGCAGAAAAATCAGGTTCCGGGTACAATTGCGAGATTCGAATTTATCGGAACGGGGAATCGGAAAAGATCTCCCCGTATTTGATAAAATATTCAAATGAAAAACAGAGAAATTACTTACTTTCCGCGATAGCTTCTTTGGCAATTTTTGCGGTGTTTTCCGGAGTAATACCATAATATTTCAGGAGAACGCCGACAGGCGCGGAAGCACCGAAGGAACTAAGTCCGAGAAACTTTCCTTTCTCGCCGAGATATTTCGACCAGCCGAGTTCAACGCCGAGTTCGACCGCGACTTTGGGACAGCCGGGAGGAAGAATTTCGTCGCGGTATGATTTCGGCTGCCGGTCAAAGAGTTCCCAACAGGGCATTGAAACAACACGGGCTTTGATTCCTTCGGCAGCCAGCAGTTCAAAAGCACTCAAGCAGCAGGCGACTTCGCTTCCGGACGCGATCAGAATGACATCGGGATCAGATCCTGAATCGGCGATGACGTAAGCGCCTTTTTGGAGATTGGCGGCCGCGGCGCTTTCGGGGAGTTTTTCCCGGTCAATAGTCGGAAGGGCCTGTCGGGACATAACCAAAACCGAGGGAGATTCTTTTTCCTGAAGCGCGGCGCGATAGGTTTCGGCGACTTCATTAGCGTCCGCGGGGCGGAACACGAGGACATTGGGAATAGCGCGCAGGGCGGCCAGATGTTCAATAGGCTGATGAGTCGGTCCGTCTTCACCAACACCGATTGAATCATGTGTAAAGAGAAAGATAGTCGGAATACGCATTAAAGCGGCCAACCGGATCATTGGCCGAATGAAATCGGAAAAAACGAAAAAGGTGGCGCAGTAAGCGCGCAGTCCGCTGAGAACCAGTCCATTGGTAATGGCGCCCATTGCGTTTTCTCTAATACCGAAATGCAGATTTCGTCCGTTTTCCGTATCGGTAAAATCGCCAGCTTCGGGGAATTTTAAACGAGTGTTGTTTGAGGGAGCCAGATCCGCGGATCCTCCCAGGAACCAAGGGATCCCCAAGGCGGTTTGGTTGAGAACTTTTCCGCTGGAAGCGCGGCTGGCCATTCCTTTGGGATCGGCAGGGAACGTTTCAATTGCGCTGTCCCAATCTTTGGGAAGATCACCGGCGATCAGTGTTTTGAGTTCAGCGAACAGTTCTGGATACTCTTTGGCGTAAGCGGCGAACAGTGCGTCCCATTTTTCATGAGCCGCTTTGCCTCGGGTACCGAGCTGCTGACGGAAAAGATTATAAACTTCATCGGCAACGTCGAACGATTTGTTTTCGTCCATTCCGTAAAACTGTTTGGTCAGTTTAACTTCATCTTCACCCAAAGGAGCGCCGTGCGCGGCTTCACTTCCTTCTTTATTCGGCGAACCGTATCCTATTCGGCTTTTAACAATAATAAGAGTCGGCCGGTCTGTTGTTTGGTCAAAGATATCGAATGCTTTTCGGAGTGCGGGTAAATCATTGGCGTCATCAACGCGCAGGACCTGCCAGCCGTAAGCCTCGAAGCGCTGTCCGACGTTTTCGGAAAAAGCGAGGCTTGTCTGTCCTTCGATTGTTATTTTATTATCGTCGTAAATCCAGCAGAGATTGGCCAGTTTAAGATGCCCGGCTAAAGAAGCGGCTTCCGAAGTGAGCCCTTCCATCATGTCGCCATCGCCGCAAAGGACATACGTTTTTGAGCCAAAAAGAGAATAGCCGGGCTTGTTGTATCGGGCAGCCAGCCAGCGCTGAGCCATTGTAAAACCAACACTGGTTGCGCATCCGGCCCCGAGCGGTCCTGTCGTCATTTCGACACCGGCGGTGTGTTTGTATTCCGGATGTCCGGCGCATCGGCTTCCGAGCTGACGGAACGTTTTAAGATCGTCCAAGGTCAACGCTGGATTTTTTTCCGAGTCCAAAATTCCGGCGAGATGAATCATTGAATAGATCAGCATTGAAGCGTGTCCGATGGAGAGAATAAACCGGTCCCGTCCAAGCCAAACAGGATCAGCGGGATCGTATTGCATTCGTTCGTTGTAAAGGAGATAAGTAATCGGCGCCAAAGCCATCGCAGTGCCGGGATGTCCGCTTTTCGCTTTTTGAACTCCGTCCATTGAAAGGGTTCGAATAGTATCGACAGCGCGTTTTTCCAAAGAAGTCATAGAAAATGTCATCTGTATTTATCCTGCCTGTTATGTTAAAAACCAAGTGAAATATCCGCTCTTTCCAAGAAAGGATTTTTAAGCAGACGCACAAAGAAAATAAAACCGCACCTGTTGAAAAATCAAATAAGGAAAGAGATCCATTTCGATAATATTGAGCCGGCAATTACATAATAACCGGCAGACAATAGATTATATATAATGAATTATATCAAAAAGAAGATCATTGAACAAGTGGAGTAAAAGCGGAAAAAAATACAGGAATTTATTATATACCGCAGCGAGTGAATTTTATATTGTCCGCTTGATCAAATTTCCGTTTTTATTTCCGGTTAACTTATTTGAAATAGCGAAGGGTAAAACATAGGAACGGCTATTATACTGCTTTTATTTTAAATTTTCCGTCATTTCCGCCGATTGACTGCGTGATTCGGCTGTTCATTTGACGTTATAACGGAAAGTTCATTATGGAAACTGTATGGTTGGCCCGGCAAGTGACTTATCTTGAAATAATGGAGGGGTAAGATATTGGAACTGGCAAAACAGGAATAAGCAGATATCGACAGTCGGGCGTTGAGAAGTTTGCGCGATTTCCATTTGTCTTTTTTAATCGGGCGTAATTTTAAGAGGTAATAAAACAAGCGGTGTCTGTATTGAAGACACCGCCTGATCAAGAGCGGATATTCCCGGCGAATTAATAAACGGCATCGGCAACAGCCAGGGATTTAACACTGCTGGTAATGGGCAGGATCATTTCCTGGGGCTGATCGACCAGTTCACTTCTCAGAATCGGCAAATCATTGCCGGACTCAATGCCGATACGAACCTTGTTGCCGCTGACCCGGGTAACAGTAATCCGAATGTCATCGCCAATATAAAGGGATTCGCCTTCTTTTCTCGATAAAATCAACATGATGCACTCCTTTGCTTTTATATGTTTTTGTTTCAAACGATTTCCGAATCCGACTCTCCCCAAGTCTTCATTCCCAAGCCGTTTCTTCCCTGACGGCGCTCGGAAAAGTTTTGAAACAGATTTTTTGATTTTAAAATTCGACGGAACTTAAGGTCGATTGTTCAAGGTTGACCTGCTGGTATCGTTCACCGCCCGGTCCGTAAAACAGAACACGGTTATGATCTTTTTCCCAAATAGCGGAAAATTTTGTAGTTCGCGGACCATGCAGACAGAACATCATACCGCAGCTGCTTCCGTTACTGCGCCGAAGAACAGTTTCGGTCGTTGGAAACTCGTTCATCAAAAGTTCGTGATTATTGCAAATGGTTCGGTAAACAAAAAATTGGAGGTCTTCCAATGACTGAATCGAGGCAATATTACTGATAACCATAGTAATTATAAAACCCTTGGCAGGATAAATAGAGATAAAGAATTTAAGAAACACCGGAAAGAAAAAACGATGAATTAAAATGTATAATTTGAATCATCCCGGTAATATAGATATCGTCCAAGAGTATTTGAATCTTACCTTGTTTTGCTAAAATATTAAATCTCTCTTTGTTTTTTAAAAAGTTTATTCGGTATAATCGGAACAAAGAAAAATTAAGAAAGACGAACGAAGAAAAGAAGAGAAAATCAAGAAGAAGAGAAAAAAAAGCCGCGTCCGAAGGGGCGCGGCTATCGTGTTTCTTAATTTAGCCGGATGTAATTCGCCTTGGAACGGCGAAAAGAAAACATCCGAAGAGTCTTTCTCCAAGTCAAACAAACCATATACGGTTTAAGACAGAAACTTCAACTGTTGAGTCGTGTTCATTCACGTAATCATGATCGTGACCATATTGAACAGGCAATTAATCAAACCCCAAAGCTGTACAAACAAACACAAGCCAAGGACAAGTCCTGTTCGGCCAAATTTTATCGACCATCTTAGTCAAAACAGTTTCGTCATTTCTGAAATAAACGGTCAAAATGGAAGCTTAAAAAAGACCTGCGATTCCCATCGCATGAAATAAAGGTGACAATTGACTTTCGACCGACGAACCGCGGCCCGTAACGGAAGAAAGGGAAAAGACCATCAGTGTTGGGGACGGTAAAACGGTCTTACCGCCCCGTTCTCAAATTTTGGAACGGGCAAGCCTCATCGTGAAAGGTTCCTCCTTGTCAAGTTGTTAAGCGCGCTTACAACGCGCACAAGTTCAAAGTAAAGCCTCCCTGAAAAAGGTTGGTGTTGGAAAAGGTTTGCTTTTTCAAAAGCACTATGTATGGATAAAAGCGGATCGCAAAAAACAGGAAAGAAACTCGGGCAATTTACCGATTTTAAAGTTTTTTGTTTCCGGCTTTCTTCCTTAACTAATTCTATTATACACAAAGCCATAAGCAGCGGCAATAAAAATTTTTCAGTCAAGAGGTTATTTTTGAAATTTTTTAAGAAAAAATACAAAAAAACAGCTAAAAGCAGTGTTATAAGTGCTAAAATATAAAAAACAGCTTTTTGGTCGTCAAAAAATTAATAATTTTGCGCTTTCCGTTTGATAGTCAGAAGCCAAGTGACAATAAAACAGAGGGGTTAGACAAGACTGGTAAAAAAAGAGTAACATAGTAATCGAAAGAGAAATAATTCAGTGATTCATCATAAAAGAAAAGCGGGCGATAAACAGGATATTTGAGATGGAAGGGAATTTTGATCCGATCAAATAAAAGAAAAAGATCCTGCCGCAAAGCAAGATCTTCTTCTTTTAAGAGTTTAATATAAAAGGAGGCAAAATTACCATTTTAAACCGAAACGGGCTCCGCCATTTTCGTTTTGGATACCGCCTTTAAGCGGGCCTTTATGCGAAGCAGGTTTAAATTGAGGCTTTTCCGGAATGGACTCAACAATTGCTTTTTCAGATTGAGTATTCGCCAGGTCGGCATCATTTTGTTCCTGCTGTTTTTCCGCTTCTTCTTCGGCTTTTTTGCGCGGATCTTCACTGCATTGTTTAATGGAGAGGGAGATCTTACGGTTGGCGGGATCAACGGCGATGATTTTAGCGTCGACCCATTCGTCTTCTTTCAGAACGTCGGTTACGGATCCGATGCGGTTATAAGAGATCTCGCTGATATGAACGAACCCGTCGACACCGGGCTGAATTTCGACAAAGGCGCCGTAAGGTTTGATATTGACAATACGTCCGCGGACAATACTTCCGGCTTGCAGGTCGTTATCAACCGTGTTCCAGGGATCGGCGGCTTCATCGCGCAGTGAGAGGGAAATACGGTCACGGTCGGAGTCGATTTTGACAACTTTGACGCGAACCCGATCGCCTTCTTTCATAACGGCACTCGGGTGATTAATGCGTCCCCAGCTCATGGCGGAAATCGGAACGAAACCGTCCGCGCCGCCCAAATCAATAAAGGCGCCAACATCAATAATTCGGCGAACGACACCGTCACGGATTTGTCCGACTTGAAGTTCGGCCATTAATTGCTCGCGCAGTTCTTCCCGTTCTTTTTCCAAAAGGGCCCGGCGGCTGATGACCAGATTACGGCGTTCCGGATTCGATTCAGTAACGATACATTTCCATTTTTCTCCGACGAACATTTCCGCGTTTTCAACACGAACGATAGAGATCTGGCTGATCGGGAGAAAGGCTTTAATATGACCGACTTCGCATTCGAGTCCGCCCTTATTGATCCCGGTAACTTTGGCTTCGACGATCATGCCTTTGACGACGCTGGACCAGTCGCCAACTTCGAGCGCGGCAAGCGGCAAGGAAATTTCGTATAATCCGTCTTCCTGATTGTATTTACTGACGACGGCATCATAAACTTGTCCGACAGTGGGCTGTTTGTCTTCAGGGAATTGTTTTAAAGGAATAGATCCCTGTTCGCGAGCGCCGAGATCGACAAAAGCGCAGTCTGTACGAAGAGAAAGAATTTTAGCCTTGACTTTTGTTCCTTCTTCCAAAACATCCTGACCGGCGATATCGTCTACTCCTTCAAGGAACTGATCAAATTCCTTTCCGGAAAACAGAGCGTTCAATTCCTGCTCTTCTTCATCATTTTTCATTTCCTTAAAATTGGGAATGGACTTGATGCGGGGATTGATTCCGGTTGCAGGCCGCTGACGCAGGAGGTGATCTTCGCCTTCTTCATTATTATCGCGTCGCCGTCGGGGCGCACCTTCAGCGTTGGGGGCACCTTTTCCGCGTGATCGGTCGGAAGAGCCGAATCGTCGGGGCTGACCGGTCCGATCCGGACGATTAGACGATCCAGCGGGAGCGGAATTGGTATCGGATCTGAATTTGGCAAGCGGTCCCAGCGATTTTTCAGCGGCGGGAGCAGCTTTGGCGATACGTTCCTCAATGACCGACTGAGAAACAACAGCGGCATCCGCATTGATTTTATCGTAAGTCGGGAGCGGAGAAACGCCTTCAGATACTGAAGATTCGGGATTAACGGAAACAACGTTTTTTTCTTCCTGGGCGGAAGTGACGGAAAGATCTTTATTGTCAGTACTCATCAGATTATAAACAAAACCGGTTGGTGTCCCAATGCGAAACATCAGGACAAGTTAAATGAAATTGTGCCCCATAAAAAAACAGGGGATCCACTTTCTTAATTATAAAAAGAAGAATCAAGAGTGGAACACCCCATGAGGCGAAAATCTGTTAAATTTTCAATTTTATCCGGTATTATTTGGCAAGCGGAAAGTTTTTTAGGCAGATTCTCCCGAAACTGCCGGAATTCGGAAGTTTTATATTGATTTTTGGAAAATTTTGGAAGAAGCTTTCCCAAGGATAATATTTAAATTGTCGTAATAAGGCCGACAGATTTTAAAAATCCGGTCGGCCTTTTAATTTTAATAGTAAGAAAACAAAGGCCGCCGGAATAAAAGGAACTATTTTGAAAAGATCAGGTTTTCGAGTGTTTGTTCGGGAACGGCGTAAATGATTTTGACAAATTTATGTTCCGGTCCGTAACAGGAGGCGTTGATTGAAAAGGCGCCTTCGGCCAGAGGAACGGTTTGCGGCAACGGTTTTGTTCCAGCGGCCTCGGGGCCATGAAGTCCGTAAAGCAACGGATAAAACCGCAAGGCCCGATCAGTCGGATTGTAAACATTTAAAAGCATTTTAAGAGAAGCGAGTCCGGGCGCGAATCGTCCGACATTGCTGTAATCGCAATAATCGCAAGCGGCCAGGATCAGAACACCTCTCATGTTTCGGGCAACGGGAGTCTTTCCGATAACGTTTAACGCGTTTCCGAAACTAAGCGCGCCGAAACTGAAAGCGAACACAGTTGTTCTGGATTCGGGATTTAACGAGTTGAGAAAACCGGCCAGACAAAGACCGTCACATTCGGCCAAACTGGCTTTGTATTGCGAATCGCGTCTGATTCCGGCCATTGTTTTTTCCGAACGCCATTTCCAAATAACAAAACGGATCGGCCGCGCACTGGGTGACATTTTTTGCAAATTGGCCAGACGACAATAAAGGGCGCAAGCGTCTTCAATGGCAACGGCGGCATCGGTCAGGTTTCCGTGAATGAAAACAACCGTTGAATAATCGGCGTTGTTGTCTTTGGAGAACTCTTCGAAAGAAGATGGAATCCAGGCATTGTTCTTCAAGGACTGGTAGCATAAGGCCTTCGGACTGAGCAGGCAGTTCGGGGTGTTTTCACTGCTGATATACCAAAACTGATTTTCAAGAACGGATCCGTTTTTACTTCCCGTCAATTCAAGTTTGACCGCTCTTTCCGGATTGTCGGGCAGAGTGCGTTCAACGGAATTGACCTTCCGGGCAGAAGCGGCGGTTTTGAGTTTGCTTTCGTTTTCCATCTTGTTTACGAGGGGCTTACCGGCGGCAGTAACGTCGCTTTGGGAAGCGCTGTCCTTTTTGGGCACGGACTTGGATATAACAGCGTCAGAACTTTTTAAAGCCTCTCTTGGAACGGAATTACTGTTTTGAACACTGGATTTATTGGTTCCGCTTTGGGCATTGGGGCTCTCAGGAGCAGAGATTTTGCTGTCAGTTAATTTTTGTGCATTGAGCTTAATTCCGTCATTGTCCGCGGAAGAAGTTTTTTCCGAAACGGATATTTTATTTTTCGAGGTCAAAGTTGCGGGATCAGCCGCTTTAAAAGGCTTCCCATCGGGAGGCAAAACGGGCGCGGTCGGGGAAACTACTGACGGGGATTTCTTGGTGTCCGCAGGCTTCATAACGGGAATGAGATCAAGGGAATCTTTGGACTCGTTCTTTTTAACCGCGGAAGCGGGGATTTTTACCGGTGCGGTCGGATTGACGATCGGGAGTTCTTTTTTATCGTTGGGAGCGGCGATTGGTTTAATCGGTTCCGGAATATTTTGAGGAGTCAAAGCGGGTTTGGCGATCAAAACCGGTTTGGATGGAATACTAACAGGCGCGGTCGGATTAATAACAGGCGCGGTAATTTTTTCAGAATTGGCCGGAATTTTCAATTTCGACTCATTGGGGTCTTTTTTCGCGCTGTTTTCAGACGGTGCGGTCAAGGAGGTTATTTTTTTATTGTCGGAAACATTATTAAAAACAGCAGACGATTTATTATTTTGATCTTCTTTTTGAAGCGGTTCGGCGAAAGTTATTTTAGAGGAACTGTTTTCAGAAAAAACTGCGCCGTCATTATAATCATGAAGAACATGATTTTCTTTTATTTCTTTAGGTACGGCCGGTTCTTTGAGTTTTTCTTCCAAAGAAAAAGAAGGAGTCAGCGGAGCGTTAATTGCGACTGTTTCTTTTTCAACGGTAACAATTTTAGATGTTCCATCTTTGAGTGTGTTTTTGGCCGGTAATGCATTAAGAGCGATAAAACCGTTGTTATTGGCCTTGGGGATTTGAACGGGAAGGGGTTCCGCCTGAGATAGTTTTAAAGGTATGATCTCCGATGAAGTTTTTTTGACGGAGTTATCATTAATATTATTGAGGTTTGTTTCCGGGTTATTAATAATACTGTTTGTCTGGATTTTGACGTTCGGATTTTGAGTAGCGAATACCGCGGAATTCTGTTTTGATTCTGACAGTTTCAGGTGGTCAGCTTCCTTTTTCGCAAGGTCATTTTGAACCGAAAGAGCTGCTGTCTCTTTGTCCTTCGGCTTTTTGCGATTGTTTTCCAAATTGGCGATTTCGCTGTGTATGAATACAAACGAGATTATCACCAAAATAAAGGTAATAACTAATAATGAGCAGTTCTTTTTGATGAAATTACTTTCCATCGCGTTACTCTCCTATTTATAATACTAACCAGAATTTTCTTCCGAAGCGGAAGGGAGTCCAGGTTTATGTTTATATGAATATGTCAATTACGAAAAAATGACATAATACATCTTTACCTATTATCAGACTTTTGAGGCCTGCTTAATTAACAAAACAAATACTTTTCAAAAAACATTTTTATTTTTTTATTAAAATTTTACATTTTCGCAAATAGATTTTGTTCGGAGATTATATTTTGGAAATAGTATCATCAACAATAATTGGAAAATATTTATTAATACGTATGAATAAAGAAGACATATATATTATATATGTCTATTATATTATTGTATGCGTTATAGGTGTAAATCAGAAACTTTTACAAAAATACGTAACCTTATATTATATGTTAGTTCAAAGTGTTCTGCTTGTTCGAAGGAAATTTGACAAGCAAAAGTATAAGACATATGTAAAAATACAAAAAGTAAAGGAAGCCGAGGAAGAGGCAAAATTTACGTTCCGATTATGATGATTATATTAAATGTATGATTACATACAAGATAAATTTTTAAAATATTAAAAAAAGCGAGAAAAAAGATTTGATTTTTACGAGATTTGGAGGTAAATTCTTAAGAGAAGAATAAAAAAGATATTTTTTGACAGGAAAATTGGAATGGTAGTCGGTGCCGTTATTAAACGAAAATTTAATCAAGGGTACTGAACCTCAAATCATAAGCGAAGGAGATGCTTTCATGAAAAAGTGCCTTATTTTTTCCGCGTTTCTTCTTGCGGCGGTATTAATGACGACCGGTTGCAGAAGCAGCGCATCGAACTGTTTTACCAGAAACGGATCACGTGTTCCCAGTAACGTTGCCTCGCAAACAGTACCAAGTCAGGTCTATCCGGTTGAGAACGTTGTTTGGTCTTCTCCGGCTTGCCAGCCTTGCGCCGCCAATGCATGTCAGCCTTGCGCCGCGAACGCCTGTCAGCCATGCGCGGCCAACGCATGCGATCCTTGCGGTTCAACGTCAAGAAGCGGTTACGCATCCCCGATGCCCGGTCTGTAATGACGATGAATTATTTGTGACAATCCCAGGGTGACAACTGCCAGCTGTATAAGCTGGCTTTTTTTTGATCTGTTTGAAAAATTGGTGATTGTTCCCGGTAAAAAAGATAAGTGTTGAGAAAATAATGGCGGTTCAATTGCCGCAGAGAAAAGCAACAGCGAAGCAAATCGTTGGCTCGGCGGAATAATAAGAAGAGATCAAGAAATAAAAACTCCCGAAAGAAAGAGATCAATCGTTCGGGAGTATCGAGATATTTTAAGAGCGGCAACTCAATCAGAAATTATTTTGAAAAGAGTTAAACCGCAATAATATTATTAATATCCAAAATAAAACATAACGGAAAAAGAATCGATAATATGCGGCGGATCGTAAAACTGTTATGACCGCCGCGTTCGGAGTATCAACTGAATGGATCTTCTTCTTTTTCTTTAGTTGGAGCGGGTTTCTTTTCAGGTGCAGGTTTACTGTCGCCAGCGGGTTTCTTTTCGGGAGCAGGTTTGCTGTTGGCAGCGGGCTTATCAGCGGTCTTTTCTGAATCGCCTTCTTTACCGGTATCTTCATCATCAAAGGAGATCTCTTCATCTTCCGAAGTATCGAATTTTCCCTTCTTTTTAAAGGATCCTTTAACAGGAATACCGCCGAAGACCGGAACGAAAAGTTTGGCGTTTTCCAAAAGTGTTTCGCAGTCAAATACGACAGAAAGTTCTCCGCCTTTGGTAACAGGCTTGAGTTGATTAAACAGAAGACCAAGCATTGGGTCAAAAGGATTGCTGACAAAGGGGAGTTTAAGATCTTTGATTTGCGTATCGATCAGTGTATTTAAACCGGTACGCATTCCATTGACGCTTTCGTTAAACGCTTTGGCGAATTCGGAAGCGCCGTTTGGGCTGGCGTATTTCATGTAAAGAACAATTTTAGGACAAGCGGGATCGGCTGGTTCCGCTTTAATAGCGGCATCTTCTTCATCGGTACCAGCTTCGTCAGCACTTTTTTTAGCGGGAGCCTCAACTTTCTTTTGAACTCCGCCAGTTAAAGAAACATTGAAAGTTGCCCATTGAAAGGCCTTTTGGTTCTTTTCGAGTGCCGCTTTCAGCTCGGTATCCGGAAATTCCAAACCGTTTGCTTTGCAAAAATCAATGCTTGCCAGAAATTTTTCGTTCGTCGGGAAGACCATTGAAATGGAAGATCCATCCGTATAAACAAGAGCTTCCGCGGCGTGATCAAGATATTTTCCCGTTTTAGCGTTTTCTTTGGCGGGATTTTTGAATCGGGCTCTGATCGAAGGAAGTGTCTGTTTTCGTTTTTCGATCATCGGATCGATCGTTTTTTCTTCTTCGTCTTCTTCATCCTCTTCATCTGTTTTTTTAGCGGTTGCGTTTTTATCGACCGCAACTTTTTGCGAATGATCATAAACAACGATCAAAAAACCAAAACGTTCGAAACAGGTGATCGGTTTGTCCCGACTGACCAAGCTGATAATGCTTTGTGAAGCCTCTCCTGAAATGGGATAAGCATAAGCAAGACAGAAGTCGGTTCCTTCTTCATAATAGAGACGGTAAAACTCGCCAACGCCCGCGGCATTCAAAATTTTGAAATCTCTGCTGACACGGTCCAAGTAGGAGTCGATACCGTTAATGATATTTTCTTTTTGAGTTTTTCTGAGACTGACGAGATATTTGTCTTCGTCAACAATATTTCCAATCGCGCCGTTGATGAAATCGGCGGCGAATTGTTTAAGCCCGGGAAAATTAACTCGTCTTGTATCGAATCGTGTAACGGAGACAAGGTCGGGATAAAGCAGGGCTCTGACGGAAGCGGCGGAAGCGTTACTGTTGGCGGGAACGGCCGCCGCGGCTTGAGGACCGCCGGGCATTCCTTCTCCCTCCATTCCGGGAGGCGGACCGAATTCCTGACCGGTCAGACAATGAATATTCATTGTCAGGGCTGACAGCAGAACAAGGAGTGAAATAATGGGTGTCACAAAGCGCTGCATCTTTTAATCTCCAGTTGAAGACGAGAATTGACTTAAAGCCGGATCATGCGAAAAAACCGACTCTAAAGACAATCAAGTTTTGTCGTCTAAAGCTTTATTGTCCGATTGAAAACGGAAACGATTCTCATTTCGGATTTAACGAAAAATACTCAATACTATTATATCATTAAGAAAGACATTTTACCAGAAAGAAGATTCGGAAAAAAGATAAATTTCCCGAAAAAACGAAATGATGTTCCTGTTTATACGGATCGTTTTGAAAAATCGAATAAATGAACAGTATCGCAAAGTCGGGAACAGATTTGACCTTATAATTCGGAGTCGTCCTGATCGGCGGGAGCCAACAGTTTCAGAAGGGTTTTTCCCAGTTTGTCACTTGCGGCGATTCGGTCTGTTTTATTACCGCAAAATTCGAGAACGGATTTCGGTTTTTTTATGAGGCCTCCGATCATCATGCCGAATAATTGCGCGCCGGAGGAAGCATCGTTCATTTTTTCTGTTGTCTGTTTGGCCGCTTCGTCCGCGTTGGAGATGATTATTCGAACAGGAAGAAAAGGGACACCTTGGGCAATAAAAAATTGGGCAACGGTAAAACCGATTCGGTCGCAGCAGCTGGCACCGCAGGACTTTTGAAGATCCCTTTTTTCTTCAGTGCTGCCCGGAAGCGATAAAACGGAACAAAGGGTTCCCAATCGGGGAAAAGATTTCAAATTATCGAAGGTGTATCCTTTGAAAAATTGGAAAAGCTGTTCTTCTGAAGAGTCTTGCTTTTGATTGTTAACAGGTGACGGGAGCGCTCTTGAGCGAAAATCGACCGGGCGTTCATTTTGATCGGAAATAATCCGATCAGGGACAAAAATTGTGTTCTTTTTTAATTGGGGCGACAAAGAATGAGCGAATCCCGCATTGATGATTCTTGACGGATGAAAAACAGAATAAAGGGACTCGGACGCTTTTAACGCGTTGTCCTTTCCTGTTCCGGCTTCAACGGCGGCAATTGTCAGTCCGTTATATTCTGAAATGGAATATTTCAAACCGTTTCCGACAGTATTTTCAGCTTTGGGCAGAAGGTCAAACAGACCGTTTTTCTCTTCCGCGGTAGAAAAAACGATTCCAAGATCGGTACGGAGATTTTTTTGATTTTCAAAATTCATAAAAAACCTGTTTATTTTGGATTAAGGGATTGGAGACTGAATTCCGCATTGCCGGTAAATGAAAGGCGTTTCCGGGATTGAACGATCGGTCTGTTCCTGTCAGCTCGTTCATTTTGATCAAAGACGGTCCGATTCTTTCGATCCTGATTTTTCTTTGATTAAAACAGGATCTGTTCTTCCGAAATACCGGACCGTTTGATCGCGGTTTTTATTTTTGACTCATTTCAAGAGCGCCCTTTATTGCGGCCTGATTGATTTTTTGCAAATGAGGGACATTGGAGAGCTGAATCATAAAGATGTATATTTTATTCATGCTTTTGTTATAAACACATTGGGTTGCGTAAGCCCCTCCGTGAGAAAAACTGTCCGATGAAACACTGATACCAATTCCGTAATTGCGTTTCAGTCCGGTTTGATCTTTAGTCATTTCGGCAATCGCTTTTTCAGAAAGGATTTTTTTGCCGTTAACGGAACCGCCGGAAGCGAGCATTTGATAAAATTTATAATAGTCTTCGGCGGTTGAGAAGAGTCCTCCTCCCGCTTCTGAAAATCGGGGGGCGTCATTCTTTCTCAAATCGCCGAGAAAGTGAATATTGATCTCTTGAAGCGCGTTTGTTTTTTTGTCCCAAGTATATGATTTTGCCAATCGATTCAGTTGACTGTCGGTAGGAAAAAAAGTGGTGTCTTTCATTCCGAGTGGATCAAAAATTCGTTTTTGAAGAAAAGTTTCGTAAGGCATACCGGAGACGACTTCGATAATGGCGGCGCCGGTATTAATACCAACATTTGAATATAAATAATCCGTACCGGGCTGATGATTGAACGGACAGGAAGCAGCGATATAAGCCGAATGTTTTAAAGAGACCGAACTAAGTCCGAATTTATTCAGGAAGGGGGTCAGGAACGGAAAGCCCGCGGTATGCGACATGACTTGTCGAACGGTAGGAACGGACTTGAGAGGTTCAAGCTGAATATTTCCATTGGGGAATTTTTCTTTGGAAAGAACGCGTGCTTTGTCGAAGTCAGGCAGGTATTTTGAAATTGGGTCGTCGAGCGAGATCTTTCCTTCGTCGACAAGGATCATTAAGGCGGCGCCTGCGATTGGTTTGGACATCGACGCGATCCAAAAGAGCGAATCTTTTTTCATTGGCTGTCCGGTTTTTAAATCGGCGGATCCTTCAGCTTCAAAAAAAGTTATTTCCTGCGGTGTTCCGATCAGAGCAACATAGCCGTTTAATTTTTTCTCTTGAATAAAAGGCTTGAGAGCTTGAGAGAATTTGCTTTCCTGCGCGAACGCGGCGGAAGTCATCAGAAAAATCAGTAATAAAATCAGATGTTTTTTGTGAAACATTATACGAACCTCTTTCAATGAATAACATGTGACTTGTTCAGGTCAACGCGTTTGGTTTTGATTGAAAATAAAGATCAGGCAGATACATTTCAGCGAGAGCAAAATAATTGAGCCTGCCATCTTATGCCGGATTCATGATGAATTTTCCGTTGCAATGTCAAAAGAACAGCAGGTTTATGCAGTCAATTGGCGAAAATGACGGAAAATTTAAAATAAAACAGCATAAATAGTATTTTAACTTTTTTTGATCCAAAGATCAAGATTAAGAATTTAAACCGCAAGAAGAATTTATCAGAAAAATATATTCAAGAGTATTTTGAAGAGTCATTTTTATTTTTTCTATTTCACTGATTGGCTTGTGAACCGAAACTTGTTGGCTGACAGAAAGAAAAACTTTTGTTTTGTAAAGAGTCAAAAAAGTTTGGTGCCGATCGGGCTGCAATGAAAAAGAAAATGATAAATAAGCGATCTGGTCGATCAGTTCAAGCAGCGGTTATATGAAATAAACGGAATTCCGCCGATTGATTTTGTGAATCGGCGGTTCATTTGACGGGAAATGAAAATTCATAATATGTGAAGGCAAATAAAAAGTCCGCCCGAAACAAGAACGGAAAGTCTTTGAATCAGGACACTTTTTGGAATTGTTCACAGATCGAATCGGTGATTTCCCTGAGAGATTTTGAATCGGTATCGATTTCGAAATGAGAACAGTCCTGATACGCATTGAGTCGTTTTGCCAAAACGGATTCAATTTCCCGAATGGGAGACAAATCGGTCAGAGCGGGCCGCCGGTCAGCGGTCGAAGAATCGGAGTTCATCCGGCGATGGATCGTTTCCGGTCGGGCCTGAAGCCAGAAGACAACGCCCGACTCTTTCAGGCGCTTTCGGCTGATTTCTCTCATTGGAACCCCTCCGCCGGTTGCGATCACCAGCGGTTGGGTACGTTGAAGGACTTCCGCAACAGTCTGTTCTTCCAAATCGCGAAAGTGCGGTTCTCCGTTCTCCGCAAAAATTTTGGCGATCGTTTTTCCCGCGCGTTGCTCAATTAATGGATCGGTGTCGAGCCAATCCCAGCCCAAACGTTCCGCAATGGCTTTTGAAAGACTTGTTTTGCCCGTTGCCCGATAACCGATTAAAATAATTTTGTTTTTCATAATGAAACAAAGATCCTTACATTCTGTCGATGGAAAGAGGTTTTTGTTGAAAGTCGAACGAAGCGGCGATTAATCTTTGGAAGCGGAAAGGGCGTTTTTGACAATATCGCGCATAAAGCTGAAAGAAGCTTTTTCGTTGGTAAAATACTTGAACTGGAGAATGGCCTGACCGACAAACATTTCCATTCCGGGAACGACGATGCAGCCTTGTTCTTTTGCCATTCGGATCAGCCAGGTGTATTCGGGATTGTAAACGGCATCGAAAACGATCATACCGGCATGAAGAGCGGTTTTCGAGATCGGAGCCTTATCGACATTGGGGTACATACCGATCGGGGTGCAATTGACAAGGATATTGATATCTTGATGTTCTCTTTGTTCCCAAGGACAATACTGATAACCGAACTGTTGGGCAGTGTTTTCTCCCGCTTCCGCGATACCATCGGTCATAATGACATCGGCCCCTTCCGTTTTGAGCCCGTAAGCGAGAGCTTTTCCAGCCCCTCCCGCCCCAAGTACGAGCGCAGTTTGACCTTCGAGCGGAAGAACTCGGCCGTTGGAAGATTTACCGGAAAGAAGATTCTCAATGGCGGCAGCGGCTTCTTTCGACCCGAGTTTACCGGCCATCGCGCCGTTAATACTCAAGACAGCGGCAAGGTAATCCGTATTATGTCCGTAACGGCGCGACCCTTCGATTATGATTGTATTGCAGGCATTGATTGCTTTAACTGCCGGATCAATGTCGGTCAGTGATTTCATAATCTCAACTTTATGCGGAATTGTTACGCTCAAGCCTTTAAGATCGATGATTTGGGCCTGATCCATAAAACGGTTGATTTCTTCTTTCTTAACTCTGAACGGAATATAAACTTTATTGAGTTTGTGTTCGTGAAAAGTAAGATTATGAAGAAGAGGACTCAAGCTGTGTCCGATCGGGTCGGCGACGATGCCGTATACTTCTGTTTGATCATTGATTGAATTGAATCGGTAAAGATCCCTAAGCGTTTTGTAATAGAACATTCCGGGCGCGATATCGCGTTTATCGGAGAAAGAAGCATAAGTGAACGGAACTCCGAATTTATTTGCGAGGATCCTTGTAACGGAACCGAACTCTGACATACTGATTCCGATCGTCGGGATTTTGGAATCTTTGGCGTTTTTTTCCCGAAGAAATTCGATCATACGAAAAACGTCATCGATTGAATTGGGCATGACGGCGATTTTAATAATATCGGGATCACCTTTGACACACTCTTCGTAAATTTTTTCAAGGTTCGGTGTTTCCCGCATATTATGATAGCTGACAATTCTTTGGGTTTGACCGTAACGAGGGATCTTTTGAGCAACGTCCATTTCGAGATCGACGTATTCGACCCCCGCAATGACAGCTTCTCTTAATGTTCGCAGACGCTTTTCTTCGGAGTCTTTCCAAAAACCGCCGTCTTCCGGACGCCGGGCCGTTATAATGACTTTTGCCTTTCGGTTAGGAAGAAGACGGTGAAAATCCGGTTCTTTTCTAAGAATATCCAATCGAAGTTCAACAAGCTCGATACCGTCGTTTTCAAGATTTTCCCGCTCTTTGATCATTCTTGTATGACTTCCGCAGGCGATACTGACACAAAGCATTTTTTGCTCCTCTCCAAGCGCTGATTAAAAACAGCAATACAAATAAAGCAGTAAATATACTGCTCTCATTTAAATTTTCCGTGATTTTCACCGATTGACTTTGTGATCGGATGTTCATTCAACGTTGGCCGGAAAATTCATAATGGAATCGGTATTAATAAATTCAACAGGGACGAATTTTCGGAATTGACAATTTTCAAAACAAAAGGAGTTCCGAAAAAGCAATTTGGCAAAAAGCCGTTTTGCCGCGCGGCGATTGATAATCATTAATTCGGGATCCTTGTTTCAGCGACGAATGTTTTATATGAAACATCGCTGCAGTCCGTGTCTTCTTCAATTGCCGACAACAGGTTAATTCTGACCGACAACAGGTTAATTCTGAATTGTCGGCTGACCAGGATTTGCGTGTTCTGAATCCTGGCTGAAATGACCAAGACAATCAGGTTGCGTTTTGTTTGCCGGAATCATTTGGAAGAATCAAAAACAGTTTGTCTGAATCATCTGAAGGACATTGGGGCCGGATTATTTTGGTCCTGTCAGTTGAATGATCCGTTCCCGCTCGCCAATGTTGATTGGATCCGGATTAATCTGGTCCTGCCGGTCCTTGTTGTGTTAATCCGAAAAATGAAAATAAATACGGATTAAGAGCATCGGAACTGTTTTATTCTTCATTTTCTGCGATAAAAGGGACCGTCGGTCTCCGGTGTTGTCCGGTATAAAACAAAATGTTGCGAAAAACACGGCAGCGGCGCAAAAGGAAAAGAAAATTCCGGAATAAGTCGGAGTAAATTTCCTTTGTCCTGATTATAAATAAAATGACAGAAAAAGAAAGATCAAACGCGAAGAAAGATCAATCGATTTTTTTAAAAATATATTGGCCGTTATTGTCTCGGGCAAGTTGGCGGAACGAAGTTTTTTCTTTCGCGGTTGATTTTCCGAATTCAACAACATGGATCTGGCGGATCTTGTGCGAACGGGCAAGTTCATGAATACGCGATAAAGAAAGCGGAGGAATTTCTTCATCCGCGTCAGTCAGAAAAAAAATGACGTCGGGAGAAAGTTGAACGGCCAGCTCCATCGCCGCGACCGGATCGGTTCCCCCTTGCGGAAAGATCGTGTCGAGATATTTCAAAACAAGATTTTTATTCGGTTCATTAACCGGAAGAAGACGGCCATTTCCGTAAGCCATGGCCTCATGATTATAAAAAATGATTTGAAATTTCAATGCTCCTTTTTTGAGCGAAAGACTTGAAATGCTTGCTTTAGCCTCCGCAAGCGCGAACTTCATTGGATAAGCGTTTGACCAACTCATACTTTCTGAACGGTCCAGAACAAATACAAATTTTCGTCCATTTCCTTTAATATCACTGAAGCTGACTGTTTGACCGTCTCCGCTCCCGGATCCAAGTCCGGATCCATTTGTTCCCGATCCCCGAACGATATCTGATCCGGATCCCGCGATACCGCTCGGCAAATTCGACATTAACCCGGCCGATTTTTCTGATGAAGATTTTACTCCCAAAATTTCCCGTTTCGGAAGAAACGATTCACTCACCGAGGTGTCCGGCAGTTCATATTTGTTCTCTTGATCTGAATTTTGTGAAGACGTCGCCTTGGAGGAATTCTGGTGATCAGTGGATCCACCCGATTGGCCTTCCTGTCCGGCGGAATCGGAGAAAACAATTCCAACAGAATCGGCGTTACGTTCTCCGAACGGCGTTCCTGTTCGCGGAAGCCGGGCAAGAATAAAAACCAGAATGATAAAAACCAGAAGATGAAGGACCAGAGAAATCAAAAATGTTTTTCCCTGGAAAAAGTGTTTTTGATTCTGTTCCAAATCAAGCGGACTGATCTTCTGTTCGTTGTCTTTTTTCGTTTGTGTCATAGATCTGTTTCCAAAGAATTATTGACGATCTTAACATAGATCACGATTCCTCCTTCTTTTCTGTTTCAACATCAAAAAACGGTCAGTCATGACAACAGTTGACGGAGAAAACGGAATAATTAAAATGACGGTGATATAAAAATGTCAAAATTCTCTTTTTGTTGACAAACGGTTACTGTTAATAATGAAAAATAAACTTATAATAAGTACCGTCTACTATTATATATTATAAAATGTTAGTTTCAAGGAATAAATGGTGTTTCATCATGAAAGTATTAAAATATCCGCATCCGATTTTGGCGGAAAAAGCGGTCCCGGTTCGAAGAATTAACGATCAGTTTAAAAAAATAACGGAAGAAATGTTTGAATTGATGTATCAGTCCGAAGGGGTCGGACTGGCGGGAAATCAGGTCGGACTTCCCTGGCGCTTTTTCGTTATGAATCCGACCGCCGATCCCGAACAAAAAGATCAGGAATTTGTTTTTATCAATCCGATCATTATGAAACGTAAAGGACGGGTGGACATGCAGGAAGGATGCTTGAGCTTTCCCGATCTCAGTCTGCAAATCACTCGGGCGGAAACGATTGTTTTTCAAGCGGTCAATATTAATGGTGAACTTCATCAATATGAATGGAAGGGATTTTCCGCGCGAATCGTCCAGCATGAAACCGATCATTTGAACGGTCATTGTTTTTATCAGTCGGCCGGATCCTGCGGACAAGTGAAGGCGTTGTCGATTCTGAATTCACTTCAACGGATTTATCATACGGATGAGCAGATGGGCTTGATCCCTTCTTATCAGGATCTGCAGAAAGATATTGCTGAACTTAAGGACCGGCAGAAATAATTTCGCGAATCACCGCCGGTAAAGATTTAATAATTTAAAAAGCCATTATAGTCAGAGGTGAAGTTATGACAGAAGAAAACAAAGAAATTGAACGCCCTGAAAACGAAGAACATCAGTGTTGCTGCGGTCATCATCATGATGAAAGTGAAGAACATCAATGCTGCGGCGGACATAATCAAGATGAAAACGAAGAGCATCATTGCTGCGGCGGACATCATCAAGACGAAAGCGAAGAACATCATTGCTGCGGCGGACACGGAAACGGCGGATGCTGCCATCATGACGAACAGTCGGAAGAACAAGGCGAACGAAAGATCCCGGATCTCAATGATATTCCCGATGTTCCTTTTCCGGAACCGACCTTAATGTCATTGACCGAGAGTATTGCCACTCAAGCGCTCGTTTCGCTCGGCCTGATCCCGAATCCGATAACGGGAAAAGCGGTTGTTCGGCTGAATCAGGCGAAACACCTGATCGATACCGTTGTTCTGATTCATGAAAAAACAAAAAATAACCAAACAGAAGAAGAAGCAAAATTCATCGATGGCTTGATTCATGAATTGAGAATGTTTTATATTCGTGCAAAATAGATCTCTTTCGTTTGAATCGAAACAAAAGATCAAACGGCGCGAATAGAATTTATCGATCTTGGATAAAGTTCGGAAAAGCAGTGAAAAGTTTTCTGTTAGAAAAAAGAAGAAAAAGGGAATCTTGCGAATCGACGAGGTTCCCTTTATTTATATACAAATTCCATCATGAATTTTCCGTTATAACGTCAAAAGAATTGCCCACTCACGCAGTCAATCGGCGGAAATGACGGAAAATTTAATATAAAAACAGTATAATAGTCTCTTTTTTGACAGGATCATACTGGTCAAAATTCATGATTTGATCTCATATCAAAGAAACAGAGAAGAAAGAAAATATCAGATAAATAATACTAAAGTAGAAAAGGATTGTTGATGAGAGCGCTTATTCAAAGGGTCGCTAAGGCGAAAGTTTTGATTCAGGATAGAAACAATGAATGTTCCGGTCAAATACAGTCAGGTCTTTTGATCTTTTTGGGGGTTGGTCAGGAGGATACAGAAGAAGAAGCAAAATTTCTCGCAAAAAAGATCGTTGGACTTAGAATTTTCGATGACCGTGAAGGAAAAATGAATTGGGAAATTTCTCAAGTCGGCGGTTCTGTATTGGTTGTTAGTCAGTTTACCCTTTTCGCCGATTGTTCACACGGAAAGAGGCCTTCTTATATTAATGCCGCCTCTCCTGAAAAGGCGAACAGACTTTATGAATTCTTTAAGCAAGAGATAAAAAATTTTGGCATTCATGTTGAAAGTGGTGTTTTTCAAACAATGATGAGTGTCCAGTTGATTAATGACGGACCGGTAACAATTGCGCTTGATACCGAATTGTTGAAAAAGAAATGACCGACTCAAATTAATCCTGACAGATTGAGGATTATAAATGTTAAAAGTCGCAAATAAGAAAAGAATGAAGTACTGACAGCGGGTCAAAAAAACTCCCTGATCCGGAATGAATCGGGGAGATTGGAAAAATAATATCGACAGGAGCAAACCGGATCAGAAAATGTTCCGCGATGAAAACGGTTTGCAGGAGCAGGAATGCTGTCAGTCGAGTTTTTCGGCGGTGATTTGACGCCGGGCCATTTGAAGGCGGCGACGAATGACCGACGCGATCAAACTCATCAGATGATATCCGAAATTGGGGTCTTTATCGCAGATCGCGAGTATTTTCTGTCCGTCAATGGAGAGAAGTTCCGCTTCTGCGCGGCAGATCCCGATTGAGTTTGTCTCATGCGGTTCAATAACGGCCGACCAAAGGAGATGATCACCCTGCAAACAGGTGTCAAGCGTTTTGCGGCGTCCGTCTTTCAGCAAATATTGAACATCGACTTGTCCGGAGAGAACAATAAACAGATGTCCCGAGTTTTCATGCTCACGATAAATAACATCGTTTGCTTTGAAAAGTTTGATCTCGCAGCATTTTTCGAGTTCGTCAAGCGTTGCGGTAGCGGTTTCCGGAACATTAAGGTAACGAATAAGCAATTCTCTTATATTGAGCATTTCTTTCTCCAATTGTTAAAGGAACATTAAACGAAAGGAACATTTTTATACTGCGTTTATTTTAAATTTTCCGTCATTTCCGCCGGTTGACTGCTTGAATCGGCTGTTCTTTTTATGTTATAACGGAAAATTCATGATAGAATCGATATATCAAAGTTGCTTTTTTGTAAAACGGGAACGGTAAACAGGTTGGTCGTTTAAAATCGTTCTTCTTTCAAAATGCGTATTGAATTTGGTAATATCGGATTCGGAATCGGGCATATCATCGGCAATAAAAGGATGATCAACGGGGAAAGGACCTTCGAAAGAAGTTTCCGCGGCGATCAGTTCCAGCGTTGAGAGATAGTATTCTTCAACGTCAGTCCAAAAATGAAGAGTTCCGCCGGGGATCAGTTTTGCTTCGATCAGTTTGAGAACTTCAGCGCGGAGTATCCGTCGTTTTCGATGGGCTTTTTTCCACCAAGGATCAGGAAAATAAACATGAACGGCTTCGAAGACGTTGTCGGGAACAAGTTCGTTTAAAACTTTGGCCGCATCGGCGCAAACGGCAACCGCGTTGGTCAGTCCGGCCTTGCAAAGTTTAGCGGCGGTAACAGTCGCATAACGAAGGGAAACTTCAATGCCCATAAAATTGTGATCCGGCGATCTGGATGCGGCGGATCGAAGCCAAAGTCCTTTTCCCGATCCGATTTCAAGTTCGAGCGGGGCCGGGACATCAAAACAGGCGTTTGAATCCCAAGGCTGAACAAGCTGGTCAAAACTTTTCAAATATCTGGAGAGATCAAGATCTCCCCGAATTCTTTCAAAAGATCGGCGCGGCATGACCGAAAGTTCCCTTCTTGAATAATGTTCAATTCGTTTGTTGCGTTTTACCGGTTAATACGGAGTCTGCTGATCAATGAACTTTCCGCGTTCCTTTGTCTTGACGGAAAAATCAGTCTGTCAGCAAAAGTTTTTCGCGGTCGGACCTGTTGGTTCAAAGAGAACAAATCCGACCGGATTCCGCACAGATATTCCTGTATAATCAATATTACTATTAGTATATTCACTTTGAAGTATTTTACAACGGTATCCAAATGCCATTTTTTTCAAGATTTAACGCAAACCTGTTTCGTAATTCAGTCATTTTTGATCGGCAAAACCAAAAGACTGTTGATGTGTTTTTGACGGAAATGGAAAACAGATCCGTTTGATCAAGAAAGCGTCTGCCGGTAAATTCAGAGAGCCCCTGTTTCAACACGAAAATTATAAGTTATAATTAGTGAATGTCCCGATGGTTCCGAAACCGGAAGGCTAAACCGCGAAAGATGAATGTATTTATACCGATTCCATCATGAATTTTCTGTTATAACTTCAAAAAAACAGCCGATTCACGCAGTCAATTGGCGGAGATGACGGAAAATTTAAAATAAAAGCAGTATAAAAAGTAGTTGAAGCAATGGAAAAAAAACTCAATCTCGTTGTCTGTTTCAAACAAACACCGGTCGATCAAAAACATATTGACCGAATTCATGCCGCCTGGCCGGAAATGAATATTATCAATACCGATCAAAAAGGAATTCCCGATGCTCTTTTTGAGGCCGATTATTTTTGCGGTCACGCGAAAGTTCCAGTCGATTGGGACCGAATTGTCGCGCAAAAACGGCTTCAATGGATCCAGTCGTCCGCGGCCGGAATGGACTGGTGCCTTGTTCCGTCAGTAATAGAGTCTGACATAACGATTACAACGGCCGCCGGTGTTTTGGCCGACCAGGTTTCCGAACATGGTTTGGCGCTTATTTTGGCTTGGCATCGGAACGTAAAATCGTTCGTATTGGATCAGGCGGTTCAAACGAATAATCCTGACTACCGAAAATTCATTAGAAAATCGACGGACGATCTGACAGGAAAAACGGTCGGTATTGTCGGATTCGGAGGGGTAGGGCGCCGATTTTCGGAAGTTGTCGCCCCATTTGCGAAAAAGATCATCGCGACCGATCTTTTTCCGGAAAACAAACCAAATCAGGTTGCGGAACTTTGGCCCGCTGATCGGTTGGACGATCTCTTGAACGAGTCCGATATCGTCTTTCTTTCTCTCCCTCTAAATTCATCGACAAAAGGGATCTTTACCGCCGAAAAATTTGCGCTTATGAAAAAGGGAGCGCTCTTTGCCAATATGGCCCGCGGACCGCTCATTGATCCTTTGGCGCTGGCTGAGTCAATTCAGTCAGGTCATTTGGCCGGCGCGATTATGGACGTAACGAAACCGGAACCCCTTCCTCCGGATCATCCGCTTTGGGATCTTCCGAACGTTTTGATCACTCCGCATGTCGGGGGGCAGATCCGTTGGCGCTTCGACGATATTTGCGATATCTTCTGCGAAAATGTCCGCCGATATAAAAACAGTCTGCCTCTGATCAATCGTCTTTCTTACGAAGGAAAAAAGCTCGGTTTTCCGCTGCGAAACGGTGAAACTCCTCTTTGGATCGATCTGAAAAAAGATCTCTCAACCCGGTATTGATTGTATATTCGTTATATGTGTTATTAAGGGGCGTTGATAAGTTTGCGGCGAACTTGTTGTGTTGCGAATTTTTTAGATTGAATTAGCGTTTTCAGACAGCGCTGTTAAAACCTCACTTTTATAAAGCGGATCGGAAGACAGCGCCAAAAAAAATTTTTCAATCGCTTCGTCGCGGCTGAAACAGTTCTGTTTTCTGATGTGACTGATACCAAGTGCGCCATCGAAGGATGTCATATTGAAAATCGACCGGATTCATTGGATAAGCGATTTCAACGACTTTTCGAAGAGCGTTGAGAACTTTTTCATTATTGAATGTTTTGGTAATAACCTTCTGACGGGCATTATTGCCGGGAGAAAAACCGGATAAACGGCCGTTGGTGAACGAGGCGCCTGTCTGATTGCTTCCAGTGGTGACCGTAAATTGATGACTTGTTAAAAGGGCGTTGATCAAATTGGGAATGGCGGAGGTCGCGTCGAGAAAACCGAGTGCTTCTCCTGCGCGGTTGACCATTTCATTATTCGGGCTGAGCAGTCCTCTTTTAAAATACTCAATCGCGCCGGGAACAGCAATAGTCTTCTTTTTGATCTGTTCCAAAGCGGTCAGACGGACATCGGCGTTGACATCCTGAAGAGCGATTGTTCCAAGATCGATTAACGCGGCCGGTGTTCCGATTCCCCCCATAACTTGCGCTAAAAGACGTCGTATTTCAGGGCTTTCTTCATTCTGAAGAAGATCCGTAAGAATGGCGAGCGCATAAGGATCCTGGATCTTTTTGAGCGCTTCTTCCGCTTCTGAATTGCCGTTTTTAATTCCCGAATAAAATTTACGAATATCTTTTTTAAGCGCGAGAACAGTCTTTTTAACCTCACTTCGTTTTTCTTCAAGTTCCTTCTGTTGAAGTGACATGACCTGACCGCCGAACCGGACCAGTCCTCGCGATTCAAGACGATCTTTCGCGGACATCCAAATACCGTTCTCTTTAACATGACCGAGAAGACGGTGCGTTGCTTCATTTTCCGGATCAAGTTCGAGGATCCGCGCGTAATGTTTCGAAGCGGGACCGGTCAAGCCCCGTTCCTTGCACCAAGTGGCCGATTCAAGATGAGATTTAACCGAGTCCGGCTTAAAGGGAATTACTGAAAAATATTCCCGTTCCGCGTCCGACTGGACAGAAGGGTTCTTTATGATCTCGGGAGAAACGACAAGAAGACCTCCGTCCGGAAGAACGATTTCTGTTGATGATCCGTCCGGGACGGCACTTTTTTTAATCGAGCCGGCAAGATGTCCGCCTCCGGCAAAGTCGATCGTTTGTCCGAACGCCGGATCAATTGCGTTAGAAAAAACCAGTGCCGTTATCAAAAGAGAAACGGTAAAACCAACCGCATTGATTCGCCGAAAATGCGGGAATCGGTTTTTGCATTTTTCTTTTTTCAAAAAAGAGGGGGCAGAAGATCGGGTCATGATTATTATCCCTACCGGCGCCGCCGGTTCTGATGTTTTAATTGCCGCTTATTTCTTTAATGAACTGATATTTCGGATCGGGACCGTTGTTTTTAACGGATCCGGTGAAAAGTTCTTTAACGTAAGGAACCGTCGATTGCGGATCTTCGGGGACTTTGAAATTATCACCCTTTTGAAGAATGATCCGGGTATCAGCCATTCCGCCGAGCGGTTCGGTTCCGGCGACCTGGGCAGGAAACCAATGACTTTCTCCTTTCGTGTCTTCAAGATAAAATTCAGCGTAACAATGGCCTTCGACCCAAACGAGACGGGCGGGAATGTTCTGTGCGCGACACATGGAAATGAAAAGAGCGCACATGTCCTCACAGTCGCCGGCTTTGGTCCGAAGCGCGGAAAGAGCGCCGCGAATTTGTCCCTGTTTCAGTTCTTCTTTATACTGAACATTATCGCGGACGTATTGGAAAATTCCTTCAACTTTGTCCCAAGCGCCTTTTTTATCGGCAACCGCTGTTTTGGCCGCGTTGCGAACCATTCGACTGTCCGATTCAAAATAAATACTGTCCCGAAGATACTGACGAGTTTTTTTCGTCGCTTTCTTGGGTATGACGAACCCCTTGGTTTCCTTCGGAGCCAGAAGCGCGTATTTGGTTACCTCAAAAAGAACGGTCGCCTCAATTTTCTGACCGGGTCGCAGTGTCGGCATTTTTAAAACGAGTTGTTTGACGCCCCCTTCTTTTAGTTCCCGATAATAAACCCGGGCATTTTTGGGGAAATTTTCTTCAATGATCCGCACTTTCTGCTCCGGAAAATCAAGCGGTACTGGAACCGTTCCGGTGATATTGTCGCAAGGACCGCCCTGTCGGGCTTCGAAAACCATACCGGCCCGATATTTAACTATCGATTGCTCTCCTTTAAGATCTTCCGGTGAAGATTCTTTGCCGGATTCGGTTTTATCTGGAGAATCTTTTAAAGTCCCAAAACTTATTTGCGCCTGAAGCGGAATGGACAAAAAAAACAGAAGAATGAATCCGGCCATGACTGCGGCCAAAGATCTGTTTATAAAATGTTTCATTAAAATACCTCCGGTCGGTTCCTGTTGAATTCGGAGTGAGTTTAAGGTATACTTGCCTCATGAATACGGAATGCTGTTCGCTTTTCTCACGATTGGCTTTCGAATTCTGTTTTTCGAACAGATCGCGAAAATCGAGTGAAAGGGGATCTTTCACTAATTACATTTTAACAAAATTGACAATTTCGTCAAAAATTTTCTGATAAAGGACGCAAATTATGCAAAATTTTTATGTAAATAATACCGAACTGTCCGTTTATACGCAAGGAACCGGCCCTGTTCTTCTTTTTATTCACGGGTTCCCGTTTGATCATTCGATGTATCTGCCTGTTTGTGAACGACTGAAAAACGAATTTCGCTGTGTTGTTCCGGATCTTCGGGGGTTCGGCGCCAGCCGGTTGACCGCCGGATCATCACCGACGCGAACGATTACGTCAATGGCTCAATTCGCTGAAGATCTCGCCGGACTGCTCGACGCGCTTGATATTCATGAAAAGATCTCTCTTTGCGGACTTTCAATGGGCGGATATATCGCAATGCAGTTTATCCGGCTTTTTCCTGAACGGGTTCGGAAGCTGATCCTTTGTGACACGCGAACGATGGTTGACGCTCCTGAAGGCAAAGCCAATCGGGTCAAACTGGCCGATTCCGTTGGCCAAACGGGTCTTGCTCCAATAGCCGAGTCAATGACGCCGAATCTGCTCAGTCCGGCAACGATGAAAAACAAGCCTGAAATTACCGAATTTTTAAAAAACATGATTCGGGCGCAACGTCCCGAAGGAACCGCCGCCGCTGCCCGCGGAATGGCGGCCCGGGAAGACACCTCAAAAATTCTGGCCGACCTTGATATTCCGGTTCAGATCATTGTCGGTTCAGACGATAAACCGGCTCCGCCTCTCATTATGAAAGAAATGGCGAACTCGGTTAAAAATGGTTCGTTTAAAGAGATCGCCGAAGCCGGACATCTTCCTCCGTTGGAACAGCCGGAAATTTTCGCCGAAACTGTCCGGCAGTTCGTTCTTCAATCCAACGAGTAATGATGATTTACGGAGCTGCTCAAAAAGATGATTTACGGAGCTGCTCAAAAAGATGATTTACGGAGCTGCTCAAAAAGATGATTTACGGAACTGGTCAAAAAGATGATTGATCTGTCGGTCTTAATATGGTTCACCGATTGATTTTGCGGTTCGGTCGTTCTTTTATTGTTGGAACAGAAAAATAAGATGAAACCGGCAGGACATGCCGGTTTCAATGACTTATTATATTGAACGGAATTTTATTCGAAAGCGCAGTCGGGTTCGGGACCGAGTGGGTCACCGGAAACCGCGTAAGCCCGGGATCGGCTGCCGCCGCAGGAATGACGAAACGAACATTGTCCGCAAATTCCGCGATACTCATCAGGATTTTGAAGCGATTTGAAAAGAGGGTGGTTCTGATAAACATCAACGACGGAATCTTGGGGAAATCGTCCGCAGACGATCGGAAGAAAACCGGCGGGAAAGATCTCCCCGTTATGTCCGACGAACATAATGCCCCGACCATCGGTAACGCCCAGCGGTGCCCGGCTTTGACCGTGTCGCATTGTTTCCGGAGCGATTGTGTTTGTCGGTCCGGCGACCGATCCCCGGTCGGAAGATCCGGAGGGAGGGGCCAGCGGATTGCCCCCCTGTTCAAGAACATAACGGCGATAATGCGGTGCTTCTGTTGTTTTGATCGAAAACGGCTTGGTGAGGGAGTACCCGTAAAGTTTTTTGAAAACGGTAATATATTCGTCCGGTTTGATTCGTTCTTCGTCCAGTCCGCGTCCGACGGGAACCAGAAAGAAGACGGACCACATCATAATGCCCTGCCGGGTCAGGAGTTCGGCGATTTCGTCTATTCGGTCAACATTGCGTCGGGTGATCGACGTATTGATTTGAACGGGAAGATGGAGATCTCGGGCGTAACCGAGCATTTCCAGTGTTTTCTCAAACGAGCCGGCGAATCCGCGAAAGGAATCATGCAGTTCGGGATCAGGGCCGTCAAGACTGATCCCGATTGCGGACACTCCCGCCGCCTTGGCCATTTCGAATGCCTCCCGGGTCGCCAGCGGAGTGGCCGATGGGGTCAGTGCCGAAGTTATGCCAAGATCCGTCGCGTGCCGAATCAGATCGAACAGATCGGACCGTTTCAGCGGATCACCGCCGGTAAAACAGATCGTCGGTTTGCGGGGAAAAGACGCTGCCTGTTCGATCAGCGCGAACGATTGTTCGGTCGTCAGTTCATCCGGAGCGGGGGTCTCTTGCGCACTGGCCCGGCAATGTTTACAGACAAGATCGCAGGCTCGGGTGATCTCATAATAAAACATGAGCGGATTACGCCCGAAATCTTCTTTGGTGTATGCCTGATGATTCATCTTGTCCCCTTTCCAAACAGATCTTTTTTCAGCAAATCCGGCTTTCTGATTCTATTCATGTCTATTTTATAAAAATCAAAAACGGTTTTAAATCGGCGCTTATTTCTTTTCTTGATAACACTGAACAAAAAAATCCGCGTTTCGATTCCAGGCGGCCTCCCCTTTTTTATCGAAGAAACAGCCGGGAATTTGACCTTTATTGCGATGATAAGCAACGCATTCGCAGCAGATCCCGTGCCGGGAACAATTCGCGGTACAAGTACAACTTTTCGAATTTTCTGATTGTTTGCATTCCATTTTTCTTCTCCTTCATTTTTATCGGATCAGTTTTTACCGATAAATTTCAGTTGATCGTCTTTTCTTGTTTGCGTTTTTCAGAATCGGCGGAAATTGGTCGGACCGGTTCTGTTGTGATTCGGCCTTTTGAATACGGCGAAAATATTTCCGCATTATTATTTATTATAAAACATTGTCAGCAAAAGATAACGTCTGAAAGAAAAAATAATAAGGATTTTTTACAGAAAGTGTTTGAATGCTGGCGGTGATCCGTTTTTTCAATAAAAAACCGGGTATTGTTATAAATACCCGGTTTAGGAGTTTCTGAATTCATTAACGGTATTAACAGGTTAATAAATTGAATTTACGGAGAAGATCAGTTGGCTTTATCGCAAGCTTTGGGGACATCACAACCGCTGGGAGCGCAAGGACTGGCAACCGCGCAAGTGCGAACGCAGACCGGAACCTGATAGGTGCAAACTTTCGGAACGCATCGATAAAAAGTACAAGGAACCTGTTTCGGTACGATTTGGCAGGTCATGACTTCGCGCTCATACTGAACTTTGCGCATCTGGCAGCTTTGGATCTGACGAATTTGAGTTTGCGGAACCATTTTGCAAACACGGTAGCAGATCTGCTTGGTATAAGTCTGCGGAACCATTTTACGGACTTTGTAGCAAGTTTCAGGAACCATTTTGCAGACGGTGTAATTGCAGACTCTTGTTTCGGGAACCATCTTGCGGACTTTGTAGCAAACGGTTCTGGTTCGGCATTCGCGGACCATCCGGCAAACGGTGTAATTGCAAACTTTGGTTTCGGGAACGCATTCAACAACTCGATAGCGAACAGTGCGCGAGCAGGTTTGCGGAACCATTTTGCAGACAGTATAATTGCAAACTTTGGTTTCGGGAACCATCTTGCAAGTTTTGTAGCAAACGGTTCTGGTTCGGCATTCGCGGACCATTTTGCAGACGGTATAATTGCAAACCCGGGTTTCAGGAACCATCTTGCGGACTTTATAGCAGACAGTGCGAACGCACTGTTTCGGAACCATTTTGCAGACGGTATAATTACAGACTTTTGTTTCGGGAACCATTTTGCAAACTTTGTAGCAGACGGTTCTGCTGCACTGTTCGCGGACCATTCGGCAAACGGTGTAATTACAAACTTTTGTTTCGGGAACCATCTTGCAGGTCTTGTAATAAACAGTGCGCGAGCAGGTTTGCGGAACCATTTTGCAAACGGTGTAATTACAAACTCTCGTTTCGGGAACCATCTTGCAGGTCTTGTAATAAACAGTGCGCGAACAGGTTTGCGGAACCATTTTGCAGACAGTGTAATTACAGACTCTTGTTTCGGGAACCATTCGGGTTACGCAGCAGGTAACCGGAGTACAGACCTGTTTGCAGACGTAAGTCGTGCACGGGACCTCTTTTTCGCAAACGGACGGGCACCAGACTTTTTTCGTGCATTGAACAGGCGGGCACTGAACCGGAACACACTGAACGCATTTGACCGGGCAGCCGTTTTCGTCGAGTGTACAGGTTACAACACGTCGATAAACAATCGCGCCGGGCTGTTCATAAGTGATCGTTTATCGACGTGTTGTAACCTGTACACTCGACGAAAACGG
>CAZZEF010000012.1:0-16596 GCA_964652875.1 uncultured Planctomycetaceae bacterium
TACTTGAATAAGGCGATCGGCAAATCTTCGTGTTATGCCGCCGTTTACGTCTGTGTCCGGTTCATTTTTCACAATTTGCACAAATTCATCCTGTGACAGTATTTTTGAATCAATGTCATCCTGATTTTTTACAATGTTCAAAATTTTCTTCTCATCAAGATCAATTGATTTCGGATTTGCCCAAGAGGAGGTATTATCATTATTTTCTTTGTGAATCTCGTCGGTAAAGTTAAGGAATTCAGGAAGAAGGTCTTTCATATTGAATTCTTCCCAAAGGCATTTGTTTTCTTCTTCAAGAATGGGCGAGTTTGTCAAACAGATCTGCAAGCGGTTGGTTTTCGCATGAAACATCCAGGACCAGGCGTTGTCCAGTCGGAGAATCATGTTCATGGACCGGTAACGAATTAAGGAAGTACTCTTTTTATCTTCCGCCTGCATGTCCTTGGTATCGCGAAGAACAGCGAAGATATCGTTGTCCTTTATTGAGAACATGTTGTTTTGCGGATTTAAAAGTTCTTCCAATCGGGCTCGTCTTGATTTCGAATGAATAGGTGCGCCGGCGTTGTTTTCAGTATCCGCTCCGTTTTCCTTAAGCAGAAGACTGTGATTGCTTTGGACAACATAGCTTTCCCGACAAACGGTCCATTTGGTTCCCGCAAATTCGAAATGAAGAATTTCACCGGTACGAACATTGGAAACGCAGAACGTTTTTGCACCGCACAAACGGCTTTTTTCGACAATTTTAATCGTGTCGTCGAGTGTCCGGCAACGATCAAGAATCTTTTGAATTAAAATTCCCCGACGCAGTCCGTCAATATTGACATCGACAAATTCGTCATCAAGCAAATCACAAGTTGAAACAGCAAGACCGCAGGCGTTTATACCGGTTCGGCATCCGATTAAACCGGACGGTGAGATCAAAACGGAAGGTATTCTTCCTTCCGGACGCCGAATGACCAGCGTGTAACTCAAAGAGTCAGGAACAATTCTTGTAAATCCGATATCAATATTGGAGCCGTGAACGAAATGACCGTCGGAAGTTCTGCCGCAGAACTGAACACAGCCGTTTACACCGGAAATTTTGGTACCGGCGCGCATATTGGAATTTGGGGCAAGCATTGAAAATACATTTTTTTGCCGAAGTGAAAAAACGGCCAGGTTATGTCGCAGGAGCGATTCGTAAGGAACGCCTGCTCCTTCCGCCATTCCGCGCAACTCTTCAAGACCTTCTTCACCAAAGTATAATTCGGCGTTTTTAATATCCTCATCCGTTAGAGAATTAACAAGTTTTTCGTGCGGTGAGCCCGCAATGTCCGCGTAACGACGAAGTGTTCTTCGAATGTCTTCGCTTAATTTTTGACCGTATTGGAAGCCGAGTTCATGATCGTTGCCGGAAATTTCAACAGTCGGACAGATTTTTGTGTTTTGCGAAAGGGATCTTGAAACAAAAGTTCCGTCAGAATTAACCGCGGGGACATTTTTTCTGATGTCGATTTTTTTCTTTTGGTCGTCGGCAGATCGGTTTTTGTCCGCGTTTTCAAAATTGACACAAAGTCCGTTTATTCGAATGATCTCCGATTTGAATCCCGATTTTTTAGCCGAACAAATTTTTCCAAGTTCCTCGCAAGTATCTTTGAATTTACCGGAATCACCGCCGCGTCCATCATCGCATTGGAAAAATTTGACATCCTTGCAATCAGCAAGAATTTTCGTGGCCAGCCGACTCAAAACCATTTTGGGACCGACTTCAACAAAATACCGTCCGCCGTTGAGATATGCCTTTTTGATCATATCAATAAAATTAACGGGCTTCGTCATCTGTTCGACAAGATTGACACGAAAATGATCCGGTTCCGCTTCGAAAATTTTTGAAACACTGCTGAGAGTCGCAATTTTGGGCAATGAGAAACAGACGTCCTTCAAAACATTTTTCAACGGTTGACAGACGTTCTGAACAAGCGGGGAATGATAAGCGGCCGGAACATTTAACACAATCGCGGCGAATTTTCTGGCAATGAGATCTGTCGCCAGTGTTTCAATTGATTTCCGCGATCCGGAAACAACAATTTGATCCGGCGCGTTTCTGTTCGAAATATAAAGTGTGTTCTCTTCGACGGCGGAAGTTTTTACAAGTTCATTAATAATTTCGGGCAAAACATCCGGGCCGGCGTTGGTCGACATCATTGTTGTCAAAGACGGAGCTCCAGGAACGGAAGCATCACCGCGGAGACATTTTTCGATAATTTCGCATCTCTTTTGAGTCATCCAAGCAGCTGTTTCAAAAGACCAGACTCCGGAAGCGGTCAAGGTCGGATATTCGCCGTAACTGTGTCCCAAAACCATGTCGGGAACAATGCCAACCCGTTCAAAATATTTGGCCATCAGAGTCCCGCCGTAAAGCAAAGAGAGCTGAGTGCGAAAAACATCTTTTCCAAGCAGTGACGCGTTGACAGTCGTTAAATCGTTGAAATCGGGAAATTGCAGATTATGAAGAACCGAATCAAGCGAAGATCTTACTTCCTGGAGTTCAGGAAGATCTTTGAAAAGATTGGAAAACATCGTTTTATATTGGGATCCCTGTCCGGGAAACATGAAAACGATTTTGTCCCTTTCCGGCAAGGTCGAGAAATTAACGTTTTCGCGGGGCTTTTCAAAAGAAGTCTCTTTTGTTGTTGAATTTTCGATTCGTTTCACTTTTTTCTCCTTTTGGCCGGTGTATTCACGTTCCAGTACCATTTGATACAGCATCCCGTCCTGATCAAGTTGGAGAACGGAAATAAATGGATGTTCGTTCTTTTTCGACTGATTCAGATCTGTGATCAGACGAAGAAGGGCCGCGGCGCCTGAAACCGGTCGAAGATCACCTAACAAGCTGCGAACAGTACTTTTCTTTTTTGATTTTTCAAAATCGAAATCGGTATAGATCAAGTCATTTTTATTTTTGAAAAGATCTTTAAGTTTTTGGCAGACAATATCTTTAGCAGGTGAACGATCATCAAGAATAAATTCATGGGTTCCCGGTTCGTTTTTATCAAAGGATTCCGGCAGCGTTTCAGTAAAATCATCAATAAAACTGTTTATTGTTTTTTCGGAAGTATCGGTTAATTGAACTCCGTTGATTCCCCGAATAACGGCGAGAATCGGATCATGATCCTTTTGTGCGTCTTCAAGCCGTTTTAATACAAAAGCAACGGTGCCTTCCGAAGGAAAATCTTTTTTCCCGATATATTTCAAAAGCTCCGGACGAGACATAAAACGATGTCCCGCAACGCATATTGATGTCTTAATATTTGCATTGTTCTGTAAAAGATGAACACTGTTTTCCAAGGAAGTAAAAGAGGCAACATCGCCGGAATCCAAGGCGATAGCTCCACCATGCAGGTTATATGTTTTAGTAATTCTTGAGGCAAGTGTACTTATGGTATAACTGCCTGTTTCATCATCAAACTGAGTATATCTTTTATAAACTTCGTCTCTGAAATCGCTGACAAGGGCGGCTGTTTCTTTTTCGGAGACTCCCTGTTTTTGAAGAACATCTTCCAGATCTTTTTCAAGTGCCGGAAGATTGACAATCAGCTTAAACATATAATAAAAATCACTATCTGTTTTTGTTCCTGCAACAACAGCAGTTGAATCAGGATCAAGAATTTTGAAACCTTCTTTTTTCATAAATACAGATTGATATCCTGCGGATTTAATCGCTTCATCCACTGCCCCCAATACCATAAATTGAAGTGGGTTTGCATAATGAATTTGTTTGGGCGGTATTCGGTGAAGTTTCCAGTCATACTCATACCCATTGACAAAACCTCCCTTGAATTCTGAATACGGAAAAGTAACATTGTTTTTGTCTGATTTCGAAAGAGACATGTCATCTCGGTCATCAGGTATTGGAGATGCAACACAGGTTCCCTTTTCGATTAAATTGTTAAAAGTTTGGACATCAAACGCGTTAGGCAAAACGCAACCGGCTCCGATAATTGCTATTGGAGTATTATCGGATTCGTTGTTTAAATTCTTTGCAGGGTTGTTTTTTTCTTGAGCAACCGATTCCGGACCTTCGATAATGATATGGGCGTTAAGCCCCCCGATGCCGAAGGCTTCTGTGATTGCGCGACGGATTTTATTCTCGGATTTCTTCCAGGGAATATTTTCTTGAGGAACATAAAAATGAGAATTTTTCCAATCATATTTAGTTGAATATGACTGAAAGTTAGGCTGTTTTAAAATTTTCTCATTTTTAAGTGAAAGAAGAACTTTTTGTAAACTGGCCATTCCGGCCGCTTCCAAAATATGTCCGATATTGGCTTTTACGCTGGTAATAGGGATCTTTTTTGACGGATCAATTTTTCCTTCAATGGCCGCAGTCAGTGAATCCAATTCAGTAGCATCCCCCAATCGGGTTGATGTAGCGTGAGCTTCAATGTAATCAATATTATTATAATCTTTATATCCGGAATCTTGGAGAGCTCGCTTGATTGCTATTGTTTGTCCAAAGGAAGAAGGCGCCCAAAGTCCCTTTGCACGGCCATCGGAAGAGATCCCGATTCCGCGAATAACTCCTAATATATTATCGCCATCGGCAATAGCTTGATCCAAAAGCTTAACAACGCTGAAAGAACATCCTTCGCCGGGAACAAGACCGTCAGACCGTTCCTCAAAAGGAAAAGATCCTTTAGCAGAATTTGCAGAGACTTGTGAAAAGGCAACCAGACCCGCGACTCCAAAATAGGTTACTCCGCCGACAATTGCCATTGATTGTTTATTATTGATAAGATAATTACGCGCAATTTCCAATGATAATAACGAAGAAGAGCAAGCAGAATCAAAGCTGAAGCCGACTCCATTGATCCTCAAACAATTTTGGATAAAGCGAATTAATTCATGCGGTTGTGTGTCACTGGTAAATTTATCTGATTGACAGTATGGATTTATGCGCGGATAATTAAGAAATGCCTTACTTATGACTTCTTGTTCTTCTTTGGAAAATTTAGAAAATGAAGGAATATCTTCAAAAAGGTCAGTCAAAATTTCCACTCCAGGCATTGGACGTCTATAACTTCTGGAGTCATTGGCACCAACCATACCGCAAAAAAAACCGGTTCGTTTTTCATTGAGTGCCAGCGGATTGAATCCCGCGTTTCGAATCGCTTCCATGGCTGTATAAAGCGCCGTCAAATATCCGTGTGGACGCGGGAGAAAATCTTTCATACCGCGCTCATTTTGGAAAATATTCACTAATTGAGGTACATAATCGCGGCAAAACTCTTCGTAATTAACCGTTGCAGCAATATTAGAATAAGAGTGTCCTTTGGTATCATGTTCAGAAGACCAAAATATTTGAACATCGCGATCCTTATCAGGTATTCGGATCGATATTTTTTCATTGGAAAGGTTGGACCAGTATTCATCAAGAGATTTCGCGTCCGGTAAATAACAGGCTGAACCAATTATGGCAAGCGGATAATTTTTTATAAAAGAACTCGAACTCATTTTTTTAACATTCCGTATTATAAATTTTCTCTGATAATCCAGTAATAACATTCACCTGATGTTATTATTTATATTTATAATTATACAAGAAAAAATTTTGACAACCCGGAAAAAGGTCTGAAACTTTGTATTTTTAATATTTTCTCTCTCTTGTTTATCTGTAATAGTTGTTATAAGTTATTTTCAAATTTAACAGAATAAAACAAATAAATAAAATGTAGCAATTGTACTAGTTGTGTAGGTCTTGAGCGACGGGGTGATGTTTTTTGATAATAGTAATAAAAACAGTGATTCCGAAAGGAAAACAGATAGATTTGTAAATTGTCTTTACAGATATTTCGTCATTATAATAACAGGACAATCAATAAAAGTTATACCGATTCCATTATAAAATTTCCAAGCTAACGTTGAAAATCAGCCGATTTCCGCAAACTATCTGCGAAAAGATCAAAAATTTTAAACTGATCTTATTTTAAATTTTCCGTTATCCGCCGATTGACTTCATGAATCGGCTGATCTTTTGACGTGAAAACGGAAAATTCATGATGGAACCTGTATAACAGGAGAGCAGTATAACAAAATATTTAACTGAACATAACTGAAACTCGTCAAGAGAAGAATGTCAGACTTTTGATTTTGATAATATTTATATTGTCAATAAAAAAACGCTCTGTCTCCCCAAAAAGAGACAAAGCGGCCAGTTTAGACTGTTTGAAATTTGCCAGATATTTTTTGACTGGTGTCTTGTAATATATTAAATTATAAAATACTCCAAGATGTTGAATCAGGCGGAAACATCTGTTTTAGGTATGCGGACGAGATGTCCGCATTTCAGTTCTGTCATTTGCTGCGAATGTCCAACGGACAATTATAAAGTTGACGCAATACTAGTTATTCAGGTTTCTTTTCGGAATGGCTTTGGTATTGATTTCTTCAAGAATTTTTTTCGCGAATTCATCAATGCTCATTGTTCCTTGATCGCCTTCGTCCCGGGATCGAACACTGATCGTGCCCGTTTCCTGCTCCTTTTCACCGGTAACGAGCATATAAGGAATAAGATCCAACTGAGCATCGCGGATCTTTTTGCCCATTTTTTCACTTCGTTCGTCAACTTTGACCCGAATTCCATATGCGCGCAGTTTATCGGCAACCTGATTGGCGTAATCGTGAAATTTCTCGGAAATCGGAACCATCATAACCTGGACATAATTAAGCCAGGTCGGAAGAGCTCCGCCGAATTTTTCGATCAGAAGAGCGAGTGTTCGTTCATAACATCCAAGCGATGTTCGATGAATGACATAAGGATGTTTGACCGATCCGTCTTTATCGACATATTTCATATCAAACCGTTCGGCCAGCTGGAAGTCGATTTGAATGGTAACGAGCGTATCTTCCTTGCCGAAAACATTTTTGATCTGAATATCAAGTTTCGGTCCGTAAAAAGCCGCTTCTCCAGCCGCTTCTTCGTATTCAAGACCGATATCGTCAAGAATGGTACGCATGGCATTTTGAACCCGATCCCATTCCGCTTCGTCGCCGATGTATTTATCCTTATCGTTTTCGTCCCATTTGGAAAATCGATAGGAAACATCACTGTCAAGACCAAAAGTTTTGAGCATGAAACCGGCCAAATTAACACATTCGCGGAATTCGTTTTCAAGCTGATCTGGAGTGCAGGCGAGATGCCCTTCCGAGATGGTAAACTGACGAACCCTGATCAGACCGTGCATTTCTCCGGAAGCTTCGTTACGAAATAACGTCGATGTTTCGTTCAAACGGATCGGTAAATCGCGGTAGCTCTTGGTCGGTCCGAAATTGTAAACCTGAAATTGAAACGGACAGGTCATCGGACGAAGAGCCAAAACATCTTCAGTTGCTTCTTTTTCCGGATCGCCGAGAATAAACATTTTATCGCGGTAATGCTGCCAATGTCCGGAAATTTTATAAAGATCACTTTTTGCCATTAAAGGCGTTTTGGTCAAAATATATCCGCGCTTTTCCTCTTCGTCTTCGACGAACCGCTGCAAGAGCTGAATAGCCTTTGTTCCTTTGGCGAGCATGATTGGCAGGCCCTGTCCAATATAATCGACCGTTGTGAAATATCCCAACTGCCTTCCGAGGACATTATGATCATTTTTACGGGCAATTTCGAGCATTTTAAAATACTCTTCCATTTCCGTTTTATTGGGAAAAGAGGTCCCGCAAACCCGGCAGAGAACCGGATTATTGACGTCGCCGTGCCAATAAACGCCGGAAGCGCTTGTTAAACGGAACGCTTTGACTTTGCCTGTGTTGGGAAGATGGGGACCCGCGCAGAAATCAATGAATTCGCCCTGCTTGTAAAAGGAAAGTTCTTCTCCTTTTTCCGCATGCCGTTCGATAATTTCCAGTTTGAATGGACCATTTTCTTTTGCCCAAGCCAGCGCGTCTTCTTTGGACATAACGATTTTTTCGATCGGTAGATTTTCTTTGACGATTTTTTTCATTTCCGCTTCGATTTTGATCAGATCGTCCGAATTGAAATGAGGCTCAATCTCAATATCATAAAAGAATCCGTCTTCGGTTGCGGGTCCGAAAGCGAGTTTGGCGTTCGGAAAGAGTCTTTTTACCGCTTGGGCCATAATGTGCGCGGTGGTGTGCCGGAAGAGATCTTTGCCCGCGGCGTCGTTGAAAGTAACGGGTTCGACAGTGCAATCAGCAGTCAGTTGTGTTTTGGAATCGGTCAAAACACCGTCTATTTTAACGGCAACGATTGATTTGAAAAGTTCAGGATCCGCCTGACGAATAGCTCCGCCGGCTGTTTCACCTTCGTTGATTTGAACAGCTGATCCATTTTTAAAACTGACATTTATCATCGCATCCTCCGGTTGGGTAAATTAGTTGTCTCGAATACCGGAAAGCTGTTGATAACCGACTTTTTAAGGCTTGTCCGTACATCAGGACAATGAGGCTTAAGAATGTTATGAAAACGCTTCCCTACAAAATATTCGAATCCTAATATTCAAACCTTAAATTTTAATCGTTCCCCCGTTTTTGTCAATAAAGATTTATATATTGTCTTTGCGAAACAGGGTTCTTTTGCCTTTCTTCCATCTTTTTATCCATTTTTTCTGATCAGTAAGAGAAAATTTTTAATTTTTTACTCTTAAACTATTATTATGAGCTATAATCTTATATAAAGTTAATATGGGAGAAATAAACACAATACAAACGAAAGAGAAATAATGATCTATAAAGAAATTAAACCGGAGAATTTTGAACATTCCGCTTTTAAAATGATCGGGAAAGACTGGATGATGATCTCGGCGACGGACGGTTCGCATTGGAATGCGATGACAGCAGCTTGGGGGGGGGTCGGCGTTATGTGGGGCAAAAACGTCGCTTACGTTGTCATTCGGCCCCAGCGTTACACTAAAGAATTTGTTGATAAAAACAAATGTTTTTCTTTGAGTTTCTTTTCGGAGGATTACCGGGGAATGTTGACCCATTTCGGAACTGTTTCGGGAAGAGAAGAAGATAAGATAAAAATCGCCGGACTCACTCCTGTTGTTACCGAAGACGCGCCAATGTTTGAAGAAGCAAAAACGACAATGATTTGTCAAAAACTTTACGCGCAGGATTTTCGGCCCGAATGTTTTATTGATCAGTCGTTGGACCGTACTTGGTATCCGGAACATGATTATCATACAATTTATATTGCGGAAATCAAAAAAATTCTGATTAAAGAATAAATTTTATGAATGCCGCAAGTTTGGTTTGGTCGGTTAAATATACTTTGGGGGTCGTTCCTGTTTTGAAAAAGATCCGTTTATTCGGTTAAATGGTTCGATACTGCAAGCCATTAAGAAAAACATCGAGAGTGAAATCGATCCTTTTTCGCATTGACCGTTTATCCTCCTCCGGATTATAAAACAAAAGAACGCCCCAATAGGTATTGATCAGCGAAATCGTGCAGTCTTCCGGATCAAATTTCGCGATCAGATTCATTTCTTCCGCTTCCTGAAACAGTTTGCAAAAGCAAATAAAACAAACATTTTGTGTGAAATCGTCGATTTCTTTGGGGCGCAGTTCTTTGGGAACGGATCGAATTTGGGTCAAAATAGAAATATATTGGGGGCTTTTTTGCATGAGTTCACAGCATCGAACGAGAGTTGCGCGGATCTTATCCAGCGGCGGCAGTTTTTGAGCGCAAACATCATTCATAATATTTTCGACCTGTTTTAATATAAATAGCGCTCCTTCCCAGAAAAGATCGTCTTTGCTTTTAAAATAAAGATAGACTGTTCCCTTCGAAAAAGAACAGCGCTCGGCAATGGATTGAACTTCAGTATTTTTGAAACCGTTACGGGCAAATTCATATATGGCCGCATCCAGAATGATCTCTTTTTTATTTCCCCGGATCCGTTTGCGTCCCTTGGGGGATAACGTTGAGGATGGAGTGTCCTGAATGTTTTTTTTATTCTTGTTTTCCATTGTCATTTTAGACTCTTGATCAAAAATTTTTAAGCATAAAACCGCACACAGATAGATTTTTTGTTTTATTATCAACCGTTTTCGGAAATCGAAAAGTTTCTTGATAATGAAACGGGCAAAGATATTATACTGCTTTTATTTAAATTTTTTGTCATTGCCGCCGATTGACTGTGTAAATCGGCTGTTTTTTGACGTTATAACGGAAAATTCATTATGGAATCGGTATACATTCGGAAAAATCGGAAATACGAACACGTCATCCACTAATAATGTAACGAAATATTAAGTATCGTTTAAAAATCTTTTTATAATAAAACAGAACAGGCTAGTTCGATATTATCCTGCTTTTTTGCCGATTGTCAACTTAAAATTTCTTATATAGAAAATAATTCTTTAAAAATGTATTAATCAAATTTAATTGAAAAAATAATTATATAATATTAGTTCTTGACAAAAAGAATATTATTATATATAATAATAGTATTATTGACGGACATGTCAAAAATGTAAAAAATTTCGAAAATTTCTCGAAGAATGCTTTTGACCGCTTTTTGAATAGCAGAAAAATCTTTATGATCCTGATCTGATAAAAAGGAGTGTTTCTTTCAGGAGATGTTATTGATTTGTCGTTTATAAGGCTTTTCTATAAATGATTTTATTTTTTATTTTAAAATTGTTTAAACGGGAAGTCCTCGATAAAATTACTTTTGATCTTGTGACGATGATGGAGCCGGGAGAAAATGGAAGATCCGGCGTCAAGTAAAAATTTATCGGCGTTGACAGTAACAAAGCTGTTTGTCCTTGTTGGGCTTTTGGTGTTTTCCTGTTTAGACGACCGCCGAGTTGCGATGTCAATCAACTGATACTGCGGAAAATTTAAATTGTTGACGGCATAAAATTTTTGGCAGAAGACAAAACAATTACAGATAATGTCGCGGAATGTTTTACGCGGCGAAAGATCCGATCTTTTCGATCCGATCCTTTTTTATGATTGAAAATAACATTGATACCGCCGGACGATCAGTATTTTCCGCTTGTTTTCGGGAGAGTGGCGTTTGGTGAGATTGAAGACAGCCCCCTCCTTTTTCAGGATGGCGGTACAACACAGAAATTCATCTCTTGAATTTTGTGTTCAAACAAAAGTATTATATATAATCAAAATTTTTATAACAGGCTGTTGCGTTTTAAAGAGAATTTATTCCGTAACAGGAAGGAGTGTCAAAATGCGAGTATCTCGAAAAGTAATTGTCAAAAACAGAAAAGGCATGCATATGAGAGCGGCGAAAATCATTTGCAAAAATGTTTTGAAAGCGAGCGCGCAAGTTACACTGAGTAATCACCGCATGACGGCCAACTGCAAAAGCTGTTTCGACTTAATGGAGCTGCTTGCTCCGGAAGGTACGGTTCTCGAATTGGCTGTTGAAGGTGATAACGCTCAAAATATTTTGAATACTCTTTGTGAACTTTTTGATCATAAATTTTATGAAGATGAATTCGCCGTTGAAAGTAGTCCGGCAAGATCCGTTCTGACCAAATAATCTTTTTTGAATATCGGGCCGGCAGTATTTCGCAGCCGGCCGTGAATTAATCCGTAATTAACAGAAATACTTCTCGATCGGCTTTTTTCACAGACAAAATTTCGGTTTTTCCTGTTTTGATGCCTCCAAAAACAGCGGCTCATCGAATCAATGATGGAGAAAATAAAATGCCGACATATAAAACATTATGTAAGTATTATAAGGGGACCAATTGGAAAACAGTAATATTGAAAAATATTTTCATATCAGGATTTACTGTTATAGAAGTACTCGTTGTCCTATCGATTCTGGCAATATTTTTTGTTTTATGTTATTATTCCACTTACAGCAGTTTTTGTCTGGAACCCCGGCCCGTATTCCTGGTAAGCGGTGATTCGACGGAGGATCGCGCATTGAGAATAGCCGCTCATTATGTCGAAAGAAGTTTTGATTCTTATCGTATCAATAAAAAATCCCGATCATTTTTTTCGAAAAACATGGATTGGTCCAAATTTGAAAATCCAAAACGAATCGGGAACAGTTCTGTTCGCGTGATAATTCTTGACGATCTCAGCGGCGAACAGACGGGGGATTATTTCGATGTGTTCCTTTCGAAAATTCCGGAAGTAAAAGTTCATTGGCAAATTCTTCTAGCGCTTGACGATAACAATCTTGACGATAACAATTTTGAGCAACGGCGGAATCTATACCGATTCCGTCATGAATTTTCCGTGACAACGTCAAAAAAACAGCCGATTTACGCAGTCAATCGGCGAAAAATATAAACTGACGACTATAAAGAACAAACAACTTTATTGACCATTTCAGGAGATCAATAAAGTTGTTGTCCTTTATAAAATGAAATCAGGTCCGATCTGAAATCTTTTATACTGCCGTCGAATTAAAATTTCCGCGAAGCCGGTGATTGACTTTGTGAATTGTGAGATCTTTTGATGTTCGCGCGGAAATTTATCATGAAACCTGTGTACTCAATAGGATTATTTATTTTTCGATTCGGGAACAATTTCGAACGCGAATGATTTTTCAGGCGGAAAAACGATCGGCTCATCCAAAACGGAAAGGGGAAGGTGGTCGGCTTCGATACCATTACTGTTGATTTTTTTGACATAAAAATTTCCTTGATCGATTCCAAGTTCCTTTTTATCGAATCGAATTCTGTTTTTCAGTTCCTGCTTTGAAACGTTGGAGAAAACAAGAACGGCCGAAACGCATTTTTCGATTCCCTTGATCTTTTGATCGAAATCAAGAATTCGCCAGCTTGAAGTTCTGACAGAATCTTTGGTGTTGCGGTTGGGATTGTTTCCCCAAAGCCAATCGGCGCTGATTTTGGGCATAGGATCGAGAAAAATCGGACAGCGCGCCATTTCTCCCTTGTAAAAATAGGAACGGATTTGATAACGGAGCCGAATGGCATCGCGGATAAAAGGAAATTTATCGGGATCGTCTTTAACATTGGGATCGAACCAGCCGATCTGTTCGCCGAAAGTTAACGCTTCGCAAACACGCATTTTAACGGACAAAGCGTCGCCGGTCGAAGTTCGTCCGAGCATACAGACGGTGCCGCCGTAAATGGCCGGAAAAGCAGGTACTTGATTTTGACTTTGCCAATGCCAGGTCAGAAAACCGTCAACGCAAAAATTATAGACTTCCGCGTTGCATTCGGTAACGATAACTCGTTCCTGAAGTAGTTTTGGATTCTTTTCGATCAAGTTTTTCAATGCGGGATTGAAAGGAAAGTCAGGTACTTCGCGGCGCATGTCCTTTCTTATTTGAGTAAAAATTTTCCAATAGCCGTTTTCAAGCCACCAATGACCGCCGCCGGGTTGATGATGATGATTTTTATCGAAACAGGGAGCGATTGTCGCCGCGCCGACTTGGTCGATATAAACCGCTTGAACATTGTGACCATTCATTGCGGTCAAAACATTTTCCCTGATTTTTTTAGCCCAAACATCGGAACCGGGACACATGACGGCGTGTACACAAGGTGATCCGTCCGCTTCGCGTCCGGTGTGAGCTAAGGCGTAAGATTCTGTTTTTATGGATCCATCTTCATTTTTTATGGCGCCGACCCTTCCTTCTTTCGTAAATTTCCAGTCTTCGCTGCCGCGGTCGTGTGTGTCCCAAAGACGACCGTTCGTATAAGGCATTACTCGAAAGTCATTATCTTTTTGAACTTTCAACACTTCATCAGCAAAACCTTTTTTGGCGGGAAAGAAATGGGGATAATCATTGTCGTATGGATTCTGATGCCAAAGGTACCAGTGAACGGCACCTGGAACGCCAACCGCGTCCCGAAATGCGTGAAGCGTTTCGGCCATTTTATTGACCGGTGTATAAAAACGTCGATTGGGGGTCAGCCAGCGCGGATCGGAACTGGCCATTAAAAAGACGCAGTTTTCTTTCATCCAATGGGGAATGTCCGGTCGACCGTCCGGACTCATAATCGGATACCATTTCGCGTTTTTCCGGACCCAATTCCTGTAAATCATCGCCGCGTCAAACCAGTCGCCCTGAAATGTCCGAATATAAAACTCTCCGTAACCTTGAAAAGAATTGCCTGACTGCCCCATGTTTTCAAAAGGAGATTCGCAAAGGAAATCGATTCCTTTCTGTTCTGTCGGATTTAGAGAATCGGAAGAGGTCTTTTTTTTCCTGGCGGACATAAGCGCGTTTTTCATACTGAACGATTTCGCGTTTCCGTCCGGGTCCAAAACAGCCCAAAAGAGACCTTTTTTATTCTTTTCATTCCAAAAAGCGAACCAAGGCATTGTTGCTCCGAAACCGTTGGGGTAATTGCCCGAATAGCGGAAGGAATTGTTAAAAACATCATCGAATACTTCGCCACTGAGTGACGGTTTGAATCCGTTGATCTTTTCTCCAAATGGTTTTAAGATCAGTTTTGGGAAATAACCGCTAACAAAGGAAAATTGTCGGGCGCGGAGAGATCCGTTCCAGGTAAAATGAAGTCCCGGCTGATCTTTTTGGGCGGAGATCAAAATTCGAACCGACACAGAATCCTCGTCAGAAAGTTCCCGGGCATTTTCAAAAAGACATTCACAATTACCGTTTACATCCCGGGTCAACAGAATATTTTTCCAAGTCGATTGCGAACTGATCCAAATCGGATTGTCCGTGCCTGTTTTTCGAATGGGCAAAACAAAGAATGGAACATCGTCATAAGTATATTCCGTTGACTGTCGATCTTTCAAACCGGACATCAAGATCTTTTTTCCGTTGGGAATATCGACGATTTTCAATTCGACTGATAAATCGGAACTTTGTATTTCGACTATTTTCGAAGCATCCGTCTGTTTCGAACGGTCCTTTAGTAAAGGTTCGGCAGTTGATCGTTTTTGCGAAAAAGAAGCTTGTCCTGAATCTCCTTTTACCCCTGTTCGGGAAAGAGCAAAGACGGTTAGACAAAGCGCAGGTATTAAAATCAAATTTTTTATTTTCATTGTTCTTCCATGTTTTTTGGGGGAGTGGAGAAATCAGGTGCTATTCATGAAAAATATATTGGGATAATATTTTCCGATTGTCCATAAAAACAGAAATTGACTTGACGAACCGATACAAACACGAAATGTATTAAAACGGATCAGTACTTTTGTAAAAGTTCGACCATTTTTCGATCGATTTTATGTCCGTGAAAATCTTCGTAAACGACATCGGCGCGATTGCTGTCGATACATCCGATTTCGCCGCGGAAATTCCAAAGAGCCCAGCCCCAGCCCGCCTCTTTCCAATTTGAAAGGAGGTCTTCCATCCAAGCCAAAACGACCTCATGCGGAGTGTATTTGTAAGCGCCAAATTCTCCGACCATCATGCCGCCTCCGGATTCCTGCCATTTTTTCCAAGGGAGAATATAATTGTCATAATGCCATTTTTTATCCTGACATGATCCTCCGGTTAACCGGGCATTACCGGCATCGTCAACGAGATAGTTCATTGTCAGCGACGGCTCATCCCAACGGGCAGTTGCGGGTACGGAGATCTCCTTTTGGGCTTTTTCACTTTGCAAAGAGAATTTTTCAAAGGCCATCCAATCGCCCTTACCGGCGCGCAGTTCGAAAAATTTGGCGTTGGCCGGAATTTCGATCTGATATTCCCGTCCGAAATAATTTTGATAACAGTTCCATTCTTTTTTATAATTGACCTTGCTCCATTCGCCATCCCCAGGCCCGCTTATGAATTCTTTTTTCATTAAAATGGAGATCTCTTTTTCGTTTTCATCAAGAGCGACGGCTGTCAGATCAAGACGGTTCGAAACGATACCAACGGTCATTTTAAAATTGATTTTTCCGCAGTTTCCCGGAAGAGTAAAGCGGATCGATTTTTGAGAATTCTTATTAATTCCCTGTTTGCCGGGTGCAAAGAGCATTCCGTTGGCTCCGATCAGCGGCCAGGCGGGAAGTTCTTTCATGTTTTTAAGAGAGTCACCAACCCAGGACGCATGATAATGCGAGATCTCCATCGGCATATATCCCCGGGTAGCCTGCGCTGTTTTCAACTCAAGAAGTTCCAAAACCGGAACGGTGCCCCATTTCATTCCGTCACAGATAATAAGACGGTCAGGATCTTCCGCGCGAATTGCTTCGCAAAGACGCCGATGGACTTTCATAAATGGTTCGATCTTGATATCGGACGGTTCATTGAAAAGATTGAAACTTAAATATCGGCTGGAAATTCCGGCGTATCGTTTGGCAAAATGGTTCCAATGCATCGCGCAGACATCAAGAGCTTCATCATCGGTCCAGACCGGTTTTTTTTCTTTTGGGTTTGCGACAGTATAGCCGGGAGCACGATGAAAATTGATTTTGACATGAATATTGTATTTAATACCGTATTCGACCGCGCGGTCAATATCTTCCAAAACGTTATTATCGATCTTGCGCCAGTCATCGTTTTTGATCCAAACGCGGTAGTCCATTGGAAGCCGGACAAAATTAAAACCGAGTTCACTAATCCATTGAAAATCTTCTTCCCGAAACGCGGGATTACCATCTTTTCTTTTATAAAATTTTTCGAGCAGATTGAATCCGCGCCATCTCGGCAGTTTTTGCCAAGAAGGCATTGGAAGAGTCGTTTG
>CAZZEF010000012.1:16613-32191 GCA_964652875.1 uncultured Planctomycetaceae bacterium
TCCGTTATTCGCAGCGAAGCAGGAGCGGTCTTGTTTTTTTCACCGGCGCAAAGATCGAATCTGTTTCCTCCGGCCAAAAGACCTGTCGCGCCGCTCACTGAAAGCTTTAAAAATTCCCGTCTGGACGGTATGTTCTTTTTCATGATTTTCCCCGAAATAAAATTTTATACGGCCAACATTTAAAATTTCTGTCATTCCCGCCAATCGGTTTTGTGAATTAGGGGTTCTTTTTACGTTAAAACAGAAAATTTAAAATCGAATCGAAATAAAATGATTCTTAACGGAATTGTTTTGATAAACGGTCAGTTAAAATTTGATCCTGCCGTAAGTTCAACAATGCCGTTTAACTTTGTTTTTTCGTTTTTGAAAACGTATCGAAAACCTTCCAATCCTTAACTCTGTTGGAAAGATAATAAAACGATAAAACAAATTGTAATCGGTATGAATTAAAAATCAATGGTTAAAGCTCAAATTTTAAATCATCAAGAAAGTATTCATCGGAAAGAAGGGCCCTTAAAGCCAAGGCCGGTTCCTGCCCGATTGTTTTGCATCGATTGTCAATGGAAAAAGAGACAGTGTTGTTCAATACGGAATAATCGCGTTCGGACCGTTTATTATTTTCTGTGTCAAGAAGTAAATTGGAATAATTCCAAATACTTGGGTGATTTGGCTTGAAAACATCGGCCGCCGGAAGAGGTATATCCAAAACCGGGGAAAGGATCGGCGCGTCGGATTCCAAACAGATGATGTTATTTCTTTCCGTGTATTCTTCTTCCGCCAAAACAAGAGCCAATGAGTTATTGGGGGGTAAAAATTCCGGGTTGCCGTTGTTTGCGAGTTTTTCATGTTCGGCTTCGGAAAATAAAGTGACGTTTTCGGAAGTCTTGTCGTCCAGGATAGCGGCTTCATTGTTTTGTTCCGCCATTTCCGAATTGGAAGACATTTCCGGTTCAGGAATAGAATGGGTTCCGATAAAATAAGAATAAGAACGGTCCGTTCCGTCGATTTTAACGCTAAAGTTTAATGAGAGATTATAATTGTTCGTGTTCGAATCCGAATAATAATTAAGTGCGCAGAACGTAAAATTACCTCCTTTAATTTCGGTATAATTCGAAGACGATTCGGACCAGAATACTTTGATATTGTCAATTGATGAAAAAGATCCTGTAATACAAATATCGAGCTTGAGCAGACGGGAATCGAGATAGCTTGTTGATTCTATTGAAACATAAGAAATCGCGGGTAAAATCGTTAAGGTCGCGGGATTTTCAGATATACCGCTTTCAACATTATTGTATTTTAATTTCTCTAAAATGAGAACATTATCATATCCGGTTTCTCCGGTTGTAAAGAGGCGATTGTTTTTTCCGATTTCGCTGTCAAACCAGGTTTTTCCGCCGTCAAAACTCCAGGAATAAACGGCAAGACTCCTATCGACTCCCGCGATTTCAGAATTATCCGCGGAAATATTTACGGAACCGCCCTCCGAAACGGAATAGGATTTTTTTGAAAATTGGGGCGCGGTCGGAATGATTTGTACTTCAACAGAAGCTCGGTAATTGTCCGTCGCAGATCCGGCAAGACGCAATTCAACGTAATAAACACCGATAGCCGAATCGGAACAATCATAAGCGGTACTTTGATCATTTATACTGACGGAATCCAAATCGGATCCGCAAATACTGTTGGAATCAATGCTCACCTGCTCAATCGTTATTGCTGAAGTTTCATCATAAAATTTTTGAATCGGTCCGCCGATAACGGTCAAAACTTTTTGATGGATCGTCGCGGTTGTTGAGAAGCCGGTCAGCTGATAATTGGCCGTGTTCGCTTGACCGTTAGCAACATTGGTCAGATCGGCGGTTAAAGAATATTCTCCCGCGTTCTTAAAGACGGTTTGATCAAGCGCCGCTTCACTTGTTCCGACAAATGAGACAGACAGAGATAATGTTTCGCCGTTTATTCCCGTTGCGGAAGCGATAATTGATCCGCTCTGATCCTGCGCGTTATAAGTATAAATATTTGTTTCTTCAAGACTGGAAAAAGAAACCGCAGTCAGCTTCGGGGTAATATTAACCGTTGAACTGCCGATAACATCGTTATAACCCGCTTTTGAAATTTTATACCAAACCGTTTGCGTCGTTTTAGTGACATTGGTAAAGAGAAGAGAGTTTTGGGAATACGTTCCATTCTCGGTAGAGGAATATTCAACAGTACAATTACTGTCCAGTCCGGTAATCTTAATTCCGTGCGCCGTTCCATCGTATTCATTATTGTAGGCAACGACTTCATATCCGCTGATTATGCCCGTTGTTGTTGTTATTGATACGGTTTGAGTTTCGATCGTTCCGTAATAAATACCCGTTTTCGGTGATTCGGCGGAGACTTTAAAATAATAGCTGGTGCCGAGATCAAGATGATAAATCGATTTTCCGCTATAATAAAGTCCGGTTCCCTGTTCTGTCGGGATCAAACTCCAAGTACCTGTTTGTCCAATTTTGTATGAAACCGAAATGTCCGCGTCGGCATCATTAAACAAGAACGTCAAATCTGCGCGGTCAACCCCGATAAGAGAAGCGGTCAGCTCCTGCGTAACCGCGATTGGCGTTTTAAGAACTGGGGTTGCGGTAATAGAAACCTTATCGGTAATTTTACCTGCCTTGATGACAACAATGCCGGTTGTCTTGTCGTATGTATAATCAGTATCCAAAACAGCGTTGTCCGATCCAATAACAACTGAAATTGTATCGGAAAGCAGATAATTGGTATTGGCGGTTAAGTTGATCGAAAAATCGGAACTTTCGACGGTGCCTGTTGTTGCGGAACTGGTATAAGATCCGTTTTCAATCGAAACCATAACGTTGTATTCAATTGGAACAGCGTTTGCGGTAATAATGATATTGCCGGGAATGTCCGTTTCATTGATCAACAAGTTACCGGAGGAAGAGTTGTAAGTGTAAGCATCCGAGGTGAGAGTATTTCCTCCGATAGCAACTGTAACTGTTTCGGGAAGTGAATAATAATTACTAACAGACAATGTTGTTTCAAAATCGCCGCTTATCCATAACGAATCGGTATTGCTTGATGTCAAGTGCGAAAGATTTTGCGTAACGGATCTTGTTGTTATTGCGGATCCGGAAATGAGATAATAGCCCATTGACCCGTAATCGGAGGAGTAATTATCGTTGTTAAGAAGAACATCTCCGCCGTCAACAACCAAATAAAGAACCGTTCCTTCCGCAATAAAACCCTCGTTGTAAGTAAGAGTTACTCCCGCAGTCGACATTGCAGCAGTATAAACGGTATTATAAGAGGTGAGCAGATCAAGAGTCCCCGATTCATTCTTTTTATATAAATAAGCATAAACGGGCAGATCGGAAAAATTGTTGTCTCCATAAATCGTTCCCGTAATATTCAGGGTTATTGATTTTATACAGGAATCAGCGGTCAGCATAAAAATATCCTGATCCGATTCCGAATTAATTAACCCGGTATAAGAAAAACCGGAAACGGTTTGATTGTTTTTTTCGTCTGTTGATGTATATCCGATTGTCGACAGGCAGGAAGAGACGTCGAGCAGTCCGTTTGTGTCTATTGACAACTGTCCGATCCCGGACGTACCATCGTCTGTTATGGATCCATTCACGATTTCCGCGGTGTAATCGTCCTGACGCCAATTTAAGTAACCTCCGCACCAATAGGTAACAGAAGTACCGTTCATGTTGAAGGAAGTGTAAATTTTATTGGTGATAACAGTTAAATCGTCGGGATAGTAAGAAGTCCCATCATACATTCGATCGTTGTTATCAATCAATATTACATTAGATTTTTCCAGCAGCTGGTAGCCGGTTGCTCCCTCATCCGTATTATAGATATAATAGTAGAGAAAATCATCATCGTCATTATATGAAGTACTGTAAGGCAGCGTATGATAGTAATAAGTGCCCTCGGTCCATTGTGTCAAATCACTGTAATAACTGGCCCCCATGATTGGCGCCCAATCTTGATAATAATTATCATTTACATTGAAAACACCGGACTCGGAAGTAATACCGTAAGAATATTCACCGCTCCATAAGGACCCGCCGCCCCGGTGAGAAAGACCAAGTGTGTGCCCGATTTCATGAGTTGCCGCTTCCGCGATACTATTGGCGCTTTTTTGAAGATTATTTGAAAAAATGAAACAGGGTGTTTCCGAGCCATCACTCATTTGCCAGCCGAAAGAGTTGTGGTAAGCGATTCCGCCAATACTTAAATTATTTTTAAGAATGGAAGAAGCTCCTCCGATAACCGTCCGGATCCCGAATTTGTCGTTTGCTCCTCCGCTATTTATCAGATTTTCCAAACCGGGAAAGATCGTTGTCACATTGACATCAAAAGGAGCATAATCTTCGGAGACGTTGAGCCAGATCTGATAAATGGTCTCAAGTTCCGTTGATGAAAAAATGGTTAAATCATCATAAGAAAAAACTGGCGAATTAACTGCTGAGATGTTATATCCGTAATCGCTGCTGTTCCAGCAGGTGCCGACGGTAACATGTCCGGTAAAATCCAGATAAATAATTCTGTTGGAATCGGGATTGGAAGCCAACTTGAAAACATCAACAGTTTTATCGTTGATCAATATTTCTGTCGCCTGATCTATTGAGATATTGATGGAGGTCCAACTGACATCGGATTCGTTTAATGTATTATCCCAAATTTTTACATAAAGGACCGATCCGTAAATCAAATTGAAAGTATATTTTTGATCGGAGTTACTTTGGACTTCAATCGTATGTTCCCCTGAGTGATACGGAGTCAAGACGGACGAGTTTCCGCTCATGTCGATTTCATCACAGGTATAATAATACTTGAGATAAATTTTATCGGCGCCGGAATCGGACCAGGATACCGTTACCGACGCTCCTTCCTTTGATAATTGGGGAGTATAAGAACTGGTCCAGGCTGTTTCCTGTTGAGCGGACGTAAAACAGGAAACAATTTCGGAATTTTCAGAATCGCAGTAACTTGAACTTGACGGGACAGCAATGACATAAAAATCGTAAGACGTATTGCCGTCCAGGTCGTTGACCGTCGCAAAAGTATCAGTTACATTTTGGTATAAAGAAAATTCATCTCCTGTTTCTTCAGGAGAGGGAGTTTTTCGGTAATAAAGATTATATGAGTCCGCGTTAGCAACAGATTCCCAAGCTATTTTGATTCTGTTGTAAAGACGCCGGGCTATTGTCAGGGTTGGTTTTCCAAGCTGCTGAACCTCACCTTGATCTTCGAAAGCGCCGAGATCGACAGCGGAATTATAAACTCTTGTATTACCCGCAAGATCAGTTTCAGGAACAGTCAAAACAGTCAAATTTAACGTTTCAAATAATTCCGCAAGATCCCTGCCTGAATCGATCAGCGCGGAGCAATTTTTTTGCAATGAAAGATTAACCTGGCCGACATTGGTAATTTTTGAAGAAAGCCCGTTTCCAAAAGACGGAGCCGTAACGAAAACGTCTTTCCTCGGATCGGAAACGGTTCGTGAATTGGTCGCTGCCGCGATTTTTAATAATCCGTTGCTGTCGCAATAATTCCCCTTGGTTATCAAGCTGTGATCAATAACAAGGGAACCGTTGGTACCATAGTCTGCGTAATTGTAAATATCGGAGGCGGATCCAACGGCATAATTCAAAATCATAATACTGTTATAAACTGAAATATTGCCTTCATAAGCAAAAATACCTCCTCCGGACCCGGAAGAAACATTACCGGCGATTGTTGAATTAATAATATAAATATTGCAGTTGCCGGAACCGTTAGCAATAGCTCCTCCGTAGCTGGAAGATCCCAGCGCGCTGTTCCCGTAAATTTGTGTGTTGACGACATAAAGATTGATTCCGTAAATTATAATTGCTCCCCCATTTCCTGATGACGAACAATTGGAAATGGAGCAGTTTTCGAGAGACAATGCCCCTGATGAACTGATCGCCCCGCCATTTTCTATTGCTGAACAATTGGAAATGGAACAATTTTCGAGAGACGATGTCCCGAATGAATAGATCGCCCCGCCGTCACTTGATGTTGAACAATTGGAAATGGAACAGTTGATTAATTTCAATGTTCCCTCGGAATTCCAAAAAGCTCCGCCGGCTATTGAGGATTGACCGGAATAGATCCCGTTCCCGCCGGTAAAATCTATTCCGTCGAAAACAGCCGAGACAGAATTTTTAATTAAGAAAAAAGCGTGAGAGTTTTTTCCTTCGAAAGAAACTTTGGATCCGCTTTCATTGGAAAAAGTTATATTGGAATAAAGAGTAAGGGAAGCCTCGGAAAAATCAACAGTAACGGCTTTGTCAAAAACAACCGTTCCGTCGGGTCCCGCATTGTAAATCAAAGTTCTCAACTGGCTGGATGTTATGGTATCCTCATTTGCGAAATCAGTTGAAAGTTTAACTGTTGCCGCTTGAGAGACAGGATTTGATTGGTCAGAAAAGACGTCTGCCGGAGTTTGAAAGAACGACGTATCGCTGTCCTCAACATAAACGGGTGTGTAAAGAGCGTCTGTCAAAGGTGTCTCCGGAACGTCCAACGAAAGAACAGCGGCCGTTAATTCTTCCGTACCGCCGGACACGCTTAAAAGTACTCGATCTTCAAGCCTTTCCAATGTCAAACGACTGAGTTGACGCATTGAAAGCCGCGCGGCTTCCGATTGCTTGCGATTGGTAAAACAAGAGAAAAAATGCGGAAAAAAATTTTTTTTCATTTTTAAAATCCAAAAAACAAGTTTTATTGTCAATTTTGAATTTTCGTAATTTCCGCCCCTTGATTTCGTGTATCGGTAATTTTTAATGAGGGGAAAATAAAAAAACAAAATCGATTCGACATAACTTCTTATTATTCATAATATTATTATATTGTTTGTTTTTTGAAATGTCAACAGAATAATTTTCAATATGTAAAAAAATCAAAAATAATGAAAAAATAATTATCCATATAGAATACAGACACATAAAAACAAAAATATGTACAAAAAAGAATATCGAACAATAAAGATGTTCGTGACGAATAATTAGTTATGTTTCAAACTTCGGCGGAAAAGAAGTGCGTCTCCCATTTTTCCTGAAAAATTCATTTCTAACGTTAAAAGATCTGCCGATTCACGCAGTCAAACGGCGGAATTACGAAGAATTTAACAGGTGAGCAAAGATAATATACCGATTCCATCATGAATTTTCCATTATAATGTCACAAGAACAGCAGATTCAGGCAGTCAATCGGCGGAGATGACGAAAAATTTAAAATAAAAGCAGTATAAATTATATTAAAGGAAACAGGTCGAAACAATTGAATATTCCCAAAACAGAATGATAAAAATATTAATAAGTTTTTTCATAAAACAATATTTAAGAGATTTATTCTTGACAATTAAATGATTTTCGATAATAATTATTAACAGAAAAACGCAGAAACACATAAAAATTGTATTTCTATGTTGGATTAGTAAGTGAAGTGTCGGTAAAACAGTTTGACCATTATTACTCGTGTCAATCATTTAATACCCTCTTAGTTATTAAGGATTATCAATGACAGAATATAAATATCTTACTTGTGAGAATAAGGATTCGTATGCGATCATTTGTATAACCGCTTCCAATCTTAACAGTGATTTTCCCAATGAGGAGTTCGGTGAAGAACTAATCGCAGTTTTGGATGAAATACCGTCCAAAAAAGTAATTCTTGATTTTTCCAAGATCAGATATGTTTGTAGTTCGACCTTGAGTCGTTTTATTGTTTTGCAAACAACGGCCAGTGAACGGAGAATAGAATTAAAATTTGCAAACATCAATCCTCTGGTCAGTCAGATCTTTCGTATCTCCGGCCTTTATATGCTCATGGATATAAAGGATACTGTCGAACAAGCGGTTGAAGATTTTACTGACTGATTTTATTTTGATTCGATTTTGAAATTTCCGTTCCAACGTTAAAAGAACTGTCGAGTCACGCAGTCAACCGGCAGTCATTGCGAAAAATTTAAAAAAAGAGCAGTATAAAAATATTTATCAATGTTGTTTTAAAAAATATATTATGGCTTGTCAGCGGGAGATTTTAAACGTCTTTGTCTTTTTCGCAAGGAATTAATGGCAGGTGAATAATAAACATACAAGGGACCGGTCTTGGGTGGATCGATCCCTTTTTTGATTGTAATTTAAAACAGATCATAAGTGCTTTTGTTTATTTCAGTTCTTTAAACATTAAAACGGAAATTACATAATAGAACTGTTATATCAAAACAGACTTCATTTTGTTTCAAAGTGATGTTTCAATTTTTTCAGCCAATCGAAAAGAAGATTTTCAGGGTGATTGGCTTCATGTTCACCGATAGCCAGTCCATCAACAACCTTGGCGCCAGGACATAAATTTTTAATATCATCAACGCTTCGGCCCAAACCGCCTCCGCCATTGAGACAAAGAGGCGCGATTGTTTTACCGGAAAAATCATAATTCTCAAAAAAAGTGAACATTGGCATCGGCATTGTCCGACACCAGTTGGGATAACAGGCGAAAACAAGATCGACTGATTCCAATCCATCAATTTGATTTTTCAGTTTCGGACGGATATTGTTTGCCAATTCTCTGCGCGCTTGAGCGACAACATCGGAATAATTGGTTGAATACGCTTGTTCCGGTTCGATTTGAAAAAGTTCACCGCCGGTCATTTGACCGATCTTTTCCGCGGCTGCCTTACTTTTGCCCGACCAGGAAAAATAGACGATCAGAATTTTATTCATATTCATTCTCTCCTTTATTGTTATACCGATTTCATAATGAAATTTCCGTTATGACATCAAAAGAAAAGCCGATTCACGCAGTCAATCGGCGGAGATGACGGAAAATTAAAAATAAAAGCAGTATATAAATGATCGCTGATTATTGCCATTATAATTATAACGCAAAAGAAAGAAAAAATAATCCCCGTAAAAATAAAATTTTGATCGGTAATCTGTTTGCACTGGAAATTGTTTTTTTCACCGATATAATAAATGTGTATGCCCGGTATATTATTCGATGATTGTTCCAATATTGGTCAGTTTTGAATGGATTGAAAAACAAATGTTTATTCAACGGAATTTTACCGGTGCTTTAAATCCATAATGCGGTACAATACGATATTAAATCAGATCTTCCGATATTGAACTGACAGTCCGAAAAAACAGCGACCGTCCTTTTTTCGATTCGTTAAGACGCGCCCGAATTTGGAACAATTTTTCCGGCGGAATGTTTGGTGATAAAAAACAGTTTTATCAGAATGGCTAATAATCAGAGCTGCAGTTTAAAGGGCCGCCGATGCAAAAAGTTTCCTGGACAGTAAATTTAAAAAATTGACAAAATAAAACGCTTTCATTATAAAACAACACTTTCATTTAATAAGGGGTATTATGAATCGATCATTAGGTAAATTGTCGGTTGTGTTTCTTCTTCTGTTAGTTCCCGTTGCGGCGATTGCGCAGAATTATGAAGCGGAAGAGGCGATTATAAACGAAAAAAGAACAGTCATTACCGATCAGGCTTCCTTTTCGGGAAAAAAAGGAATCGCGCTGAAAAAAGAAATATCCGAGCCTGTCGGATCCCCGGATCTTTTCGAGCCCGACTTGACTTTCGAAATCGATATTCGCGAAGCAGGTACTTATCAGCTTCGGACGAATGCGGGAATCAATCCGGACAACGCCAATGATCTTTTGCGGAAAACAAAAAATAAATACGAGTCTTTCTTTGCGCGATTTCAGGTTAATGATTTACCGGTCAGTTCCCGAATAGTCTTTTCTCCTTGGCGCAATCCGAACGGCGCTCAGGAAACGTTCGGCCTTTTCGATCTTCCAAAGGGAAAAACAAAAGTTAAAATTCAGCTGCCGCCGACCGTTCGTCTTGATTATATTCAGATGCGGAAATGGCGTCCGCCCGCACTTCCGAATCCGATGGCTGATTGGCAGCCGTCCGTTGTGCCTCCGAAAGGTCATCCCCGTCTTTGGGTTCGTCCGGAACAACTTCCGAAACTCAAGAAAAATCTTTTATCCGGAGAAAACAAGCCCGTTTGGGATCTGGTCCAAAAGTCGGCACGGCGTCCTTATAATGAAAAAGTTTCTCTTGACATTATCGATAAAAATTCGATATCCGCGCTTTATCGGTATTTGAAAGCGATAACACAAATGGCGTTTTATTATCTTGTTGACGGCGATAAAAAAATCGGCAGGGAAGCGGTCGAAAAAACTGTCTTTATGATTAAGAATATTCAATTCGGCAATATTATGGACATAACCCGGGAACGGGGATTGGTCATTTATACCGCCGCGCTTGTTTACGATTGGTGTTATCCTCTGCTTTCAGAAGAAGACAAAAAAATTCTTGCCGAAAAAATGCTTCTCAATGCCCGCGAAATGGAGATCAGTTGGCCACCGTTCCGGCAGATTATTGTTAACGGACACGGTAATGAATCGCAGCTTCTTCGCGATCTTCTGGCCATGAGTATTGCTGTTTATGAATCGGATCCGGAGCCTTATCGAATTTGCGCGTATCGTATTTTGGAAGAACTTGTACCAATGCGTGCTTTCGAATATCAGTCTCCCCGTCATAATCAGGGGATCTCTTACGCGTCATTCCGATTCACTTGGGAACTTACCGCCGCCCTTCTTTTGGAACGAATGTCCGGCAGACGTGTCTTCAATGAAAATATTTGCGGAGTTGCCGATTATTTTCTTCAAATGCGACTGCCTGACGGTCAAATGTTCAATGACGCCGATCAATGGGGGACAGGTCAATTTCGTTATCCGCAGGCCGCGCTGATGATGTATGCTTACGGAAAAAATCCGGTAATGAAGGCGGAATATTTTCGACAGCGGGGCGGTAAACCGGAAAGCAGTTTCCCTATTCTTTTTCTTCTTCTGAATGATCCGGAGTTAAAGCCTGATTTCTCTTTTGATACCGTTCCGGCCGGATATGATTTCGGTCCGGTTTTTTCGGGACAAGTCCTTCGAACCGGATGGATGAAAAAAGATTGGTTTAAAGACGGGAGGACTTTTGAACCCGACAGTAACGAGGCGATTGTCGAAATCAGAGGCGGCAATTTCGGATCGGATAATCATCAGCATGAGGATGCCGGCGCGTTTCAAATTTGGTATCGGGGCAAGCAGACTTGCGATCTCGGCATTTATGGGTTTTATGGTACCCCATACGATGTCAATTTTAATAAGAGATCCAGTTCGCATAATCTCGTTTTTATTGTCGATCCGAACGAAAAGTTTCCGGGCACTCTTGTCAATGACGGAGGTCAGCGGGTGATTAATAAAACGCCTTTGATACCCAAGGACTATTTGGAAAATCCTTTTTTTCATACTTCGAAAATAATCCGGTCAAAAATTGAACCTTCTTCAATGAAACCGCTTCGATCGGAATTTACGCTCGATTTGACTCCCGCTTACAGCGACAAGGCGCAGTCTTATATCCGTTCGTTCCGCTGGATCAATTTGCAAAGAAAAGATGTTCCGACCGCCTTGATCGTTTACGACAAAGTAACGGTTCGTGAATTATTATATCAACATGGTTCTGCTAAAAAGGACAAAAATGACGATCATAAAAGTAAGGGGCAAAAAGAAAATAATAATAGTAAAAATGATTATTTAAAAAGCTTCTGGCAAATCTGTACTTTGAACAAACCGAAATTCGACAGCGATGGTTTTATAAGTTCGGCACCGTTGCCGGAACAAGCTTCGATTAAGCCCGGCCGGATGTCCGTTACCGTTCTTTTGCCGAAAAAAGAAGATCGGACGACTGTTTTGTTTGGAGAGGAAAAGGCAAATGATATTTTTGAAAATCATTTTCAGGCACCTCCGAAAAACTTGCCGGAAACGCAAGGCTGGCGTGTTCAATATTCCAATAAATCAGCGAAAAAAACAACCGTATACTTAAATGTTATTCAGCTTTTGGCTGATGACGCTAAAAAGCTTCCTGTTAAATTTTCTGAAAACAATGGAAAATATATTGTTGAAATTGACGGACATAAAGAAGTGTTTAATGAGTAGTTTTTAAGAAAAGTATTACTTTCGGAAATATCAGCTTCTTAATAATCATTTGTCGAATTATGAAAAGTAAACCGGAAAAAGAAAAGATCCGGTTTACTATTTCTATTTTTTTATCCGCAAAAACTAACTTGATTCAGTATAAAAACAGAAATTTAATATTGTAAATAAGTGAATATCCTGTTAAACAATTTCATTTAACGTTTTTATTCCAAATTCGGATATAATCAATTTCGAAATCCCGGGGGTAAGGCATATTCTTGTCTAGAGGGCCCGTCCAGTTCGATCCCTGATAGAGTCCGAGAAGCACATACATTTCTTTTTTCGGTGTTTCTCCTTCATATGTCCAGATCTTTTTGCCGTCCAGATACCAAGTCAACTGTCCTTCTTCCCAATTCATCGACCAAACATGAAACTCATTGGAACAATCGAAATCGAACTTGTATTTATGATGTCCGTTTTTGGTAAAGTGAACATTGAAATAATTGATCTTTTCATCGACTTTACTTCCGAGCATTTCGAATATGTCAATTTCAACAACGCCTTCGCCGACTTTTTTTCGCTTGCCGTCAATAGAATATTCCTGATCCAGCGGATCTTTCTGCAGCAGCCAAAAAGCGCTATGAAGTCCCGATCCTTTCGGCATACGGGCCCGAATTTCAAACCAGCCATATTTAGTGACAAATTTATCAAATACTTTAAAGGAATTTTTTGTTTTGTCATAAGTAAAACAGGATGTTTGAATCGATGAAACCGTTGCGGTCAGCTTGTTTTTTCGAACCGGTTTTTTTTCATCGATCCTGATTTTTAAAATTCCGTTTTCAATGACATAATTGGCCGGAATTGCTTTTCCGCTTCCCTTGCCCTTAGCCGCGCTGTATTCAGATCGACCGGGCCGGTAACTGGTGATCCATTTGTTTTCATAAAGAACTGTTCCCTGATCGAAGGTATCTTCGAACACAAGTTGCCAATCCGTTTTCGGATCGGCCCCCCTCGGTTGAATTTTATTCGTTTGATCGTTTGCTAGGGAATATCCGATGTTCATGAACAATAACGAAAGAAAAATGATCAGTTCGTTTTTCAATTTCATAAAAATCCTTTCAGTTAAATGCGTAAAGTAAATTCGGGGATCTTGAATTTGAAGTTGATCCAAGAGGTTTGTGTTTCCAAATCATCTTCAGATCGTTTCGCGAATCAGCAGGCGTTCTGTAACTGTTATTCCGACGGGGTATCGTCAAAGAAAGAATGTAAAAGAAAACATTCAACGGTCAATAATTACAGGAAAATATAATTCTGTTTTAAAAGAAAATATTTAGAAATATAATCCTGAAATATTTGAATAAGCCGACGAAACAAAAAATATGTCATAAATATTGGTAAAAATATTTTCTTTCTCTTATTTAAGTGTATAATAATTATAACTGTTTGTCAAACAAAATAAAGAAGGGACATCCTTGATAATGAACAGGAAAATATTTTACTCGACCAAAAAGCAATTTTATTTCTTTTTCGGCAGCGGTCAAAATTTATAACGGTCTCATTATAAATTTTCCGGTCTGACCTTAAAAACAGCCTGATTACAAAGTCAATCGGCGAAAAACACGAAAAATATAAAAATTATTTGCCGTTGAAATGAAAACAATAAGAAAAGATCTTTTTTAAGAAAGTAAAAATAGAAATGAAAAAAATACTTATGTCATCTTTTATATTTTTGTTCATTTTGACCGCAACGGTTTTTGCGAAACAGGGAAAAACAGAGGCAGAACAGCCGAACGGCAATAATGCTGTTGTTGTTCCCTTTCCTTCCAGCGAGAAGATATTCGACGCTTATGAACTGACGGTTGACGGAAAAACGGTTCCTGTTTATGAATGCCGGGTTTCCGCGGTTCCGTTGAATCAGGTTTGGCCGGGGTATCAGCGGCCGCTTGATCAGACGGAAACGGCCGGTTTTGCCCGTTGGGAAATGAATGGACCGGTTCAAATAAAAATTGCTTCGAAAGAAAAGATCAACACCGTTCAAATCCAGCCAAGATCAAAAGATATCGGTTTCAAGCGGATCGGCGAACATCAGATCGTATTTGAATTGACCAAGCCCGAATCCCTTGCTGTTTTGATCAACGGAACGCATCGGGCTCTTCATTTACTGCCTGTCGCAAAATGTATACGTCCTGTTGATATAAAGGCGAAAAATTTGCATTATTTTGGGCCGGGGGTTCATGATGTCGGAATTCTCTCGCTTTCAAGCGGCGAATCGGTTTATATAGATGCAGGAGCGGTTGTTTATGGCAGTATTCAGGGAAGAAATGTTTCGCATATCCGCGTTGAAGGGCCGGGTATGATCGATGTCAGCCGACTTAATCGAAAAAAAGGGGGCGGTGCTTTTTGGTTTGAAAACTGTCAGGATGTTTATCTTGGGGGCGGTATCATTCAGCGCGATTCCAATGTCTGGACAACCAATATTTTTAATTGCGACCATGTTGTCATTTCCGGAACGGCGCTTATCGGGCACTGGCGGTATAATTCCGATGGAATTGATATCTGCAACAGCCGTCATGTTCTGGTTGAAAACGCATTTGTCCGTTCTTTTGACGACAGTCTTGTTGTTAAAGGAGTAATGCGACACAAATTAAAAGAGGCGTCCGATATAACGTTTCAAAATTGCGTTCTTTGGTGCGATTGGGGACGGGCGATCAAGATCGGTACAGAAACGGCTGCTCCGGAAATAAAAAATATTGTATTCAAAAACTGCGATATTATTCGAACGGTTCACGCGGCATTGGCGATTGAACATAAAGATCGGGCCGCTGTTTCCAATGTTCGGTTCGAAAATATTCGGGTCGAAATGGATAAGACAATGCTTCCCGCTGTTTTACAAAGATCGAAAGAGGAAAAGTATTCGCGAAAAGAAGAGAAAAGAAGTCCAAATCTTTTGATCTTGAAGATCTCAAAAATGAATTCGACCGACACATCGCGCGGAACAATTCGAAATATTTATTTTAAGGATATACAAGTATTTTGTGAGACAAAACCAATTTCACTGTTTGCCGCTTATGATCGGGAACACGACTTGAAGAACGTCGTTATTGATAATCTGCGTTTCAATAATGAGGTTCCTGTAAACAGTGCCGCTGAAATGAATTTGATCGTTCAGAAACATGCCAAGGAAATCAAGTTTGTTTCAACGCCCAAAAATTAAAATAAAAATACATAAAGTGAATCTGAAAAATACACAACAATTTTGCAAAGAAAATCAGGTGAATAATGGCCGACAAAATAACAATGGAGCTGCTCCGTCGACTTCATGCCCTTCATCGTCAATTGACGGAACTGAACGCGCGGCTTCGAAAAGGCGCGCTTCAAATTGCTGTTCAGAAAGAGAAGGCCAAAAAGAAAGACTCTGAACTTTCCGCCGCCAAGGAGCAACATTGTGTTCTTGTTCTTGACTCCAAAAAGAAAGAAAATGAGCTGAAAGCGGCCGAAGATCAAATTGCCCGTCGAAAAACTCAACTTTCGGAAGCAAAAAAC
>CAZZEF010000012.1:32201-45604 GCA_964652875.1 uncultured Planctomycetaceae bacterium
AGATACCGAAAAGGCTGATTCGCTTGCTGATACCGCGTTGGAGGCGATTACCGAAACAGAGGAATTTGAAAAAAATGTCAAAAAGATCAAATCGGATCTTGACGAAATGATCAAACAGATCGGCGATCGCGAAAAGATCTGGGCCGATGAAAAAAAGGTCATTGAGGACGATATTCGTCATTTTTCCGGTGTTCTGAAAGAAGAAGAATCAAAACTGAACAGAGAATATCATCCTGTTTATTCACGAGCGGTCGAAGGTTACGGAGGAGAAGACGCACTTGCTCCAATTGACAATGAAAATTACTGCGGTCATTGCAAACAGAAAGTTCCGATTCATTTCGTTAATGAAACACTTGGAGGCAAGCCGGTTGTTTGTCCTTCCTGCGGTCGGTTGCTTTATATTCCTGAAGGATACACCATTCAATAAATGCCGCAGTATCTTGTTTTTTGATTCAATGACAGATGAACGACCGGTTCGCAATGTCATCCGCGGAGAAAAAAGAATACAAATATTCTCCGCGTAAAGGTCAACGTCATTCAACAGTTTTCTCGCGACGCTAATAAAATCATTCACAAACCGGAGACCGTTTGTTTGCGCTTGATCTTTATTAAGACACAAATGATCAAATAACGACGAAGGAACTGAATTGCGGTTCAAACCTGATTAAATGAAGTTTTAAATATTTATACTGCTTTTATTTTAAATTTTCCGTTATTTCCGCCGATTGACTGCGTGAATCGACTGTTCTTTTGACGTTATAACGGAAAATTCATGATGGAATCAGTGTATGCGGGAAATTTTATCAGCGTTTCCGTTTTATTTCTATCCCCTGGAGAAAGTGTTTTTATTCCCGGTAACGCCAAGTGAATCTTCCATCAGGGGCCGCGTCGCCGTATTGATAAAAATCAAGCGGATCACCGTCCTTTTGCATATTGTCCGACCATTTAAAATAAAGATCAATCTTGTCTTCCGGTTTAAAACCAAGTGATTTTTTCTCCAAGGCGATTTCAAGACGATTTCCGGTAATCCGATATTCGGCATTGCCGGTTTTTTCCCAATTCCAGCCGCCTTTTGATCGTTCAATAACCGCTAAATTTTTCGGGTTTTTTCGATTAACAATGTAAGTAAACGATTCCCAGTTCGGTTGTTTTTTCGATCCGGCTGTTTTTATCAACAGACGCATCCATCCGGGATCGCTTTTCGGGGTCAGATCTTTGGACGTTTCGACCATAAAGTAAATTTTGTCCCGATCTCTTGTCATTTTTGACAGAACAATGTCATTACGACCGGTATTGTTTGTATAACGGATCTTTCCGTATCCGATCGCGTCCCGTTTACCGGTATCGCCCCGGTAATCCCGATAAACCGGTTGGACATTTTTCCAGGGATCTTCACCGGTCGATGCTGAGTTCAAATCGATCGTTTGAGGTTCACTTGCGGGAGAAAGTTTTCCGACCCCTTTGAACTTTCTGATGTTAGCTGTCATTTGAAGATAAAAAGTGTCCTTTAAAATGCCGCGGGAAGGTTCAACGTCCCTGCTGAATTCCGTATCGAACTCATCGGGAAAAGCGTTGGTCAGTCCCATCCATTTGGGAAATCGGGACGCGATCCATTCGTTCCAGCTTGTAATGAAAATATAATCGGGATCAATTTCGAAGGCGCGGTTCCATTGCTGCTGAAAATTTCCGCCGTAAAGAAAAGCATTGGGTCTTGGATCTTTCGGAGCGCCGACGACATAGGCCCGGCCGAAAATGTTGATATCGTTCATTGCCGACAGTCCGCTTTTTCCGGACAAATTTTTGGCGGAATTATTTTGAGAGGCGCCGACGCAAACCATTTCGTATGATCCATCACCTTTTTCGACGTATCCGTTTTGGGGATAGAGTTCGAGCCATCCCCAGTTATCCGGACGTCGGGGACCTCCCGTATAAGTAGGCTGCGGCGGTCGGAACGTAAAGAAATTTCGAATCGTTTCGAGTTCTTTTTTTTCTTCCGCGGATAAACCGGTCGGAAGATCTTTTTCCAGCGATTCCGGAATAGCGTAAATCATCGGCTTCCCGTTCCAGTAAAACCAGAGATCCCGATATTTTCCGTCTCGATAGAGATCCCGATAAAGCTGGACGAGATCGGTTCTGTTGAACGGCAGACTTCCGAACGGAAGCATAAAGGCAATTTTGGGCGTTCGGACACCGTCGGCCCGCGCCTCGGAAAAAGCTTCCAGTAGCGCCCAGGTCGAGTTCATCCAGGTATTGGTTCCGTTGGTGCAGTCGAAAACGACAACATCGACAAGGGCATCGGCCAGAAGTTCGGCATGTTTACGCATGACCCATTTGTCACAGGTTGCGTAATATCCGAAAAGCGGTTCTCCCCAATGATGCGGATGATAGATCGGTCCCCAAGCCGGATGATTGATATCGCGGACCGCTTCCGGATACTGTCGAGTGATCTTTGTATTGTCAAAAGGACCAGCTCCGTTATTGACTTTTGACAGCGCGTCATGCCAGGTCCAATAAAAGATCCCGACCTGTTTGCCGGAGCGCCGGGGACCTGTTTGGGATTGGTCCGGGAGATCCCGACCAAGATCGTCCGTCGCGTACCAGGTGTCGGGTTGAACGTCAAAACGGCGGATGGGATCCTCTTCGGAAATTTCCGGTTCTTTCGGTGCGGTTGAAGAAGCATTTTGCAGCTGATGATATCGGTTCAGTGTGCCCTGAAAAGGAAAATCAGAAGAAAAGCCGAATCCGATCTGAGGAGTTTTATCGATCGGTTGATCTCCCAGCCAGGTTTCAATTCCTTCCGTTTTTTCATTCATCATCCAAACGCCAACGGTTTGGCGCGGCGAATGAATACGGATTAAATAAGATCCTTTCGGAAGAGAATCGAAGCTGAATCGAAGAACGGCGTTATCCGCGAAGTTAATGAATTGATGAGAGGCGTCTGCTTTTTGGGTGAGTGTCGTTTGTAAATCTTTTTTCCAACGGTAAAGAGAAACGGTCAGATCGCCGATATTGTCGCCGTAACTTGGACAACAGACGGACAGATCAGAAAAGGAACAGGGAGCCTGAAAACAAACTCCGATCGGGTTGGGTTCTTCGACGCGAACTGCAACATGTTTTTCCGAGTGTTCGATCAAAAGAATTTCGCCTTTGTATTTTCCTGTTTCTTTAGCTTGGGACAGCGCTATTCCCAAGATCAGGATAAAACAAAACAGAACAGAAAATTTTTTCATGGCGCGCCCTTTGTAAAAATAATATGAATATTGATTTGATATTGGTTTGGAAACAGGGAATAAACGGATTGAGCCTGTTTTCAGGAAAGGTTTACATTTTTTGCCGATTTGACGGAAATGCCGCGGGTCCGGAATTCGACCGTCGCTAATTGCGAGATCCTTTAAAACGGGAAATTTTATAATGCATTTATTTTAAATTTTCCGTCATTACCGCCGATTGACTTTTGAATCGGCGGTTCCTTTGACGTTATAACGGAAAATTCATATTATGGAATCGGTATATATTGTCAATAATTTAATTTTCTCATTTACTGTCGGTTGCTCCTGTAATTCTTCATTTCTGTAAAATTGGAGAAAAAGTAAAAGTAATCGCGATGAATATTTTCAAAACAGTTCCAAGTTGGATTTATGCAGGCTTCTGTTCATTTTGCCCGACAGAAAACCTTCCAGATCAACGGAAACAAATTGAAAACCAAGCGACTGAAAATATTGAATCAGTTCGGAACGCAGCGGTTGGCGGACAAGTCGGTCAAGCTCTTGGGGATCAACTTCAATTCTTGCCGAACAAGGCGCGTCCATTCTCAGCCGACAGACAGGAAACCCGTTTCGTCGAAGAAAAGATTCACCTTTATCGATCATTTCGAGGCGTTCTTTATTAATTTGCAGTCCGTAAGCCAGACGAGTGGCCAGACAGGGATTCGACGGTTTATCCGCAACGGAAAGATTCCAAAATCGGGCCAATGTGCGCACTTGATTTTTATTAATACCCAATTCCGCCAGCGGACTTCTTATTCCAAGTTCGCGGACAGCCGCGGTTCCTGGTCGATAATCGTTAAGATCATCGGCGTTCGATCCGTCCAGCAGAATTCTTGACCCGGCCATATTTCGCATTGCTTCGTAACGATTCTTTTTGCAATAATAACAACGTTTGGAATCATTTTGAAGAAATTGGGAATCGTTCATTTCATCGCCCTTGATCTTAAGAAGTGCGACTCCGCACTCTTGAGCGATTCGGTCGATCTGGTCAAGATCATCTGCGGTCGAAGTTGGCGAACCAACAAAAATTCCCGTTGTGTCTGCGCCCGACTCAATTGCCCCTTTGGCGAGCGTTACGCTGTCAACTCCGCCGGAAAAGGCCGCCAGATATTGTTCCGACGGATTAAACCAGTCAATCAGTTTTTGCGCAAGATCCTTGACTGAATCCGGTCCGTTCATTATTGTTTACTCCCCTGTTGTTTATTGTGTTCCGATCTAATTTTTTTGTTCTTCTGCAAGAAAATATCAAAATTCTGTTTCAACGATCCGAATCAATTGTATTGATTTCATAGATGAATTTTCCGATCCTGCCTCAAAAGAACGGTCGAACACCAAGTCAAAAATGCGGAAAATTTTAAAACGTTGTCTGTATGAAATCGATGTGTACGAAATGTCAAAAGTTCACGCGGAAAAATTTTTCATTTCCAAGATAAATTATAACGGGTTCTGAATTAAAAAAAAGTCCTTTTTTGATTTTATGCGGAATGGTCATTTGATTTTATATGATTAATATTCTTCTTTTATTAACGCGGCTCCTTCTTTTATTAGCGCGGCTCCAAAACTTCCAGTATTCGGCATTAGTCGAGAAAGAAGACGAAAAAATAATTGTTACAAGGCTTATTAATTGAATTATAGGTAAAGTCTTGATTAAGAGAAAAGAAATGATATACTTATACCGGTTCCATGATGTATTTTCCGTTATAACGTCAAAAAAGGAGTCGATTCACGCAGTCAATCAACGGAAATGACGGAAATTTTAAAATAAGAACAGTATAACTATTAAACGAAAATGTGAAATGGAAGATACAGACAGTCTGCATTAAAATTTCAAAAGATCCGCCAAAAGATTTAGTATTTTCGATCTGTTTCGCTTGGGGTGACGGAGATCCCGGGTGAATCGGAATAAAAAGCGAATCGCATTTATTCAAGACGGATACGGATTATATACCGGTTCCATAATGAATTTTCCGTTATAACGTCAAAAGAACGTGAGCGGAGAAAAATAGATTTGTCTCAAGAATGATATGAATTTTCCGTTATAACGTCAAAAGAACAGTCGATTCACGCAGTCGATCGGCGGAAATAATGGAAAATTTAAATAAAAGCAGTATAAAAGGGAAAACAAAATGAAAAAATATTTATTTCTGCTGGGCGTTCTTTTTTTCGCCATGAATTTATTCGGTCAAACGCCGCTGACGATTCGTTCGGAATGGTTTGATCGGGGAAACGTTACCCAAGGACCGGCTCTTTACAGTGATAAGTATGTCTGTCTCTGTACCGGCGGCCAGGCATTGACTTTTGTTGAATTCGATGTCGATTTTCCCAATCCGGGAAATTATGAACTTTCTGTTCTATATACCGCGGGAGATTCACGGCCAATGCTTTTGACGGTTGCGGGCAAAGATCTCGGAATGATCGTCAAATCGACGACCGGTTCTTGGCAGACGAGTCATGCGAAATGGGAAAAACAACTTGATTTCAATATCGTCAAGCCGGGCAAAAATGTTATTCGTCTCAGTTCCAAAACGATTAATATTCCGCATATCTGCGCGCTGAAGTTTACCCCGAAATTTCAATCGTCTTCTCAATGGTCCGTTCCGCGGACAACGGCCCGGGAAAAAATACTCAAGCAGGATCAATGGCAGCCGAGCCCCTGGAGCGGCGGCTGGTATCTTGAAATCGCCCGCGATCGGGCCGGAAAAAAAGAGAGCGGTGAAACGTTTGGCAATCATTACGCGGCGGAAACGGCGCTGGCGTTGGCGCCTGCGGCCAATATTTCATTTCAGATCTCGCGAACCGATCCCGAAAGAAATTTCAGCGCTTTGAATATGAACGATGAATTAACCTACTGCCCGGGTATGTTCGATACACAGAAAAAAAATTTCGATCCCGACTTGCTTTATGTTGAATTCAAAATTCAAGCAAGTTCCGGAACTTCTTATTCCGATCTTCCAAACAGCATAAAAGTTACGGTCAGCCGAAAAAAGTTTATGGATCTTGTTCGCCGGACGGATGATCTGATTAAATATTTCAGGGAGGATCTCGGAGAAGATGATTTTCTCGCCGATGAAAAAAAACAGGCCGCCCTGCTGCAAAATGAAATGAAAAATTATGATCTTCTTTTCGCTTCGGATCCGGCGGCGTTCCGCGATGCGAAAATCCAAAAAGAAGCAGAATCGTTCGTTCAAAAGTATCTGGAAATGATTCGTCTTTATTCAAGAACGGCGCTCAGCAATCCATTACTTGATTTTGAAAAGATCCTTTTTGTCAAACGTCATGACAGAGATCTCGGACTTCCTTATAATTACGAAAGCAACAGTATTCTCAATAAAAAAGCTTTCGACGACATGCTTATGACCCTTGATCTTCCAAAAGGAAAAAACAAAAATAATCTTCCTGAAATGAAGGTTCTTTTTAAACCGGAGAGCCCCTCATTTCTCGGTGATCTTGATCTTCATTTTGATGCGGAAAAAGCATTGGTTTCGACATACACAAAAGACGGTCCGTTTAATGTGTTCGAACTTGATCTGAAAGGCGCTGCCGAGGGCAAAGCTGCCGGGAAGCTTTTAAAAGAACTCCTGCCGCGCGAACCGGAGGCGGAACATTACGACGCCTGTTATCTTCCGGACGATTCCCTGATCTTTACATCGTCAATGTGTTACACAAGTGTTCCTTGCATGCAGGGAACCCGTCGGGTTACAAATACCTATCGTCAAAATAAAAACGGGGCAATTCGCCGGTTGACGTTCGATCAGGAACATAACTGGTGCCCGACTCTTATGCCCAACGGACAGATCCTTTACAATCGCTGGGAATACACTGATGTTCCGCATGTTCCGGGCAGAATTCTTTTTACAATGAATCCTGACGGAACATTGCAGAGGGCTTTTTACGGATCGAATTCGCTTTGGCCGGTCTCAATGATGTATGCCCGTCCGATTCCCGGGAGTACAACCAAATTCGCGGCCATTGTTACCGGTCATCACGGAGTGCCGCGAATGGGTGAACTGGTTTTGTTTGATGTTGAAAAAGGTCGAACGGAGGAGTACGGCGCCGTTGAACGTGTTTGCGGATATCCGAAATTCGTCAAGTCGCGAACAGATAAAAAATATTATTCGACCTTAACCGGCGATAACATTGTCGATGAAAGCTGGCCGAAATTTCTGCATCCGTATCCGTTGAGTGAAGATTTTTATCTTGTCGCCGCGCAGCCTGATAAATCGGCACTTTGGGGGATTTATCTCGTTGACCGTTTTGAAAATATGATTCTTTTGGCCGAATCGAATCATTTTGCCTGTTTTGAGCCGGTTCCCTGGAAGAAATCGGAACGTCCGCCGATGATAATGGATCGGGTCGATCTTTCTCAAAAGGAAGCGTCGGTTTATATTCAGGATCTTTACAACGGACAGGGGCTTGCCGGTGTTCCGCGCGGAACTGTTAAAAATCTGCGGCTCTATTCATATAGTTATCATTATCCGGAAAACGGCGGACAGAACGCCATAATTGGAGTCGACGGTCCTTGGGATGTTCGGCAGGTGATCGGGACGGTTCCGGTTAATTCGGACGGTTCCGCGTTGTTTACCGTTCCGGCCAATACACCGATCGCCATACAGCCGCTGGATGAAAATGGGGCCGCTCTTCAGCAGATGAGAAGTTGGTTTACCGGTATGCCGGGCGAGTTCGTCTCCTGTATTGGATGTCATGAAGATCAGAATTCGACCTCGGCGGCGGCAAGTTCGGCATTTCGATCGAAAGCGGAACCGGCCAGGATTGTTCCTTGGTATGGACCGATGCGCGGCTTTTCTTATGAGCGCGAAGTTCAGCCGGTCCTTGATCATTATTGTGTTGCCTGTCATGACGGACAGGATCATCATTGGGGGACAATTCCGTTTGATCTGCGCGGGGGTAAAATGGTCACCGATTACAAAACGGCGTTTTTGACGGGCAAACCGCATTTCGGCCGCTTTTCGACATCGTATTTGAATATGCACCGGTATGTTCGCCGAATGGGACTTGAAAGCGATTTTCATGTATTCACTCCTTGTGAATATAGCGCCAATACAACCGAACTTTTTCAGATCCTGAAAAATGGTCATTACGGACTTCAGCTTGACGCGGAATCATGGGATCGGATCATAACCTGGATTGATATGAACGCTCCTTATTACGGAACCTGGTCGGAATTTGCCGGACGCGAGCGGATCGAAAAATGGGACCGGCTCCGCCGTCAGCTGCTGATCAAATACGCAGGTATTGACGATTTGACGGAGACAACAGGCGGAATTGGTTTTAATGCCGTTCGCGCAGGAAAATTGATCGCGACGGATCATTCGGTTCTGCCGGTCAATCTATTCGCAGATCCAGAGGATAGAAAAATACTTGCGGAAGTCTCATCCGGCAAACGGGCATTTCCTTCCGGCTTTGAACTTGAAAAACGTCTTTGTGAAAAGCTCAAAACAAAAGAGGGGACGCTTGATAAAAGTCCAATTAGTATGAGTAAGGAAAGACCGGAAGAGATCGGATGCGAATCTCCTCAACGAGCGGAATGGTCCCGAAAAGCGGCGAAAAACTTAAATCATCCGCTGAATATTAGTCAGTCTGAAGCGATTAAAAAAATCGATTCCGATCGAAAGATCCAAAAAATAGAACTTGCGGACAATGTTCCTCTTTATTTGACTAAAATTTCAAAAGAAGAAAGCGGTTTGAAAAAAGATCTTTGGTTCGGTACCTTTGAAGTCACTAATCAACAGTTCGAACATTTTGATCCGACTCATGACAGTCGGGTTGAATCTCGATTGGGATTGAGTCACGGAATTCGCGGATTTTATGTTAATGCGCCCGAATTGCCGGTCTGTCGGGTATCTTGGAATGAAGCAGATTCTTTTTGTCGATGGCTTTCCAAAAAAACAGGTAAAAATTTTCGTCTTGCCACTCGGAACGAATGGATCAGTGCCTGTCTGGCGGGCGTCAAAACACCGTTTTCATTTGGCGGTCCCGGATCAGATTTTTCAAAAGACGCTAATTTGGCCGATCAAATGCTGATCGAATTTGTTATTGATCTTTATTACGCGGAGCGTCGTCCAATGAACGCTTCCTATTATGATGACTGGATCCCCAAGGATCGTCGTTTTTGTGATGACGGATTTTTGTCCGAACGGCCCGGCCAATATCGACCGAACCGTTGGGGACTTTTCGATATGCACGGAAATGTCGCCGAATGGATCGCCGATTCCGTTGTTCCTTCGACCGGAATAAAAATTCTTGATCGCGAGGAACCGCAGCGATTGGCACTCGGCGGTTCCTGGCATGACCGGCCTTATCGCGCCGCCGCAGATTTCAAGACAAGTTTCAGAAGTTGGCAACGGGTTTTCGATACCGGTTTTCGAGTTGTTTGCGAAGAGTAAGATTGGGATCATCTTTTGAATAAAGGAGTCCCGGGCAGATCCGTCAAAAAATTGAACGGCTTTGATCCGAATAAAAAATGACAGATCGGACGGATAAAAATTAAATTGGAGGCGCATGATGAAAAGACGGGAATTTTTTAATCGAGTGGCCGGCTTGACTATTACGGCAGGAGCTTTTGAATTGTCGGATGAGTCCGCGCTGACAGGCGGCAAGGTTTTTTCAAAAGAGAAGAATGATGAAAAGGCTTCCGGCGCTGAAAAAAAAGAATCGGCAACGAAAGAGACCGGCAAAAATAGTTCTGTAAAGATCTGTTCTGCAGAACCTGTTTTAAAGACACGCGGTGTTATTTTACATTCGCAGGATCTTGCGTCATCGCTCCCTTGGCCAAAGTTGGCCAAAGAAGCCGGATTGACAACAATCGCAACTCATTTTGGCCCGCAAGACGTGATCCCTTTTCTCCAAAGCGAACGCGGCCGACAATTTTTGCGCGAATGTGAAGAGAATGGTTTACAAACGGAACATGAACTTCACGCAATGAGTTATCTTCTTCCGCGGGATCTTTTTAAAAAGGATCCTTCGATGTTCCGCATGAATGAAAAAGGGGAGCGCACTCCTGACTGTAACTGTTGCGCTCATTCGTCCGAAGCGTTGTCGATAATTGCGGAAAACGCGGTGAAAGCGGCACGAATCGCCCGTTCAACGACCCATCGGTATTTTTACTGGCTTGACGACGGCAGAGATGGATGTCATTGTCCGCGATGCCGGGAACTTTCGGTTTCCGATCAAGCGCTCCTGATCGAGAACGCGATTATCAAGGCACTTCGATCCGAAATCAGTCCGCAAGCGTCCTTGGCGCATCTTGCGTATGCCAAAACCTTTAAACCGCCGAAGCAAATCAAACCGGATCCGGGAATTTTTTTGGAATTCGCTCCAATTAATCGAAGCTGGACGGTTCCGCTGTCCGATGGGAAGGGAGGTGTTCCCGGCCAACCGAATCACAAATCCCAACTCACCGCACTGGATCAAAATTTAAAAATATTTCCGGCGGAAACGGCGCAGGTTTTAGAATATTGGCTCGATGTTTCTTTGTTCAGTCGTTGGAAAAAACCGGCGGTCAAACTCCCTTGGCATCCGGAGGTTTGCCGAAAAGATGTTCAAACTTACCGCGATCGGGGAATAAGAAATATTACTTCTTTTGCCGTTTATATTGACGACGCTTATCAAAAACGATACGGCGATCTTTCGTTCATTAAAGATTACGGCAAGATCCTGTGTTCCGCCCGTTGATTCATGTCTGCTGATTTTTAGGTATTACAAAAACAAAAATAAAAAGTAAAAAAGAATACAACGAAATTGATGAGTATTTTTAATGATGAGTTGCCGGACAGATGTTATTTATCCTGTCGAAATTGGGAGATCTATCAAACAGATAGAGATCTTATTAGGCTGTGACAGATGTTATTTATCCTGTCGGAATTGGTAATATTTATCCCGGTTCCATTATGAAAGTTCCGGTCTAATGTCAAAAGAACAGCCGGTTCACGAAGTTAACCGGCTGATATGGCGGAAAATTTAAAAGGAGAACAAAATAAAAGGAAGTTGAAAATGTATTGAAGAACAATACAAAAATACCTTCTAATGAATTTAACGAAAAATGTTTTTTGAAGATTTCGACATTCGATGGAAAACATTTTTCAGATAAGGCATCAATAATACTTTTTGGAATTTTCGGGCTGAATTTCCGTCAGAGTTCCGCGGTAATGGCGCAAAGCGGTCGGTTTGTAAGGATGTTTCGCAATTTCTTCTTCGTTGATATCAACACCAATGCCGGGCCGATCGGGGATCAACATTGATCCGTCGACAAGGGACACTTTTTCGTCGCAGATCTCGGATCGCCAAGGAACATCGCTGGCCATTGTTTCGAGAAACATGAAGTTCGGGGTTGAAGCGGCAAGCTGAAGTGTCGCGGCGTTGGCGACCGGTCCGCTCGGATTATGCGGACACATCGGTATATGGTGCGTATCGGCAAGGGCGGCGATTTTTTTCAGTTCAGTCAAACCTCCGGCATGAGAAACGTCCGGCTGTATAAAGTCGGCGGCTCGGTATTCCAGCAGTGTTCTGAACGAATGGGATCCGTAAAGGCGCTCTCCGTAAGCGACCCTGACTCTTGCCTGGCGACGGAAATCGGCCAGCGCCTCCATCGTATCAGGAATAAGCGGTTCCTCAAACCAAAGGATATTAAATTCTTCAAGAGCCTGCGCGATTCGCAAAGCGGTCGGAAGATCAAACCGTCCGTGACCTTCGATCAGAATTTCGCAATTGCCTTCGGCGGCTTGATGAACAAGTTCAACGCATCGAATTGCCTGTTTGAACGCTTTCGGTTCAAGATATTTGTAAGCGGACCCAAAAGGATCCCATTTAAGAGCGCGAAAGCCATTGGCAACGGCATTTTGCGCTTTCTCGCCGAACTCTTCCGGTGTTTTAGCCGGAACGAACCAGCCATTGGCGTAACAAGGAATTCGATCCCGAACTTTTCCGCCGAGAAGACGCCAAACCGGAACGCCGAGATCTTTGCCGAGAATATCCCAAAGCGCAATGTCAATCGCGGAAATAGCGCTCATTAAGACAGGACCTCCCCGCCAGTAAGCGTCCCGATAGGATTCATGCCAAATGGCTTCAATATCGCGCGGATCGCGCCCGACAAGATCGCGTTCGAGTTCCAGACAAGCTTGAACAACGGTCTGCTCCTTATATTCAAGGGTCGCTTCTCCGACTCCGTAAAGGCCGGGAACGTCGGTCAAAACCTTGATGAAAACCCAGTTCGTCCGATAGGCGTTGCAAATAAAAGTTTTGATTCCGGTGATTTTCATTTTTCAATATACCTGTCTCTTTTAAAGGTGAAAAATAGGGTTAGGAACAGGGCAATGGCCCCGATCAAATACGAATAAGAGAGAACGGAAAACCCGTGACTCAAGCCGGTCTCCTTGCCAAGGTGCTGCCGGTAATAACCGAGCAGCAAGGGAGAAAGGGCGCCAACCCAAAAGGCGATCATTGTCATCAGCGCAACAGCAGTAGACCGGAATTTCGGCGGAACAACATCAAAGACCGCCGCGTGCGTATTCGTTTCATAAAGACCGCGAAAGAGTCCGAAAAGTGCCATCATGATCCAAATACTGTTTAAAGACGGCGCCTGAGCCATCATAATGATCATCGGAAAGCCGAGAAGCATTGAGAACATTTGCAGCCAAATTCGGGCCTTAATAAATTTTTTGACCAAAAGATCGGTCAGGAATCCGCCGAACAAAATCCCGATAAACGCGGTCAAATGATGATAAAGCATCGCGCCTCCGCCGGCGGCTAACAGGGATATTTCGGGAAATTTATCTTTGACCAAAGAAGGAGCCCAAACGACATAAGCGTTATTGACGAAGACAATCGCGGAAAATCCGATCGCCAGCAGCCAGAAAGAGGGTATTCGAAAGATATAACAGACCGCTTTCAAAAAAGAATACGAATCCTGTTCTTGCTTGCCGTCGCTAATTTCTTTCGAAGGACATTCGTTATTTGTCGCATCAAGGTCGGGTTTGTTCTTTTCTTCTTCCGGCATTGCCCGAAGGCGGAAAATAAAAACTATTCCCAAAAAGATTCCGCAGACACCGAAAATAATAAATGTTTTCCGCCATCCAAACAGCTGGGCGAGATAACCGGCGAGAAATCCTGAACACATGACGC
>CAZZEF010000013.1:0-16421 GCA_964652875.1 uncultured Planctomycetaceae bacterium
AACAACGACGTTATTTTCCGCGGATTTTGTTACCTTGTGAGTACCAAGCAGATAGGTGTAATTTTCCCATTGGTCCGCTTTGTTGTTAATACAAAGAGAAATTTGATAATCGCCATTCTTTTCATAATAATGAACCAGCCGAATCGAAAAAGAGTCGTAAACGACTGTTTGTCCGGAATCGCCCTCTTTTTCGTCGCCCCAGCGGATCGTCCATTCGGAAACAGTTGATCCGTTCTTGCTCATTACTGACACGTCAACAACCAAAAGAGGATCAAATTCGAACTCGGAAAGATCGGCGTTAAGAGCCGGCAACAAATCGGTCTCTTCAAAAACCGCCTGCGAAGGGGAGACATTATCGGCGGCCGCGATCGCGTTCTTATAAGATAACTCGGCAGTACCCTGACAAATGGTGCTTGTATTGCATTTAACAATAACCTTGAGGTATTTACCCGTCAGATCACCATTGGTGATTGTATAATTATTGTCATTCGGAATGGTTGTAATAAGGGTAAAAGGTCCGGCTTGTGAATTGCTGTAATACCATTCGAAATTAATTCCGTTGTAATTGGTAATCATCGCGTTATCTTGGTCGAACAAGCCCAACGTAATCGTCTCCCCGATTTTAGGAGTGCTGGTGGAGGTTGTAATGAGTGTAAGAATTCTTGTAACATAAGTCGATTGAATGGCTTCGACGGAATTCGTCCAGCCTGATCCGGATACAACGACTTTTACAAAAGTGTTAAGATTGTTTTCTGTTAATGAATAATTATTTTGAGTCGCTCCGCTGATCTTAAGCCAGTTTTCTGTTTCGGCCGTTGGATCTTCAGCATAATACCATTGATAGGTATAATTTCCGCCTGCGGGGTTGACGTTCGAACGAAGAACGGTCCCCGCCGACATTGGTTCGGTATAAGTGATTGAGACATCGGACAGTTCACCAGTTACAATGGCGTCCGTTATCAAGGTAAGGGTTGTATTTGAATTCCAACCGCTGTTGGCCGCTCCGGAAATCACCGCTTTAATTTTGTGTCCAACATCGGTAGCGGTAAGGGTATAAGAAGAGTTCGTCGCTCCGCTGATAATTTGCGAATCCCGATACCATTTAAAAGCCGCAATGGAAGAAGCGGAACTGTCCGAAATGGTTTCACCGTTGGCACTGTTGGTGAGCTGGACCGTCAAGGTATTGCCCATAGTCAAATTACTGGTCGAATTTGCGGTAAAGGCGGCTGTAAAAGATCCGGTGACTTTTTCTGAAACAGTTGAGATCGTTTTAAGCGTTGTCCAGTTTTCGGTTCCGTCCGCCAAGACGTAAATATATTTTCCAACATCATTTGAATTCAAAACATAAGTGTTTGTTCCTATTCCACTTTGTATTTTGTATTCATCCTTCAAATCGCTGTTTTTAGCCGGTAAGCGGTACCAGGTATAAAGAACAGAATTATCCGTATCGGCGGACGCGGATATGCAGGAGGCTTTTAAGGTCATGCCCGCTGTCGGATTATTGTTATCCAGTGAAACGGAAGTAATCAATCCGTAAACCTTGTCCGGCAGTGCGGCGACAGCACTTCCAATCCAGTCGCCGGATCCTGTTGCTTTAACACTTAAATTACTTCCAACGTCCAAAAGAGTGATCGTATAATTTGCGCCGGTCGCGCCCGAGATCTCCTCGCCATTTCGGTACCATTGATAGGTTGCCGTCGCCATGGTCGGGGTCAGCGCTACCGATAAAACGCTCGAAGATCCGGCCGCGCTGTAATAAACTTTTCCATCCTTTTCCGTACTTGATATAATCGCGACTTCGTCAATACCCCCGGCGATCACTTTGGAGGAAGTTACTTTAACGGAAAAATATACGTTGGAATCTCCCTCAAAAGTATAGCCCGCCTCAAACAAAAGATAATGACCTATATCATCTTTGTCTATTTCATGAGTCCATGTTGTCTCGCTTGTTACTTCTTTGTCTTCGATCCAGTAACCTGTTCCGTTGATACCGTCATCGCTATGCCAAACGCGAAGCTGCGTTAAACTGAATTCATTGCCCAACGGTGTCGTAAGGGCAATTTGCAAAATATCGCCTATTTCATAACTTTCATCATTCGTCGCCTTGGTGTTCGTAATTGTCAAAACACCCGCGCCTGAGATCGGAAGCGCTTGAGATTCCGAAACAGTGTATGTTTCCGGTTCCGACGATTCCTGAATCGGAGCCGCGTTTTGATGAACGCCGGATAACTGAACCGTTTCCGAATTCTGAATAAGATCCGAACTTAAAACGGCCTCCGAACTTAAAACGGAAAGATTTGGGACAAGAGCTTTATTCTGTTCCAACTCGAAAATTGCGTTGTCGGCCGAAATTTCGACGGTTTCCAAACCAATCGCACTCAAAAGAGCCCGATCTTCCAACGTTTCGATCTGAAGACGACGCGCTTTTTCAAATTTTGACAGCTTGCCGCATTTTTTCATAACTCTTGCTCCCGTAATGAGTAAAAAGATTTTTTCTTTTTATGTGTCTCGATGGAATTAAATATTCATTGACTGCGGAATGCAGTATAATCATTTTTATCGTCCGAATCAACCTTGCTCTTTAGAACAATTTTAACGATTTTGCAAGATTTATCAAGCAAGGTGTATTTGCCGGTAATATAAAATGTATTAAATTAGCTGTTTTTAATGATAATGTAATATAGGCAATACACAAAAGATAGAAAATATGTTTATACATAATTTTGGACAATAATATATTATACAAAATATATTATATAAGATATATATTATATAAGATCCAAAACTAAATTGTTTTCGTTTTTTGCGGAAAAAAGGGACAAAACAGTTCAAGATTAGAGAAAAACCGGTTAAAATACAGGCGATTATAGAAAAGTGTCAAAAAAAAGAAAGGTGCGGTTCGAATGTTATTGCGGGGAACATCGAATCGCACCTTAACAAAACACCTACCTCCGCCAGGGAGACGGAGACGCGTTCAAACAGGCGGGATAAAGAAAAAGCCCTCTTTGCGGCGAAATCGCGTTGATTACCGCTTGGACATTTTCATAACGCGCTTCTAAATAGACAAGTATGTATAAAATTTAGGGGAATGACCGATTTTTTTATTTTTTAAGAAAAAAAAACATAAAAATTTTCATTTGCCAGCATTCTTTAAATTTTTGATCTCATTCAAAAATGACCGCGCGCTCAATTTTTTTGGCTTTTCCTGAAATGGGATCGATATCGACCAAGGTTCCGTTAATTCGGAGATCTTTGGCGGCGACTTCAAAAACAGTTGGTCGAAACGTTCGGGTCGTCTCAAGCACTGGTTCGATTTTGCGTCCGATAATGCTTTCAAACGCGCCGGTCATTCCAATATCGCATTGAAACGCGGTTCCGTTGGGATAAATTGTTTCATCGGCGGTTGCGACATGCGTATGCGTACCGAGAACGGCACTGACCCGACCGTCGAGATACCGTCCCAAACTTTGCATTTCACTGGTTGCTTCGGCATGAAAATCGATCAATTTCACTTTGACGCTTTCGGGAATTTTGGTCAGGATCTCGTCAATGGCGTCAAAAGGAGAGTTGACCGGCTGCATAAAGACGCGTCCGACCAGCGAAATGACTGCCATTTGAAGCGGACCATGTTCTGAATTGCCGGGAACTTCCAAAATCGCGACCCCTTTGCCGGGCGCGCTTTTCGGGTAATTGGCCGGACGGACAATATCGGTTTCCGACTCCAAAATCGGAAAGATCTCTTTTTGTCGAAACGCGTGATCCCCCAGCGTCATACAGTCAATACCGCAGTTTTTAAGCTCCTGATAATTTTTAACTGTCAATCCGGATCCGCCCGCCGCGTTCTCGACATTGGCGATCACCATGTCGATCTTGCGTTCCTGCCGAAATTCGGACAATCGCTGCTCCAAGATCCTTCGGCCCGATTTGCCGACGACATCGCCTATCATGAAAATTCGCATTCCGGCTTTCCTGTTTCTTCTTAATTATTTGCCAATAAAAACTTATCAAAAACATATTTTAGCAAATTCATTCACTTTCTAACAGAGGAAAATTGCAATTCCGGCAAAATATTTTTATTTCCTTTTGGAAAATCGAAGGAAGAAATGGGGAACCCCCTCCAAAAAGATCCAAAAATGGGTTATACTTATTGTATGTTTTTAAAGACAGCGCCGTTAGTCCTATTTGAAGCGCCGCTGTTTCTGACGAATACAGAATATTTTTCACCGTTTTTACCGATTGCCCGCGGGCATGAGCCGGTATTTTGAATGTTTTTGAATACTGAAAAGCGGCTTGAAAAGAATTAAAAACCGATCCCCTTTTATTTTTCTGTTCTGACATTAAAGGAACAGCCGGTTCACGAAGTCAACCGGCGAGAAAAAAGGAAAATTTAAAACCGTCGGTGTTTATATTTGTTTGCCGGACAGTTCGAATGACCGGCTGCCGAAAATTTTTGAATGCGCCGGTCGCGCTGCCCCTTTTGATTTCAATCAAAAAGTTCAACACGGTGACCGTTGACATGAACAGGAATGCCTGACACCGATCATCAATCGGTACCGTCTGTTTTTCGGAACGTTTGTTTTTTCAGGAAACGCAGCGTTTCGGATCCGCGGCGAAAAAATCGGATCGGGCCGACTATAATCTTTCTATCGTTTTAAAACAGATAAGCAAAGGAACTAAAAAAGATGGCACTCGAACGTTATCCCCATTTAAAAGCTGAAGATCCGGAAATTTACGATTTGATTCGGGAACAGACCGAATACGAATCGACCACTTTAAAAATGATCGCTTCCGAAAGTTTCGCGTCATACGGTGTTTTGGAAGCTTCCGGTTCAATTTTTACCAATAAATACTGCGAAGGATATCCGGGCGCCCGATATTATGAAGGCAATACCTATACCGATCAGCTGGAAAATCTGGCCAGGGATCGGGGCAAGCAGCTTTTCGGCGCTGAACATATCAACGTTCAGCCTTATTCCGGCTCGCCCGCCAACTCCGCTGTTTACCGCGCACTGCTCAAGCCCGGCGACAAGATCATGGGCATGCCCGTCTCTGAAGGCGGGCATCTGACTCATGGCTGGAAAGTCAGCTTTTCCGGTCTTGATTATGTTCAGATCCCTTACGGACCCGATCCGGTAACTGGTCATATCGATATGAACCGCGTTCGCGAGATCGCGCTGGCAGAACGTCCGAAAATGATTTGGGCCGGAACAAGCGCTTATCCGCATCTGCTTGATTACAAAGCGTTTCGTGAAATTGCCAACGAAATCGACGCCTATCTGGTCGCCGATATTGCTCATATTAACGCCCTTATTATCGCCGGTGTTCATCCGGATCCGGTTCCTTACTGCGATGTTGTCAGCAGTACTTCTCATAAAATGCTGCGCGGTCCCCGAGCCGGTTTTCTTCTTTCCAAAATAGAAGATCGATTCCAAAGCAAATATCACGCGGACAGTAAATTCAATCTCGCCCAGCGAATCGACCGGGCCGTCTTTCCCTGTCTGCAGGGCGGACCGCATATGCATATTATCGCCGCAATGGCGTTCGCGTTCAAATACGCCCAGTCCGACGAATTCAAAGATTACGGTCGTCAGATCGTTAAAAACGCCAAAGCGCTGGCAGCCGCTCTTCAAGAGCGCGGTTATGAACTTGCCGGCGGCGGAACTGATACTCATCTGCTCCTGATCGATTTCCGAAAGAAAGAGTTTACCGGAAAAGACGCTTCTCAAGCGCTGGCCAAATGCGGCATTATCGGGAACTTCAACATGGTTCCCGGCGATCATCGTTCCCCGTTCAAAACAAGCGGTGTCCGGCTCGGAACTCCTTCCCTGACCAGTATGGGCATGAAAGAAGACGACATGAAAAAAGTCGCCGGTTGGATCGACCGCGTCTGTCAGAATATAAATAATATTGACGAAGTCGCTCCGGCAATCCGATCTGAAATCGCCGATTTCTGCCGACAGTTCAAAGTTCCCGGTATGTGTGACTGATTTCAATCATGCGCAGCGCGATCTGTTTTTTCAGTCTGGCGTCAACCGGCCGCCGATTCGTTTATGTCAAATGATCGCCGACCGGTTAAAAAAGACAAAAAATAAATGAGAGGGCGATACAAAATCGCCTGAATCATCAGGAGTCAACAATAAGGAGTTTCAGCAAAATGTCTGATCATGGACCGACTCGTGACAACTGGGGACCGGTTCCCGCCGGATGGACACGCAAAGATCTTTTAGGCTTGGAAGGGCTCAGCGTCGAAGAGATCAATATTCTCCTTGATCAGGCGCAGCGTTTTCGGGACGAAATTCTTTGCCGACCGGGATCAGACCGCAAAATACCGCTGCTGGCGGGAAAAGCGATCGTTAATCTTTTTTTTGAAAACTCGACCCGAACGCGAACCAGTTTCGGATTGGCCGGCCGACGGCTCGGTGCGGACGTCATTGAATTTTCCGCAGGCACCAGCAGTTTGTCCAAAGGCGAAACGGTGATTGATACCGCAAAGAACATTCAGGCGATGGGGATTGACGCGGTGGTCGTTCGACATGGTTGCCCCGGTGCGCCGCATCTTCTTTCCCAACAAATGAAGGCTTGCAGCATTGTCAACGCGGGTGACGGCACTCATGAACATCCAACGCAGGCACTGCTTGATATTCTGACGATTCGTCAAAAATTCGGGTCGCTCAAGGGATTAACTGTTGCGCTGGTCGGCGATATCGCTCACAGCCGAACTGCCCGATCCAATTTTTGGGGACTCAAAGCGCTCGGGGCCAAAGTGATTATGTGCGGACCGTCAACGCTCGTTGATTCGAATTGGGAAAAATGGGGAGCCGAATACAGCTATTCTCTCGACGATATTCTTCCGCGTGTCGATGTTTTCAATCTGCTTCGAATTCAATTTGAACGGCAAGTTGTTCGTCCGTTCCCGTCAATTCGTGAATATGCTCATCTTTACGGAATGGATCAGTCCCGGCTCAATCGCTGTAAAAAGGACGTTTTGATCATTGCGCCCGGCCCGATCAACCGCGGAGTCGAAGTAACTCCAGAAGTCGCTGATGGTCCGCAATCCGCCATTCTGGATCAGGTCACCAACGGTGTTGCCGTTCGAATGGCCGCCCTTTGGTTGTGTCTGTCAAAAAAATGATCTTGCCCAATTCTGCCTGAATCAGTATAATTCCTGTTCATGGACGCGATCCGTTATGTTTAAATAATTCGGCGAATCAGATTCGCGGCGGATGATCTGCCGCTGTTTCCTTTTGCCAATCCAGGGAAGGAATTCGAGTTGAAACGGAATTCAATTCATTATCGAAAAATTCTTGTCGCCGTTTTCTGCCTTTACGGTTTGAGTTCGGTCTGTTGTTTTGGTCAGGATTTTTCCCAAAGACCGGAAGACCGGACCCGATTCAATTCGGCTCCCGCTGTTTTCTCTTCGGAATATTCTCTTTCCGTCCCTTCCGGTAATGCGGTCTCCAATACCGGATATTCTTATGACGTCCCGGGCACAGGAAATAAACCGCAGGCGTCAGAGGTCAAAACACCGATTCCCGGTCCGCAGGAGAAGGGGCAAAGTCCATCAAGTCAGAACAAGAGCGCGTTGAGAACGTTTGTTTCAATGGTCGGGTCGCTTCTTCTCGTTTTGGGGATTTTTTTCGGAATCGTTGTCTGTCTGAAAAAGATCCTGCCGAAAGACAAGAACTCACTTCCCGCAGAATTGATCGGCTGTATCGGCCAATATGCCTTGACCTCCAAACACCGTCTTTATTTGGTCGCTTTCGGGCCGCGTCTTCTTCTGCTCTGTTCCGCTCCGGAAGGTCTTTCTGTTCTGACGGAGATCAATTCGCCGAAAGAAGCCGAGTATTTCGTTCAATGCGCGCCCAAAGCATTCTCGGGAAGTTCCTCTCCGGTCATTCGGGAAATTCTTGACCGGATCCGAAAAGATCAGCGCGAAAGAAAAGAGGCCGCTCATGTTCAGTAGCCAATTCTTCTTTTCCGGACGGTCCGAAGAAAAACAGGGGAAAAAACGATTCGTTCGAATTCTTTTTTTTCTGATCCTGTTGGGGCTGTTTTATTCCGGCGCCCTTAACAGTAAAGCGCAGACGACGCTCTCCGAAGCCCCCCGGGCTCAGGCCGTTCTTTCCGGGGCACCTGTTTCCAGCCGCGCCGTCAATTCTTCCGAATCCAGTCGATCTGTTATTAATAATTCGGGTTCAAATACCCCCGCGGTTTCGGTCAATGGCGTTGCAGCCCCGTCCGCGCTCCCGACACTTCCCGCAAATCCTGTTCCGCCGGTTAATTTGAATTCAATGTCAAATACAGGATCGGTTCCGTCGGGTTCGGTCAAAGGGGAGTCCTCGTCGGTTTCTCCGCTTCCGCCGGATCGACCGAATCAAATACCGGCCGCGCTTCCTTCATCGAATAAAGCAGAAAAGAAGCAGGGGGAATCAAAAGTGGCTTCCGGTCTTCCGTCGGATCCGCAGATCAAGGATCTGTTAGACAAAACGGAATATTTGACCAGTGAAAAAGGGGTTATTGATTCGTTAAAAGTCTTTCTTGTTCTGACTGTTCTTTCGCTTGTACCCGCGATTTTCATGATGACGACCTCATTCATTCGAATCGTAACGGTCCTTTCGATTCTTCGACAGGCCTTGGGAACCGGTCAAATTCCGCCGAATCAGGTTGTTACGGCGCTCTCCGTTTTTTTGACTTTTTTGATCATGATGCCTGCCTGGACGGAAGTTTATGAAAAGTCGCTGGTCCCTTATTCTCATCAGGAGATCACCGCTTCGGAGGCCTTTGACCGCGGCCAGCTCCCGATAAGAACGTTTCTTTGGAAACAGATCGAAAAGACCGGCAATACCGACATGATCTGGACGTTCATGAAATATGCCCCGGACGCGAAAGCTCCGCAATATTATGAAGAGATCCCCTGGCGGGTTCTTCTTCCCGCTTTTATGTTGAGCGAATTGAAAACGGCTTTTTTGATCGGTTTTCAGATCTTTCTGCCGTTCGTTATTATTGATCTGATTGTTTCGGCAGTCATGGTCTCAATGGGAATGATGATGCTTCCGCCGACGGTTGTTTCCCTTCCGTTTAAACTTCTTCTTTTCGTTCTGATGGACGGCTGGACCCTGACAGCGAAAATGCTGCTGGAAAGCTTTACCTGGTTCGGAACAGGAGGGTGACGATGGATCTCGACAGCGTTTTGACTCTTTGCCGAAATACTCTTTGGCTGACCCTGACGATCAGCGCTCCGATTCTGATTGCCGGAATCGTGACCGGTCTTCTTGTCGGCCTGTTTCAGGCACTAACACAAATTCAAGAGCAGACCTTGGCGGTTATTCTCAAGATCATTGTCATGGCCGTAACCGCCGCCTGTTTTCTTCCTTGGATGCTCGGCAAACTGACCGAATTTGCCCGGCTTCTTTTTGAAAATATTCCCGACTCAATTTCTCCGTTGATTTAATTCTGCGCTGTTTGGCTCCTTGTGTTCGAACCTGGTCTAACGATCGGTTCCGAGTCGGTTTTCGTGTTTCGGACTGCCGGATTGATTCGGGACGTTTGATAAATCAGAATTGGAGGATGCGGAGGTCTGATGCGGATAAAGTGAAACGATCAGAACAGCAATATCAGCAGGAGTTATTCCGGTAATGCGTCCCGCCTGTCCGAGATCAACCGGCAGGACTTTTTTCAATTTTTCTTTTGCTTCCGCGCGCAAATGCGGGACCCGGTCATAATCGAACGAATCAGGAATTTTCTTTTGAGCCAATCGGTTCAATCGGTCGATTTCCTGCTGCTGATGACGGACGTATCCTTCGTATTTAACGTCGATCGAAACCTGTTCCGCCACTTCGGGATCGGTTTGCGCCAATATCGGAAGTCTGGTCAGAAGATCGGTCCATTCAATATCGGGTCGACGCAGAAATTTCGTCATTGATCCGTTTTCGTCATGAGTTGAATCGAGCAGTTTTTTCGTTTGCGCGATTTCCTCCTCTTTTTGGAGAAGCCGTTCGTAACGAGTTCGATCAACGAGTCCGGCCTTCCAGGCGGCGGTGGTCAAACGGCGGTCGGCATTGTCATGACGGAGAAGGAGCCGGTATTCGGCGCGGGAAGTGAACATACGGTAAGGTTCATCGACTCCCCGGGTGATCAAGTCGTCGAGCATGACGCCGATATAAGCTTCTTCGCGTTTTGGAAGAAAAGGATCTTTTCGGGCGATTTTGAGAGCGGCGTTGGCTCCGGCGATCAGACCTTGCGCTCCGGCTTCTTCATATCCGGTCGTTCCGTTGATTTGTCCGGCGAAATAAAGACCGTTGACCGCTTTTGTTTCAAGAGTCATTTTCAGCTGGTCCGGGGAGGCGTAATCGTATTCAATCGCGTAAGCGTAACGCATGATCTGCGCGTTTTCCAGTCCGGCGATTTTATGAACGATTTCCTCTTGAATCTCGCGGGGAAAACTGGTCGAAAGTCCGTTGATATAAACTTCATTGGTTCGTCGGCTTTCCGGTTCAAGATAGATCTGATGACGGTCTTTTTCACCGAATCGGACAATTTTCGTCTCAATAGAAGGACAGTAGCGCGGTCCGGTCGATTTGATCTGTCCGGAATACATTGGCGCCTGCGATAAATGCGAACGAATGAATTCATGAAGATCCGGGTTGGTGTAAGTCATCCAGCAGGGGATCTGCTGAACATCGATTTTTTTATTCATAAAAGAAAAAGGACGCGGATTTTCATCACCGTCCTGACGTTCCAGCCGACTGAAATCAATGGTCTGCCGATTCAGACGGGCCGGTGTTCCGGTCTTAAAGCGTTTCAGATCGATTCCGTTTTTCATCAGGGAGTCACTGATCCGGTTAGCGGGGGCCTCGCCCGTTCGTCCGCCCGGAAACTGAAGTGTTCCGACATGAATAATCCCCCGCATGAATGTTCCGCAGCAGATCACAACGGCGCGTCCGCGATAGACGGCGTCCCCTTCAACTCGAACACCGGTAACAGATCCGTTTTCGGTCAGGATCTCCTGAACTTTTTCCTGCCGCAAGGACAAATTCGGCGTCTCTTCAACGATCCGTTTGACTTCGTCCTGATAAAGTCGTTTATCGGCTTGAGCGCGGGGGCCCTGCATGGCCGGCCCTTTACGGACGTTCAGCATTCGAAATTGAATTCCGGTCGCGTCGATTGCCCGGGCCATTGCTCCTCCGAGTGCGTCGATTTCCCGGACCAGGTGACCTTTTCCGACACCTCCAATCGCCGGATTACAGCTCATTTGGGCAACTGTATCGAGATTTCCGGTAAGAAGAGCCGTTTTCGCGCCGATTCGGGCCGAGGCCAGCGCCGCTTCCGTTCCCGCATGTCCGGCGCCGACAACAAGGACATCGTAATCGTAATACTTTTCACTGCTGCTCATTGATGATATTCCTTATAATAATAAGGGTTCAGGGAAAGAACCCGATTCATATATTCGAGAGATCCTTTTTCACCGGGCTGTCGTTTATAATGCCAATTCCGGTCATCGGGCATCAGATCCGGATCCAGCGGCCAGGGAGTAAACGGCTGATATCCTAAAACTTCGGCGATTTTCGATGAGTCAAGAGCGCAGTTACTCACCCGGGGGGGCACCGGACACGATTCGTCTTTCATCAGTCCGTAAAGAAGATCAGGATTGAAACCGCCGGTCCGATTGATGATCTGCGCCATTTGATAAAGAGAAACCTGCTGCGGTCCGCCCGCGTTGAGAATACCGGCATAATCACTGGCGAGAAATTCCCGGCAAACTCGGCTCAAACAGTCGGTATAGGTAGGAGTCCGCACTTCATCATAATAAAGAGTTGCGTAACCGTTTTTTTTGAATCGGGCGGCGATCCAGTCAATAGCTCCGGCGTGTCCGTTGAAACTTACTCCCATCGGCATTGAAATGCGAAGCGTTGCCGCGTAAGGGTCCTCATCCTGAACTGCTCGTTCGCCTTCAACCATCGTTTGACCGTAAACATTGACCGGACAAGGATCTTCCGCTTCCGAATATCCGCCGCCCGGTCGTCCGCCGTAAATCATGTCGACCGAAAGATGGACAAGCCGGATCGAATACCGGCGTGTCAGCCGGGCGAGATTTTCGATCACTTCGACGTTGAGTGTCCAAGCGATCAACGGTTCCAGTTGGCAGGCTTTCAGCGCGCAGTTTCCGGAACAGTCGAGTACTGAACGGAAATGATATTTTTCAAACAGTTTCTCCAGTTCCTCCATTTGATCCGGATTACAAAAAAGAACATTCGGAGCGTTGAATCCGATCGTCTCCGGGGGAATTATGCCGAAGATCCGGCCGGGGTAACGGGCTTGAAAATAGGCAAGAGCATTGTATCCGGAAACGCCGGTTACTCCCGTGATCAGCATTGGAAGCGGCGGCGTTCCCAATTGCCGGTCGTCCGGACGCTCGATCTGACAACGGCTTTGCTGAAAAAGCTCTTCAAAAGTCGGATGACTGCTGCTCATTTTTATCTTTTTTGTCTGTTTGATAAAATTTTATGAAAATCTCTCTTGCGCTGAATTCAAGAAATTCATTATAATCCAAAATGGAATTAGTATCAGATCCCCCGTCCTCTTGTTTCGGGAATGATTTTACATTTTTATATAATATTATTGGGATCCAAACGGTTGAGTTTCATGACGAACTTGCAATATTCAAGATTTTTAAACACGTTAAAAATAATCGTAACATTTATTGTGATGTTTTTTGTTTCGACGTCATTTTTGTTGTTTGGACAAAATACTTCTTCTTATTCGCAGGAAGGGGCCGGATTTGCCTCTTCCCGGTCGATTCCGCAACAGAATTTTCAATCGGCCGCATCATCGGGTCAAAATTTGTCCCCGGCGGTTTCCGGTATCCAAAATCAGATGAATAATGCGGAATATGATCCGAAAGTATCGGCGACGAAGATCTATCATGAGGGGGCGGAAACGCTTGGACGGGTTGGCGGAGAAGCGATTTTAAAACGGGATATCATTCATCAGATCCGAAAATACGCGCAGCTTCATTGGACCCAGGAAATGAAAAAAATGTCTCCGGAAGAAAAAGAGAAGAACGGAGAAATGATACGTCAGGAAATAATCAAAGGATATTTGTCCAATCAAAAATCTTATTCGGATCTTTTGGACGGATACATCAGAAAACTTCTTTATTATAATGATTTTATTGTCAGTCGTCCGAAGGAACAGGTTGCGGATCAGAAAAAGAAATTGGAAGAAGTTTTTGAAAAAGAATACGTGCCGGAGCTTTGCAAGCAGTTCGGCTGCAAGAGTACTCAAGAGCTTCGCGACTATTTCAAAGATCAGATCAACAGTACTTTAGCGGAAGAAAAACGACTTTTCATTCAGGAAACGATCGGGTCAAGCTGGCTGGAATACAATTTGGGAACCGAAACGGATGAGCCGACCGTTGTTGAACTGCGGCGATATTATGAAACGCATTTGGACCAGTATAAACAGGAAGAACGCGTTCGTTGGCTTTCGATGAGTGTCATGTTTTCCAATCATCAGACGGAACAGGAAGCGTATGAAAAGATCGCCCGAATGGGTAATTATGTATTGGAAGCGTCAACCGCGGGCCAGCAGAACCAGCGTTTTCAGGAGATCGCCAGAAAAGAATCGGAAGATTTTTTCGCTTCCAAAGGAGGAAGCAGGGACTGGACCAAACGCGGCGCGCTGAATTCCAAAATTATCGAAGAAGCACTCTTTAGCGAAGATCTTCCGGTCGGCAAACTGAGTCGAATTATTCGGGACAGCAGTTGTTTTACGATCATCTGTGTCATTCAGCGCGAAGGCAAAACTTGGCGGCCGTTTATCGATGTTCAAGAAGAAGTCAAAAAGAAATTCGTTCAGGAAAAAAGAAAGTATCTTCAAAATAAATACGAAGACGCACTCAGTAAACGATTTACGATTGAACTTTATAATATCGGCGAAGAGGAACGGCGTCAGCGGGTCGAAAACTTTTTCAGGGAAACAAAATCGGCAAGCGGGCGAAATATAACAGAAAATATGCTCCGGTAAATACTGATGATGATATTTGATTGAGTAAAAATTAGGGAATAGGGATGTATTTCGCGACAAGGAACCCCCATTCGATTCTTAGACCTATCCTAAAATTTGATTTAAAGGTAATATTACCCATTTGTTTCATTTTACGGGATTGATTTCAGGATAGGGTCTTATAAATAATTTGTTCGATAAAATTTAATATTGACGGGAATGACCGGAACGGCAAGAAAAAAATTTCGATAACTCTTTCTGACATTTTGCATTGATCTATTTAACATTGCGGGGTAAACAGACAAGCGATATAAAAACCCAAAAAAGGTTTCGACAGGTCAAATCCCGGTTCCCCAAAAACTTATCAAGATCCGATAAAACCGATTTAAAAATGTAAAATTACCGGAATTTTATTTTTTGGAAGATTTTTGAAATAAAATAGAAAAAACAAATAATTTATTCCGATTGTTTTAAGGGGAATATTCAAAAAAAAGGAGGATATTTTTCATTCAGGGGCAAAAAAAGCTTGCAGAGTGGGGCGTTTTATGGTAGGATTACATCTGTTCCTGGCGGACGCGGTGATTATCGGATTCGCTTCCGGTGGAGTCGATACTGTTGCCCTGGGATGCCTGCCCAAAAGAGACTAGTGGGCGTATAGCGTTTTTCGGACCATTTTTCGTAAGTGGAGAAAACGATCATGCCATGCTAAATCTCCAGGTATCCAAACTTTAGATAAGGGCTCCCAACAAGTTAGTTAATCATTGTGTTTGCCGGGAATTTTTTATGCTCATTTATTGGGGAGTTCTGGATTTCCATTATCGAAACTTCATGCCGATCGGCAAGCCGTCTTTCGAAAAAATATCGGGTGATTCCGGCATAAGAAGATCTCTGTCAAAGATTGTTCACCGATTATTCTGTTTTCGATCTCTCCTGGGGAGTCTGTTTTCGCGTTGCCGGTTGTTTGACGCTGTCGTCCGATTGGCGATATCTGATCGATTGGCGATATTTGATCGATTGGCGCGGTTAAAAGGCGGATCATTCCGCGAGAAATCCCCGAATCTTCGTCAGCCGGAAGACGCTGTTAATACACGGCATGATCTTCCGGACTGCATCGGTATAACCCTCTGGTTCTCACCTCGTTTTCATTTAAATGTTATTTGAATATTATGGAAAATAAAACTGAAAAGTATCGTGACGAATACGACGTTGTTGTTGTTGGATCCGGACTTGCCGGAATGACCGCGGCCAATGTTTTGGGACGCTCCGGACATAAGGTCCTGCTCCTTGAACGGCATTATAAACTGGGAGGACTGGCCGCTTGGTTTCGACGCAATAATGGCGAGCAGATCTTCGATATTTCTCTTCATGGATTTCCGGTTGGCATGATCAAAAGCTGCCGCCGTTACTGGAGTAAAGATATCGCCGACCGTATCGTTCAGCTCAAAAACATCAAATTCGACAATCCGCAGTTCACTCTGACAACGACCTTCAACCGCGATGATTTTACCAAGCTTTTGATTGAACGGTTCAACATTCCCGAAGAGACGGTTGTTCAGTTTTTTGATGCCGCGCGCAACATGAATTATTATGACGATCAGGCGATAACGACCGGTGAATTTTTCAACAGATTTTTTCCGGGCCGGGAAGATGTCATTCGCCTTTTAATGGAACCGATCACTTACGCCAACGGTTCAACGCTTGAGGATCTGGCTCGAACTTACGGAATTGTTTTTTCCAACTTCATGTCGAAAGGGGTCTTTACATTTCAGGGCGGAACCGATCTTTTCATCAAACTGCTGCGTGCGGAACTGATCAAAAACGGCGTTGATATCGCGACAAGCAGTCATGTTGAAAAGATCCTGATCGAAAACGGCAAAGTTGCCGGCGTCAAGATCCGTTCGGGCTCAACGGGCATCAGGGTTCCCGAACTGCAAGGCAAGGAAATGCGGCCTTCCGTGTTGGCCGGAAAGACCGTTAAAACACGGGCGGTTATTTCCAACGCGAATCTTAAAGGAACCGTTTTCGATATGGTTGGTAAAGAATTTTTCGACAATGATTTTATTGAAGAAACAGAAGCGGTTCGTCTGAACAACTCCAGTACCCAGGTTTATATCGCTCTTAAGGAAGGCGAAAGTTTTGAGGAAGAGGTCTGCGGCGATTTGCTCTTTACTTCGGTCGCACCGGCGTTCAGAACCGATCTGCTTTTAAGTAAAAATGTTACCAGTCGAACCTATTCTTTCTATTATCCAAGAACGAGACCGGAATTCAACAGGTATTCTGTTGTCGCCAGTGCCAACGCCAACTATTCCGACTGGGCGGATCTTTCCGAAGAAGAATATCAGAAGAGTAAAGACGATCTGATCGAAACGACATTGAACGCATTGGAAAAATATATTCCCAACGTCAGGGATAAAGTT
>CAZZEF010000013.1:16431-45105 GCA_964652875.1 uncultured Planctomycetaceae bacterium
GTTTAAAGAATACACCGATCATTGGGGCGGATCCAGTTTCGGAACCAAATTCGAGGGCTTGGCAGTCAGTCAGACGCTCCCGAAAAAGATCCCCGGCCTGTATCATAGCGGGAGCGTCGGAATTATTATGTCCGGATGGCTTGGCGCGGTCAATTACGGAGTGATCGTCTCCAACGATGTTGATGCATTTTTGCTCCAAAAATAAAAACGGTTGGAAACGTTCAAAAGCCGTTCAATTAACGGATCTTTCCAATACAAGAAACGAAATCGGAAGTTTTTCCCGATTTCGTTTCTTCTTTTATGCCGTCGATCTGTTTAAAATTTTTATATTTTTATTAAAACAGTGTTTGGGCAATGATTAACGACGGAAAATTTTAAAAAACAGGATCTTCTGAAATAATAAAATATTTATACGGCTCTCCTTTAAATTTTCCGCTATTTCCGCCGATTGACTTCGTGAATCGGTTGTTCTTTTGACGTTATAACGGAAAATTCATCATTGAATCAAGGTTAATCACTTGTAAAATCATTATTTTGAGTATAAAATAAAATGATCTTGAATTGTTTTGTCCAAAAGTATTCCGCGGGATCTTTAATAAACGCGGTTCATCAAGCCGTTTTTGATCCTAAAAAGAGTGCCGGGGAAGTATCGGACAATCAATCGATAATTTTTCATCCGGGCCGAAAACGGCTCTAAACAAAAAACACGAACAGGATCTTGCGAGAGAGAAAATTTTCGAACAGCGATTCGCGATATTTTGAAAATTTTCGTTGAAACGGGATCCGTCCTGATTTTAAAGGCGGACAAGCAGCCGGTTCCGCCGTCTGTTTTTTCTTTGCCGGTGAAAGGAAGATCCAATGGAAACCGATTTATCATCTTATTCCTGGGAAAAAAGAAAAAATTTTTATGAAGGACTCTCCGCGGACGATCTTTCGGCAAGAATTCGATCGATCAAAACTCGGGAAGGAAATAAACTTCTTATTTTGGGGCATCTTTATCAGCGGTCGGAAATTTTGTCCGTTTCCGATGCTCGGGGCGACAGTTTTCAATTAAGCGCGCTGGCGGCCAAAAGTGAAGAATGCGAAGTTATTGTTTTCTGCGGCGTCCATTTTATGGCCGAGACGGCGGATATTCTGGCCAACAGTCCGGAAAATGTACTCCGGCGATTGGACAGACGCGTTGATGTCATTATTCCCGATCCATCCGCGGGCTGCGCAATGGCGGATATGGCAACGCTGGAAGAAGTCGAACAATGCTGGACCGAACTCGGATCACTGCTTGACGCGGATCAGATCATTCCGGTTACTTACGTCAATTCGAGCGCCGAACTGAAGGCGTTTTGCGGACGTCATAACGGTATCGCCTGCACTTCAACCAATGCCCGATCTGTTTTGGAATGGGCGTTTAAACAAGGCGAACGGGTTCTTTTCTTCCCGGATCAGCATCTTGGTCGAAATACAGCGCTGGATATGGGAATCAGCCCATCAGAACTGGTTCTTTGGAATTCCCAATATCCGTTCGGAGGAAATTCCGAATCCGATCTCAAAAAATCAAAAGTCATTCTTTGGAAAGGATTCTGTCCGGTTCATCAGAATTTTACTCTTTCCGATATTAATCGCGTCCGCCGGGAAGATCCGAACGCGAAAATTGTCATTCATCCCGAATGTCCGCAAGAACTTGTCCGGGTCGCGGATGCCGCCGGATCGACCAGTATGATCATGAACGCCGTTAAAAATGATCCTTCCGGTTCCGTTTGGCATATTGGTACGGAATATCATTTAATTGAGCATATTGCGAACGATTTTCCGGAGAAGAAGGTTGAAAATCTTTCGAAGATCCCTCAAACCTGTCCAACGATGGCCCTGATTGATTTGGCGAAACTCTGCTGGGTTCTTGAGGAATGGGAGAAGGGGCAAATGGTTCCGCTTGTTCGGGTTCCGGAAAAAACGGCTGCCGACGCTCTGATTTGTCTGCGCCGAATGCTGGCCTGTAATTAATTGGATCGGAACAACAATGGATCGGCCCGGTACGAAAAGCCGATCATTTGAGATGATCGGCGGTGATTCGTTTTGTCCTGTCGAAAGGGAGCCTCGATTTAAAGGTCCCGGAATAAAGTTCGGGATTATTAACATTTTGTCGCGATTTTTTGACCATTTTGAAAGAATAGCCGGATGCCGGAAATTTTTATTTATATTTATTGAATTTCATCCTTGCAAAAGTGACTTTTTTAAGATAGAATAAATAAAAGTTGCGGTTTTTATACTGTAATCGGAAAGGTTTTCTGTATTGTTCCGCTTTGATCCTCAAGAGCCTTGGGGATTCTATACGGACAACATTTTGAATTTTCCGTCAAATTTGCCGATTGACCTTGTGAATCGGCTGTTCTTTTGACGTTGGAACGGAAAATTCATAATGAAACCGGTATAAATGGTGCTGTGTTGGCAAAAGAAGAAAACAAAAAACAGAAACGGTATAACTTGTTCTATTTGGATTTTGAATTTATCATTCGATCTTTTTTCGATCGTCTTTTGCGGCGCGATATTCCGTTAAGATCCAAATGACATTTGAGATAAGCGTTGCTTATTCGGAGGATTGTATTTTCAAGATGATTTTACGAAAAAATATATTGTTTGCTTTCGCTGTCTTTTTTGTTGGTCTTTCGGCCGTTTTTGCTCAGACCTATAAAGAGGTTAAAGCCGATTTAAGTTTGGCCGATTCCAAAGGAGCGGTTTTTAATGAATTTCGATCGGGTAATATTTCCAACGACGGTAAAAAATTCCTTGCGAACTATTATTTTGCCCGTTGGACAATGCGCTCGAACGCGAAAGATCTGCATAAATACCGCGCCGAACTGATTGCCGATGCCGATGCCCTTCCGGACAGCGCAAAAAAGGTTTTTATTCCTGCGGCCACAAAATTCTTGAGTACCTATGCGCGCACCAATGAATATTATCCGGCCTGCCGGTTTAATGCCATTCTCGCGATTGGCGAATTCAATCAGTCAAAGGACGCCAATAATATTCCTGTTCCTTACGCCAATGTCTTAAAAGGTCTTTGTGTTTTGGCGGATTCCAACGATTTTCAACTTCCCGATTATGTTCGGCTCGGCGCAATTATCGGTTTGGTCCGTCACGCGGAGCTGGGGATAAAAGATGAACAGCAGAAAAATACGGTCATTAACATTTTTCTCAGTATTCTTACTTCCAAATATGCCCAAGAGAAGGCACTTCGGCCCGAACTTCATACCTGGTTTGAGCTTAAGGCAATTGAAGGTTTGAGTAAATTTAAATCCCCCAAAGGTCCAAAAAGTCCGTCGGACATTATTGACGCGCTTAAAATTATTATTGACAATACGAAGGCCGATTTGGAAGTTCGCAGCTTGGCAGCCCGCGCCATTGGCACCATGAATCTGACCGACCTGAAAAAATACGATTATATTGCTCTTTCAAAATCGCTTGTTCAGCTGGCCCGAAATTTTTATACCGAAGAGATCTCCTTTATTGATACGGAAAATCTTCGCGATCAAATTAAAAAGGGGGGAACCGGAACAATGGGGGCAATGGGCGGAATGGGGGGAGGCGAAATGGGGGCCGATCCAATGATGAGCGCCGCGCCTCCTGAGGCGATGATGGGCCCGAGCATGGGGATGAGCGCCGGGACCTCTTCAATGTCTGAAGAAGATATTGCCAAAACAAATAATATTATTTCCCGGATCAAGTTCGATTTTGAGGCGATTTCTTCCGCAATTGTCGGAGTCAACGGCAAGGGAGGAATTCGGCCAATGGTTGGACAGGATCAGCGCGAAATACTTGAAATGCTCGATAAAACAATTCAAGAGCTGAAAAATCAGGAAAACTTCTTGAATTTCGGTCGGGACGCTGACGGTGAAATTGCGACGAAATCGCAAGGCAGAAAAGGGGGCGGGAAAAAAGGTGTTGCTCTTCCTCCCCCGGTTTCAATTGTCGAAATTAAGGATTTTCTTAACGAGCAAATCATCCATTTCAACGATCTGATAGGCTCAAATTAAAAATAAGATCTGTTGACGGATAATGTTTATTCATTCGGCTTACTGATTTTATTTCCGTAAGTATATTAATTGACCGGTATTATTTATTTGAAAAACAAATTTTCAAAAGAGGGCCCAATTATACCGGTTCTATTATAAATTTTCTGTTTTTAATATCGTAAGATCAGCCGAATTACGAAGTCAATTGGCGAAAATTGCGGAAAGTTTATAATGCGAACCGTATAAATAAAAGAATCCGGTTGAACGACAATTCAAAACATCAGTTTTATAAATTTAACGGATCGTATCGTTTGAATTTCGGTGTTTTTTCTTTGACTGAAATAACGGTTGTTGAACGATCTTTAAAAATAATCCCGGGAGCCAATCGTATTCTTTTATTGGTCGATTTGCTTTAACTCTAATGTTCGTCTGAATTTAAATTGTGAATAAATCGCGGACGAATGATCTTTCGGAGGACGTGTGCCTCCTTTTTTATTGAATGTTACCGGATAAAATATGTCGATCGAAACGTCGGATGCCCTTGTTCTCCGAACTGTCGAATTCAGTGAATCAAGTTTAATTGTGACACTCTTCTCTCGTAATTTCGGTAAAATAAAGGGGATAGCCAAGGGCGCCCGCCGTTTAAAAAATCCTTTTGAATCTGCTCTTGACTTACTGGCCCGAATTTGTGTATCATTCATTCGCAAGAATTCAGACTCTCTGGATCTTTTGACGGAAGCGAAACTGATTAATCGGTTTAGGCTTAATCAAAAGAATTTGGGGGGGATGTATGCGGGCTTTTATTTAACGGAACTCTTGGACGCCTTTACCGCAGATTATCAGGTGATTCCGGAGTTGTATGATTTCGCGGCTGATATTTTAACCCGTTTTCAGGAAGGAAAAAATGTTGAGCTTGGAGTATTAAAGTTCGAATGGGGAATTTTAAAGATCACCGGCTTGAAACCTTCAACCCGTTTTTGTGTCAGTTGCGGAAAAGAACTCTCTTTGGAAGATTACAGCAGCCAGAAAAGGAAACTGTATTTTGCCCCCAATGATGGAGGTGTTCTTTGCCCGGAATGTGCCCGGCAGTATGAATTTCAACAGATCATGCCGGTAAGCGCGGAAGCAATTTTACTGATCAATGATCTGAATCGCGATCTTGATCCCGACAGGTTGATTCCCGACTCATTTTCGAAGAGTGCCCGCGGCGAAGTTCGAAAAATCACCAGTACTTGCATTTGCAATATTCTCGGCTGGAAGCCAAGAATGCATGATTATTTAAAATTAATGAAAAGCGCAGAGTAATTTAAAGACAATTTATACCATCTGTATTTGAGTTTTCCGTCAGCGAGGTCGGTCAGTTTCGCAACCAGATCCGACTCCTGCTGTTCGATCAAATTTAAAAAGGATCAGGTATAAAAAGAGTGAAAAAGGACAAGGATGTCTTTTACTAAATACTTGAACGGCATCAGGCCGAAAAAAAATGCTTTATTGAGCGTTTTGAACGATGCGAAATCGTTTAAAGCGCGCGGTTCTGATCTTTTGCGATGCCGACGGAACAGTCTTTCCGCTTTGGTTTCCGAATGCGTTTTGAAGGGGGAAACTCTTCTGACAGCAAAGCGGAAAATCCAAAACGGAACGGGATTGCTGACGGTTATTGCTTTATTCTTTTTGGTCTTTGCGGGCTGTCAATCGCCGGGAACAGTCTCTTTTTATAATCCCAAGCCGTTGAATCTTCCGGCTCCTGTTCGGGAAGATCCCGAAAATTCATTGAACCAAAATTCCAACGTCATGCGCGGACAGTCCGTTTCACCGTCCGGTTATAATACATTAACGCAGTATAATAATACTGCATTGTCCGGTTCCGTCAGTTCAGTGCCCGCCGCGCCCGCTTCTGTTTACAATACGCCGTCGGGCTATGCGGCTGAAACTGTTCCCGCACCGTCCGCGGTCGCAGCTCCGATATCTTCCGTCGTCCCGGCGGTATCCGCAGCACCGTCCTCGGTCGCAGCTCCGATGTCCTCCGCAGTTCCGGCAGTATCTGCAGCACCGTCCGCGGTCGCAGCTCCGATGTCCTCCGCCATCCCGGCGGTATCCGCAGCACCGTCCTCGGTCGCAGCTCCGATGTCCTCCGCCGTTCCGGCAGTATCCGCAGCACCGTCCTCGGTCGCAGCTCCGATGTCCTCCGTTGTCCCGGCGGTATCCGCAACACCGTCCTCGGTCGCAGCTCCGATGTCTTCCGCCGTCCCGGCCGTATCCGCAGCACCGTCTTCGGTCGCAGCTCCGATGCCCTCCGTCGTCCCGGCTTTTCCAGTCTATCCGTCATCAATTGCGGGAACTGTTCCGGCAACGCCTCCCGTTTCGACAACAGCGATTAATACAAAATATTCAGGAACAGCAGCGGCCAATAACAGTTACGGATCGGGATCAGGGACCTCATCGGTCAGCGGACCGGGAACAAAGGTTGCGCTCGTTTCCGAATCGGGCCAAACGGTTCCGCCTGCATCCAATGATCTTCCGCGCTTTGCCCGCAACAGTTACGATAACTCATTGGAAAATCTCGACGCGAAAAGAAAGGCGCCGGGAACCGGAACGTCAAATTTTGCGGAACCGAACCGGCAGTCGTTAACGGATAAGGTTCAGGTTGAAAAAGAACTGGAAGAAAAATATCAGGCTTGGCTTAAAAGTAAACAAACGGAAAAACAGGTCAAAGGTCAAAGTTTTCTCGATCCGTTATCGGATGATCGCGCTGTTTTCGATGATCCGAACAGTCCGTTTGCTCGAAAAACCAAAGGCGAAAATGACAAGCGGTTTGTTCGGGAAATCACCGCGGCCGATCTGTCAATGATGAGCGAAGTTTCATCCAGAAAAGAACTTCTTGACTGGGAAAAGGATGAAAAAACATCTTCTGTTGACTGGTCAAAATATTCCGCATCCACTTTATGGAGTAAATGGAAAGATTTTGCCGGAATGAGTCCGAACGAAAAAGAAGCCAATGTTATTATGAAAGAAGCAACGGAAGAACATGGCAGATTCGAAGACGATAAAGATAAAAAGCATTTGACCAAAGCGGCCGATCTTTACGAAAAGGCGGGGCGCCGTTGGCCGGATTCCATTCTTGAGGAAGACGCGCTCTTTTATTCCGGCGAATGCAGTTTTTTTGCGGAAAACTATCCCCGGGCCATGCGTTGTTATAAACAGCTTGTTACCAAATACACCAATTCAGTTTTAAAAAAGCAGGCGGTTGAACGTCTTTATTATATTGGCTGCTATTGGGTCAAATGCTCCGAAGAGGATCATTCGATTGTCAATATCAGCGACAAGACGAAACCGTCTTTCAGTTCTTTTTCAGGAGCGAAAAAAGCTTTTGAAGCTGTTTATTTGAACGATACGTCCGATAATGGGCGGGCTCCGGACGCATTATTTGCATTGGGTAACGCATACATGCGCCGGGCTTGCGTTCAGGGAGACGCTTCTTATGAGTCCGCGGCCCGTTATTACCGTCAGCTTTACGAATTCTATCCGGCCAGCAAGCATACGGAAAAAGCGTATCAGCTGGCGATCATTGCTCTTCATAAATCCTATCGCGGGCCGAGTTACGATTCTCGAACGCTTAAACAGGCGGTTGAAATTGCCAAAGCGGCGCAAGGGGCGGGTAAAGGCGACCAGAAACTGATTCAGGAAGAACTTGAAAGTATTCGGGGCGAACAGGCGACCCAAATGATGTTTCGCGGAAAGTATTATGAGAAACGGGGCAATTACGCTTCCGCTCGCGCCTATTATAACCGTCTGGCCCGTGACTTCCCGGAGCATGATCTGAGTCAGGAAGCCGCCAAACGATACGCGGAAATCAAGGATCGACCCGCCGAAGAAGATCAGTATGCCTGGATCCGGCCCGTCCTGCCTTTCATTCCGAAAAGCGATAATGTTTATTATGAAGATCATCCGGAAAAACAGGTTCAGGAGGCTATTGTCAACAGTGAAAAAGGCAAGATCTCTCCCGCTGAAACTCCCGGTGATAAATTCAGCGACCTCGATAAATCCAAACCGGAAAACAAAAAGAAACTGTTTTAGGATCCTGTCCGGGAAAATATTATCGATACCGGTTCCATCATGAATTTTTCGTTATAACGTCAAAAGAACAGCCGATTTACGCAGTCAATTAACGGAGATGACGGAAAATTTAAAATAAAAGCAGTAAAAAACAGTTTCGCATTATTTAGAGAAAATCGTTATGATCAAGATCAAAAATTTTACCGCTCTTTCACTTCTGCTGTTTTGCGGACTGCTGCTTGTCGGCTGTTCCGGTTATCAGCTCGGTTCGGCGACTCTTTATCATAACGAAATACGAACGGTTCATGTTCCGATGATTCAAGCTGATTCCTGGCGCGCCGGTCTTGGAGAACGGTTGACCGAGGCCGTTTGTAAAAGAATCGCCGACAGAACACCGTATCAGCTGGCTGATGCCGATAAAGCGGATACCGTTTTGGAAGTGCGTCTGGTCGCTGAAAATCAGCATGCCTCCGTTATGAACCGTTACAACGATACACGACAAAAAACTCTGCGCTGGACAATTATCGCCTCTTGGAAAGATCGACGGCAGAACACAATCGCCCAAATGGATCCGATCCCATTGAAATCTGAATCTGTTACGATAAACGCCGAAAGTTATCTCGTCGCGGAAATGGGCCAATCAGGCTCGACCGCGCAGCAGGAAGTGATCGACCGGCTCGCCAATCAAATCGTTCAAATAATGGAAGAACCCTGGTAACGGCCATTCTCCTGATTTTCAAATATTCTTTTAAAAATTTAATCTCTTTTCGCCGGATCAATGGAAAACGCCGATCCAATCAGTATAATATTATATGAAAATCGGGATTATTTTTGTTTTGCGGTCGATCCGCAGTGTTATGCCTGATCGGTTTCAACTTGAATTTTTCCTTTTATTGTCAGAAAACTTTCTGTTCCAAAAGGCAATCAGGAAGTCAAACGAAAATCTTTTGTTTACCGCATAAAAATATACTGTCAATTTTTTAATTTTTCCGTTGTCGACTTGATGAATCCGACTGTTCTTTCGAAAGGAGAACAGAAAAATCAAATTAGGAACTGGTGTAAAAAGGTCCGATCATGAAAAAAAAGAATCTTTCCTGTTTGTCTATATTGAAAATTTTCTTTTGGACCGCCGCGATTTTTTCCGCCGCGTCCGTCTTCGGAAAAGGAGAAATCGTTTGCGAGAGTACGGTCAAATCGATCGGACTTTTTAAAAATGGATTGGCGGTCGTTCAGGAAGAAATTGAGGTTCCGAAGCCGGGTAGGTATATTTTACCAAACTTGCCGGCTCCTGTTCACGGAACTTTTTTTGTCGAAAGTGATGCTGAAGTTGTTGTTGCTTCTTCCTTGCGCGATACGGAAATTCCAATCGGGAAATCGGATCCTTGTTCCCTTGACGATCTGGCCGGTAAAAAAGTAATCGTTCATCTTTCCGGCGATAAAACAATTACGGGAGAACTTCTGACAAGAAATAAAAATATTTCCGATCAGATCGATTTGTCCCGATCCGATTATTCGGGCTATCCTGTTTACCGCAACGTGCCTTCCTTTAATGACGGGATCGTATTAAAAAAAGAGTCAGGAGAAATCGTCGTTTTCCCGAACAAAAATAATATCGTTGAAATTGAAACTGCCGCCGGTGAAAAAATTTCTTCCGTAACCAGAAAAGTTCCAACGCTTGTTTTTGACGTTCGAGAAACACCTGAATGTCAAGGAACGATCAAGATCCAAATTTCATTTCTCGTTTACGGTTTGACTTGGGCGCCTTCGTGCCGATTCAATTTACTGGACGATAAAACAATGCGGATCGAACAGGTTGCTCTTTTGATCAATCAATGGCGCGATCTGTCCAACACGGAAGTTTTTGTAATCAGTGGCTTTCCGAAAATATCATTCGCGCGGACTCAATCGCCGCTTTCCCCGAACGTTTCGATCGAATCGTTTTTTCGTTCGCTCCGTTCAACAAACAATAACGATCCGTCGAGTGTAACCGTTCAGGCAGTTATGTTCAACAGTGCGCCCGTTACTTCTCCGTCCGATTCTTTTGGAAATGGTAATACGTTTCCGCCGGAAGGAACCAGTCTTTCGGAAAATCAAGCGGATGTTCATTTTCAAAATCTTGGTCCGCTCTCGCTCAATAAAGGCGATCGGCTCCAAATAACAGTTGATCGAAAACAAACGGAATGGAAAAAACAGATCGTTTGGAAAATCCCCGACAATAGGGACAATCGCGGTCGGGCAATTTCCCAAGAACAGCAGGCGGAACAGCGACGATATGCCCGGACAGGATCAGGATATAACGGCGAAGAAGAAGAGGGCGCGCTGGCGGAACCGTTTGACGTCTTGTCGTTTAAAAATCCGTTCGATTTTCCGCTGACCACCGCACCGGTCTTAATTTCCCGCACCGGCCGTTTTCTCGGACAAGGTACCTGTTACTGGACCAATCCGAACGAAGAAGCTTCCGTCCGGATCAATAAGGCCTTGAGCATTCGCGTTTCCTCCAAAGAGACTGAACGGGAACTTGACGAAAATAATTCGAATTCTTCCGTTTCAACGAATTCGCCGCCATTAACTTTCAGTGACTCATCCTCCGACAGCAGCCGTATAATGCCGCCCGCGCAAAAATTGTCTGACCGGCAAATTCCGCTGCAAACTTCTTATAATCAAAATACCAAAACTCAAAATTCAGTAGCGTTACGTCAACCGGCTGAAAAACAGATCGGCGCGCAGTTGGGGAACAAGATCGCCGACACGAAACAAGAGCAGAATCAAAACACGGCGCGTCAATCCGGATCCGATCTTTCATTTTTAAAAGAAACGGTAAAAATTGCGGGCACCGTCTGGCGTCAGGCACTTATTGACGCGGAGATCACCGTTAAAAATCAGCGGAAAGAACCGGCGGTCATGACAATTTATCGTCAGTTTTCCGGCGAAATTTTCCGTTCGGAAAAAATAGAAGGAGCCGATCATTTCAACCTGACCAATCTGGCCGATCAGCTCAACGGCGTTAATAAAAGGCATGAACTGAAATTCGATCTGACCCTTGCGCCCGGCGAAGCCCGTCTGATCCATTTTTCTTATAAAGTTTTAATTGCGCTTTAATTAACTTTTGCAAGCGGGAAGACCGCTTGAAAGTGAAGGACCGTTATTTGAAAGTTTTTGCCGGATCTTTTTCAAGTCCGGTCAGTAATAATCCATGATCACCCTGCAAGCCGGATACTGTTGGTCAAGCGACGTTAATCAAAACGGTCTGTTTCCAATAGATATACCGTATTCCGTTTTAAATTTCCGCCGACACCGCCGTTTAACAAGGTGAATCGCCGGTTCTTTTATACTGTTTTTATTTTAAATTTTCCGCTCTTTTGTCGATTGATTGCGTGAATCGGCTGTTCATTTGACGTTATAATGGAAAATTCATGATGGAATCGGTATAATGTTGGAACGGAAAAATGTCGGTATAATGCGTTTATCATCAAAGCGCTTTTATTTCATTAAAAAACAGGGGCAGAACCAATTGGCACTGCCCCTGTTTTCGAAATTCTTTTCAAATAATACTTACCTTTAAGACGATAAAACGTTGCCGTTTTTAAAAAGACATTGTTTAAAGCGTTTTGGTTTCGCCGCCGCAAATGGATCCCAGTGCACCCCAAACACCGAAATTACTTTCACCGTTATCGCGCAGTGAACCATTTTTCCATTGACCGCTCGATAAATTGCCGCAATTGATCGTATCCGGAATGAATTTAACCGTTCCGTCAAAGAAACAGACATTGGCTCCGCCGGAATGGTAGCTTTGCGGAGGATAAACCCCGAATACGTTGCGTTGAGTCTGTCCATACCCTTGCGAAGACATGCAATAAGGATAGTTCGGCGGAAAAACGGTATTGAATCCCTGACAGGTCATGCCGGCATCAAAAACCATTTCTCCCCGAGAATAATTTACTTCAACGGTATCGGCGAATTTATGTGAATCATTCGGATCTAAAAGAGTTGACGGGTTACAGGCTCCGAGAACACTGTTATCCGGACTTGCTCCGCCTTTGGCGATAAATCCTTTACTGCTTCCGCCCTTCGAGATGTCTTTACTGTTGGCCGTTGTTCCTTCACTGACAGCAACGGTGTTGCTTGTTCCATCCAAAATTTCCGCAGTACTTTTCCAAACACCGGAAGCGAATCCGCCCCGATTACAGACAAACAAACGGCCTGAATCGGTTACCGGCGTATCAACCCGCGAAATCGTCGATGTATTGTAAATGCAGTCGCCTCTTGAAAAGAAATAATTGGTTCGGGCGTTAATAGAGCAAGAACTGATATTCGTCGTTGAGACATTCGCGTCTGATGGACAGTTGAATGTCGGCATGTTCTTGGAAAAGGGAACAGCGGAGTTAAATCCCCAATGCGGCTGCAGTGTAATATAATCATAACTGTCATGCGATTTACAGGTATAACCTGAAATAAAATCATAACTTGAACCAAGCTCCATAAATGGAAGCAACGTTGTCATGGTTCCCCAGCGATGGCCGCCATCGAGTTCTTTTTGAGCTTGTTTACTGACAAATGCCGCTTGCGCCGCCGGAAATGTTCCGTAAGCGTCATGATAATTATGAAGCGCCAGTCCGATCTGCTTCATCTTGTTTGTGCATTCCATCCGCCGGGCCGCTTCCCGCGCCGCCTGAACCGCCGGCAAGAGCAGTCCGATTAAAATTCCAATGATCGCAATAACGACCAGCAACTCAACCAAGGTAAAACCTTTCTGATGAATTTTTTTCATAATTTCCCCTCTTAAAATATCTATAAAATGGTCTGAATACCGAATTCGTTTTTGACTGATATTTTCGTTTGAAGTTCGCTTATCAAAGGAACGTCAGCTTGCTGAGCTTTATTTACCGTGAGTAACTTTATCTTCTTTGTGAACAGCTTTACCGGCGTCAAGAGAAAATGTTTTTTCTCCGTTTTCGGTGACCTCAACGGATAACGGCGTTGTTTTCGAATTGCTGTATTTATCTTCAACAAGCGAAAAAACTTTATTGACAATGGGCATTTCACCGTATTGATGATACCATTCACCAAAAGCTTTCGGATCTTTTACGGCATCCGGTGCGGGCGGGATCTTGTCCTGATTACTTTCTGTAACTGACTTGCTGACAACAACTTTATATTTGCCCGCGGGACATCCTTTGTATTTGCCGTTGACCGACATGATTGCTTTTCCGGCGGCGTCAGTGCAGCCGCCGACTCCCCAACGGGAATCGGATGATTCGTCGGCGGCAAAAACAACCGTTGCTCCTTCAAGAGGCTTGCCCTCCTGCGTTACATTAACCGTTACCGGATAGATCTTCGGAAGACCGTCAGGATACTTTTCGCCCCCGCATCCGGACAAAAAACAAAAAATACCGGCCAATATCAACCCAAAACTAAATTTTTTCATTCTTGTCACTCTCGCTCAATCCTGTTCATTCTTTTTTGATTTTTGTTGAAAATCAGGTAATTGTTCATCCGCTCTCGATAAACGGACAGAAGTGTGTTTCTATATTTGTGTAAATAGATATAATTCTATCTATTTTTTATTATTTCATATATTTCAATTATGTCAATAATATTTTCTATGATTTTATAAATATTGTATTATCGCAAGTTGTATATATTCATATAGATATAGCATTTTGTAGTTGTTATATTGTTATTTTTATTAAATTTTATATAATAAAATATTATCACCAGTTTTTATTAATTGTGATTTGTAATCATAATTTTAACAGAATGAATGATTGTTGAGTATTTTTTCTATGAATAACTTGAAAACTTTTTCTTTTTCTTTATTAAAAATTTCAATCGCTTGAATTGCGCCTGGAAATTTTTATAATAGGATCTGTTGTGTTATTGCCTGTTTGAAAGTCGAATATTCGGTTACATCCGAAATAAGCGGACAGAAAGCAAAATTTAATACGACGATAAAAATTTTTTCGACGAATTGTATGGATAAAAACAAGATCGGTGTTTACTTTGACATCGAATATAAAAGTCAAGTGGATTGGAACGAAGCTGGACGGTAAACAGAAGAAGGTGGAGGAAAGCAATGAAAAGAACGGTCTGTTTTATGATTTTGGGGATACTGATCTGTTTGATGAATTCCGATCTTGGAGCGCAGACGGATTCCGGCGAACTGAAGGTGATGTCTTTTAATATTCGTCTGAACACGCCGGTCGACAAAGATAACGCCTGGCCGAACCGCAAGGAGGTTTTGGCGGAAGAGATCAAGGCAAATGCTCCGCAGTTGTTCGGTGTTCAGGAAGCTCAATGGGAGCAGATGGAATTTCTGATCAAAACCTTTAATGACTTTGGATACATTGGCGCCGGACGAGATGACGGTAAAAAAAGAGGGGAATTCAGTGCGGTTTTTTATAAAAAATCAGATTTCCTTTTGTTGAAATCAGGAACATTTTGGTTGAGCGAAACGCCAGAGAAGGCGGGTTCCTTGGGTTGGGATGCCGCTTGCCGACGTGTCGTCAGCTGGGGACTGTTCCAATGCAATAATTCAAAGAAGCGGTTCCTTTACGCTAATACTCATTTTGATCATATCGGCAAAAAGGCCCGGCATGAAAGCGCGCTGATGATGATTCGGTGGCTGCCGGAACTGGCGCAGGGAAACCCTATTATCGTTTCGGGTGACTTTAATTCGGTTCAAAATTCGGAAGTTTACGAAATTATTACCGGCGGCCTTGACGGTATTAAAGGTTTGACTGATACCAATATCGCGGCTCAAAAACGTGACCTTGGATCGGGTCGGACCTTTCAGGGATTCGGTAAATACAACAAACCCGGCCAAGGCGTCATTATCGATTACATTTTTGTTTCCAAGGAAATCAAGGTCAATTATTTCAAGATCTGTCCGGAAAAGAGAAACGGCCGATTCAGCTCCGATCACAACGGAATAACGGCGGAACTGTTGCTCCCCTGATACTTCCTTGTGAACATAAAACCAATTGTCTTTAAGATGTCGCGGTCGCAAAAACGCCGATTATTTTTCCTTCTGTTTTCCAAAAACAGAATATTTTTGGCAGCATTTTAAATTGTGAATTGCCCAAGGTATAAAAACAGAGGGAACGCCTGTTTTGCTGGAATGCGGACGAAATGTTCATGATCCGGTTCCATTATTTGTTGCGGCTGTCCAAAAGACGATTATACTGCTTTTATTTTAAATTTTCCGTCATCTCCGTCGATTGACTGCGTGAATCGGTTGTTCTTTTGACGTTATAACGGAAATTTCATTAGGGAATCAGTATATAAATTTGACACGGCATATTTTTTTGACAACAAAACAAATAAGGACTCACTCCGTTCGTTTGGTAATGTCAACAATTTTGTATTTTCCGCTCTTTCGTCGATAGATTGCGGGAATCGGCTATTTTGGAAGTTGAAATAATCTTTCAGAAGTTGAAATGATCTTTCATGAACCGGATATAAAACGGACATTAAAAATTGAAACAACTCGGCCGGATCAACTTGATTCTGAACTACTCTTGTATTTATCGTCATAAATGGGAGACAAAATGGAACGAAGAGATTTTATAAAAGTTCTCGGAACAACGGGGGGCGCGTCAACAGCGGCCGCGATTGGTTGCCGAAATTCGAGAGCAACCCGAACGGAAGATATTTCCGTTGGCGAAATTCCCCCTGATTCAATGACCTGTCGAACTGATCCGCATACGGGCAGCAGGATCTCACTGCTCGGGTTCGGCTGCATGAGATTTCCCCGTCGGCCGATTACTCCCGGTATCAAGCCGGAAGATAAAATCGATCAGGAAGCCGTTAATGAAATGGTCGATTACGCCATCGCGCACGGAGTCAACTATTTCGATACATCGCCGCGTTACTGCGAAGGAATGTCGGAGCAGTCGATCGGCAAAGCGCTCGAAAAACATCCCCGGGACAAAATTTATATCGCAACCAAAATGTCGAACATCAGTCCCGAAACGCAAACCAGGGAAAATTCGATCGCCATGTACCATCGGTCAATGGAATACCTGAAAACGGATTATTTTGACTATTATCTTATTCACGCGGTAGGCGATCACGAAACATATAAAAAACGTTTTCTCGACAACGGTATTCTCGATTTTCTGCTGGCGGAAAAAAAAGCGGGACGCATTCGCAATCTTGGCTGGTCGTTTCACGGAAAAAAAGAATTTTTCGACTGGATGCTTCAATGCGGCGTTCATTGGGATTTTATACAAATACAACTGAATTATCTTGACTGGCGGCACGCGTCCGGGCATAACGTCAATGCCGAATACCTTTATCATGAAATGGAAAAACAAAAAATTCCCGCTATTATAATGGAACCGCTGCTGGGGGGACGGCTGGCCCGAACAAATTATAAAACGCGAATGATGTTTAAACAAAAGGCACCGGACAAAAGCATCGCATCCTGGGCGTTCCGATTCGCTGGATCTTTGCCGAATGTTTTGACCGTGTTGAGCGGTATGACTTTTATGGAACATGTCCGGGACAATTTACTGACCTACTCATCGCTTGTTCCTTTGTCAAAAGAAGAATATGAACTGATTGAACAGGCTACCGAATCACTGGTCAGCGGCAGCGTTCAGGGAACGAACTGCACTGACTGCAAATACTGCATGCCCTGTTCATACGGACTTGATATTCCCGGGATCTTTATGCATTATAATAAATGTTTGAGCGAAGGGACTCTTCCAAATAATGACAACGACGATAATTACAAAAAAGCGCGCCGGGCATTTCTGATCGGCTATGATCGAAACGTTCCAAAACTGCGGCAGGCAAGTCATTGCATTGGCTGCCGCGATTGTGTTTCTGAATGTCCGCAAAAAATCAATATTCCGGAAGAAATGAGAAAAATTGACAAATTCGTCGAAAATCTCCGCCGGGAAGGAGATCTGTAATGTTGAAAAAACTTCGAATTATCACCGCCTGCTTTTTCTTTGTCGTTCTGACCCTTTTGTTCTGCGATTTTACCGGAACAATGCCCAAATTGTTTGCTCCGTTGGTTCAGATCCAGTTTCTTCCCGCTCTTTTGGCGGGCAGTTTCGTAACGGTTGCTGCTTTGATCGTTTTAACCTTCCTGTTCGGACGGCTTTACTGCTCGACGGTCTGTCCGCTCGGCATTCTTCAGGATCTCGTTTCGTTCTTGGCTTCCAAACGAAAAAAAAACCGATTCGGCTGGCAAAAGGGAAAAACCGTCTGTCGGATCTTCTTTCTCGTTCTTGGCACCCTTCTTTGTATCTTGGGGATCGGATCGGCGGCCGCTCTGCTTGATCCATTCGGAGCATTCGGACGAATTGCTTCGAATTTAATCGCCCCCCTTTACCGCGGTGTCAATAATCTGATGGCCGATATCGCCGAACAATACGGAAGCTTCGCTTTTTATTCGATCGAGATCTGGATCAAAGGAATCGCGACTTTGGCGATTTCCGTCGTTACTTTTTTGATCATCGTCTTTTTTGCCTGGCGCTGGGGACGCCTTTACTGCAATACGGTTTGCCCTGTCGGTGCTTTTCTCGGTCTGATCGCAAAATTCTCGGTCTTCCGCTTGCGTATTAATACACAAAAATGCAATAATTGCGGACTCTGTGCCAAAAAATGTAAAGCCTCCTGCATTAATCCCGCGGAACATCTCGTCGATATGAGCCGGTGCGTTGTGTGTTTCGACTGCCTTGAAAACTGCCCGCAAAAAGCGTATGGTTACACAATCAGCGGTGTGACCCCAAAACAGACTTCCGACAATAAAAACGTTTCCGCCCTTTTATTGGACAAAACCGCGAAAAAATCCGATCCAAATATGCAATCGAAAAATAAAACGGACAAAAAATTTCCTTCAGCAGACAAAACGGTTCGCCGCGGTTTTCTTTCCCTCCTTGCTGTGTCCGCGCTGACTCAAACAGGTTTGTCTCAGGAAAAAAACAAAAAGAAGAAAAAAGAATTCGACGGCGGCCTTGCTCCGCTTGTCGATCGGATCCTTCCCGCTCGAACGGTTTCGCCTCTTCCGCCCGGAAGCTGGAGTGTTCGGAATTTTTCCCGTAAATGTATTGCCTGCCAACTTTGTGTGAGTGTCTGCCCCAATCATGTTTTGCGTCCGTCCGGCGATCTTAAAAATCTAATGCAGCCGGTCATGTCGTTTGAACGCGGTTACTGTCGGCCCGAATGCGTTAAATGTTCGGAAGTTTGTCCCGCGGACGCGATTCGCCCGATCTCTGTTCCGGAAAAAGCCGCTGCTCAAATCGGTTACGCTGTTTGGGTCCGCGATGCCTGCATTGTCATTACCGATAATGTCGAATGCGGCAACTGTCAACGTCATTGTCCGACCGACGCAATTGAAATGGTTTCAATTGAATCTAAAAATCCGAAATCACTTAAATTTCCAACCGTCAATGTTGAAAAGTGTATCGGATGCGGCGCTTGTGAACATCTTTGTCCCGTTCGGCCCGTTAGCGCCATTTACGTTGAAGGAATGGACCGTCAGCGAATAATTTAACAGATTATAGGTGAGAGTGTATGATTTAAAGTATAATTTCATTATTCCCATTTTGAAATTATGTCCAACTAAATGTTGGGATATACCGCTTGAATTAATTAAAAATTATTTTAAGACAAAGTTCAATTCCGAACTGAATTCCTTTGATTTTTCAGAAATGCAAAAGTTTCTGAATACAGTTGTGTCAGGATGACTTCAGAATAAAATATGAACTAAAAATTAATTTTTGTACAACTGCCAAAAAATATTATAAGACAGGAACCCGTTATGAAAAAGTTTTTCTGCTTAATTGCCGTGTTTGTTTTTTGCTTGCCGGTTTTTCATTTTGCCCCGACAGGCTTTAATTCTGTTTCTATTGGTAATATTACCGCTGAATTGCAAGCGGCTGAAAAAAACTCTCCCCTTTCTGATTCCAAAAAACCAACGACAAAAAGATCTTCCGCAAACGAACGAAGTGTTCAATCGTCCGATGCTTTGTGTGTTAACAGTCAAAAAGCGCGAAAATCTCCCGATTGGGTACAAAACGGCATTGTTTATCAGGTCAATACCCGAGCGTTTTCTCCTGAAGGAACGATCCGCGGAGCATTGAAAAATCTTCCTGTTCTCAAAGAAGCCGGTGTAACCATTATTTACTTCTGCCCCCTCTTTCTGGCTGACGATGATATGAGACAAAAGTATTGGAGTCCACGTCAAATCAAGTCCGGCTTGAACAATCCGCGCAATCCTTACCGATTGAAGGATTATGACCAAATCGATCCTGAATACGGAACAGAAGAAGATGTTAAAGAATTCGTCAAAGCGGCGCACCGTCTTGGAATGCGCGTAATTTTCGATCTTGTCTATCTTCATTGCGGGCCGACCGGTGTTTTGGTCAGCAGTCATCCCGAGTATTTTCTTTATGAAAAAAACGGAAAGATGAAAATGACGATTTGGAATTTTCCTATGTTTGATTTCAGTAAAAAAGAGACTCGCGAATATTTTTGGTCCAACATGACGAAATGGGTCAAAGAATGCGATATTGACGGTTATCGTTGCGATGTGTCCGACGGTATTCCGCTTGATTTCTGGTGCGAAGGCCGCCGTCGTCTTGAGAAGATCAAACCGGAGATCGCGCTCTTGGCTGAAGGACAAAAACGTGTCGAAGATCAAATCTTTGCTTTCGACATGAATTACAATTTCTCTTTGGGATCTCTTCTTGAAAAAGTTTACATGAACGATCTCGGCGCTCTCGAAATTCGTAAACTGCTGGAAAAAATGAGTGCTGAACGCCCGCACGGATTCCGCTTTATCCGATACATCGATAATCATGATATCTCCAATGACGATTATCAGCAGCGAAAAGATACCAAATGGACCGTTAAAGGTGTTGACGCCGCACTTGTTCTTCTCTATTCTCTTGACGGTGTTCCGATGCTTTACTGCGGACAGGAAATCGCTGATATTTCAAGACATAGTCTTTACGGAAACAAGACTTTCGGAAACTGCGTGATCGACTGGACCCGTTTGACCCAGCCGATTGGTCAAAAAAGACTTGCTCTTTGCAAAAAACTTGCGGAAATGCGCCGTTCGGATCCGATCTTTTCCGGCGGTCAAACAATTTGGCTTGATAATGACCGTCCCAATTCCGTTCTTTCTTTTCTGCGTGAAAAAGATGGGCGAAAAATTCTCGTTCTTGTTAACATGAAACGGTCACCCGCGGAAGTTAATATCGACTTGAATTATGTGAACATTGGAAATAATATTCATGACTCAAATAATGTCAACAAAGATAATAATAAAATTTTATTGCCAGCCGGCGATCAGGTGGGGGACGACGATAATTCGCCCTGCGTCAAAGAAACCGTTCTTTTTTCAAATATTGTCGGCGGAAAAGACAATTATTATCAATTGCCTCCATTCGGATATTTAATAAAAAAACTCAACTGACCGTAATCAACCCTTTTTTATACCGCTGTCGTTTTAATTTTTCCGGTTTTTCGCCGATTGACTTCATGATTTGATTGTACTCATATTGACAAAAGAACAGGAAAACGCAAGTGAATTCGGTATAATAAAATCGTATTTTTTTATTAAGCAACAGTCCTGAAGCGAATTGAATTATTCGTTATGCCATCTGTGTATGATTTTAAAGTTTTGCTAATGAAAGTAAAACAATTCACTAATTCAGCCTGTTACCCCGTTTCATGATGAATTTTCCATTATAACGTCAAAAGAGCGGCCGATTCACTCAGTCAACTAGCGGAAATGACGGAAATTTTAAAATAAGAGCAGGTATAAAATGGATAAATCATGATGAAAAAGCCATTTGCCCTTTATTCAAACTGATATCAGAATAGATATCAGTTTGACAGGAGTTTGGTCTCTCCATTAGAATTTAAAAGTCAGCGTTCCTGACGCCGCCTGTTGAGTTGTATAGCGATTAACCAGAATGAAATAGTCGCCAGCCAGATCTATACGGCCGTTTAAAATATAATTCAGACCGACAGAAGATTCAAGCCAGTCTCGGCCTGCGCTCGTTCCGTAAATGGGCGCGTATTTGCCGTTCACTGAAGCGTTAAAGAAGCCTTCTGTATTGTCGAATTCATGCATCCAGTCCGCGCCGACCCGTAAATTACTCTTCTGATGAAGCCAATTTGGAGATCCTGTCCAGCGCAGACCCAAACGGCTTCTGAGCGAATTTGCTTTTTGCGTTCCAACGGTCATATCATTTTGATCAAAGGAATTGCCGGAATATCCAAGATACTGCAGTGATCCGTAAGGATTCCATCTTCCGCCGTAACAGGAATACTTCCAGCCCCGTTCCAATGAAACCCCTCCCAAAAGCGCATTATAATCTTCTATTGATTCCCTCAAATAATTTCCGTGATAACCGCAGAACGAAAAAAGTCCGTTGGCCAAGGTGTATCCGCCGCCATGAAGACTGTCCCATTTCGTTTCAATTCCAAATGTGTGATCGTCTGATTTCATTCTGCTTGTCCAGGTCGAAAAATCTGTTTGTCCGTACCCGTAAAAAAGTCCCGCTTCCGCGGAAGCTGATCCTCTTTTTATTCCAAACAAAAAGCCTCCGTATTGAAAATCATAACCAGCATATCCTTTGCCCGCAAGAACATTTCCAACCGATCCGTAACCATTGGCCCAAATCTCTTGCCTGCTCACCGCCGAAGCCATTCCTTTATTGTCTTTGTCGAAAAGATTGCCTCTTACAATTTGACTGTTACTCAAAACAGACCGCTCAATATTTTTTGTGTTTTGTTCACTTCCGGTCAATTGTTCCGTCAGCATTCGATCAATTTGTGACATGCGGAAAATATGTGCGTAACCGGCAGCGGCAAATGATTCTCTTGACAGTTGTTGCGCGTTTCTTCTGGCGTCTTCAAAAGTCGGAACGTCAAGAAAATCATCTCCGTAAATAATTAAATCGGAAGGCGCGTTGCCCCCTGTCAGGCAGGCTATTTTTTCAGGATCCTGTTTCGTTGAATAAATACCGTAAGCGCCTTCTGTTTTACCTATGTATACATCATAGAGAAGTGATCGGTAAGTATCATGAAAAGCACTGTCCAGTTCATTTAACAGATCGTCACTTTCGGAAAGAATCATGTTGGCCGAGGCCGCCGTTTTGATTTGGTTGGCTTGGGGGGTTTCGACTTGCCATTTCCCTGTTCCATCATTTTCATAAGAAGCGTTTGATGCGACGAGCTGAGAATAATAAAGTGTTTTGTTTTCTTTGTTGAAATCCGCGGTTATTGTTATTTTATTACTGTTTTTTAAGTATATCGAGTCATCTACTTGAGAAATTGAATTTGATCCGAAAATAATATTCGCCTTATCGACAATTAAATTGTCCGTCGCGATTCCCCCATTAAACTCAAAGGAGGTATCATCTTCACCATTTCCAAGTGTCAGTTGTTTTTGTGCGATAACATCCGCCGTATCGTTTTGGAAGGACGCTCTTCCGAACAAGGTAATTGTTCCCGATTTATTATGATCTTCCAGGGCGCTTATACCCGTTGCCCCTCCATTGATTCCTATATCGAGCAGCTTAATTGTATTACCTCCGTCTGCGGACAGCACTGTCGTTAAACCGGTGCCCTCGATATTTCGCATCGTTCCTGTCTGATTTGATTGAATTACCAAAGAGGACGTTCCAATATTTGTTGTTTCCTTTTCCGACGTATTGCCATAAACAGTAAATATATTTCCATCTGCCAGCGCGTAAACCGAAGCCCCCATTGCCGCGTCATTTAGAGTATTTCCGCCGCCAATTACGGTTGAATCGCTCTCGGATACGGTCCGGTAAACAAGACTTGTTCCGTTATCATAACGAAGCATAACGCCATTTTTATCAATTGACCTTACAAAAACATATCCAGCCGCATCAAGTGATGGATCAATTGCTCCGTAAACATTACCGGTATGTTCTGACCAGTCGGATTTTGTTCCAAGATAGTATTCTGAAGAGATATCGGTCAAATAAAAAATTGTTTTACCGGTAATAACATTACCTTTAGCGGTTAATATAGTCCCGTGATCCGAACTGTCCGCCGCGTTATTTTTATTAAGATAAACATTGGTCGTAACGGCATCGACTTTAGTCCCGAACGAATAATTTCCTCCCGCGGCAAGATTCACTTCCGCGGCGCCCGCAATGTCCGAGTTCGTATTATCTGAAAACTCAAAATTACCATTAAGATCGACTTGGGACGCGTGAATCGCGGTTGTGTTATGGTTAAATACCGTGTTGCCCGACATGCTTACTTTTATAGCGCTTATTCCTGTTTCCGCATTTTTAAAAGTTGTATTGTTAAGATCAAGTGTCAGGTGTCCTGCGTTTGTTCCTGATCCGCTTTCGCTGTATTTAAATACTGTTTTTCCTCCGTTAAATGCAATGTCATCCAAATAGAGCGCATTTCCTCCGTCAAAAGTAATTGCCGTTTGATTGTCAGGAGTATTAATTGTTCGGACTATATTATCATTATTGGAAAGAATCGCAACGTTGGTTGACCCCAACACAAGATCTCCGTCATAATTAACCGCTTCAACATCATCCGTTAAATAAAAGCGGTCGTTATTCGCCAGGACGGGTCCGGAAGTTGTCGCGTTATAAAGCGTATCACCGAAGTCTATTCGATCACCATTCCGGTATCGGTAAACAGAGCTGGTCGTCGTTCCGTTTTCATAACCGATCCAAACGCCTTTTTCGCCGTCGTTATTTGCCCCAATATATTTTACATATACAAATCCGGGAAGATTACTTAACAACTGCGCGTAAATACAATCGGAAACATTGGAAAAATCGCCCGCGGCGGCAAGGAGTTCATGATTGGCTGTTGTATAGGCGCCGGTTACAACAAAAGTCAATGAATTTCCTTGTCCTGTTGAAGATACACTTTTTGCTGTTAAAGAGGTTGCTCCTTCCTCAAAATTAACACTGTAATCACTGACGACATTGGCGCCATTCATAATAAATGTTAAATCGGCGTTTCCTTGAAGATTTAATGTATTGCCCGCATTGGTTTTTGATCCCGAATTAAAAATGGCCTGTGTATTTACGGCGCTTAAACTGTTTGTTGCTTCTATTCCTGAATCAAAATAAAAATCGCTCTTTGAAGAACTCTTTCCCAGCTGAACGGTATTTGCGGAAATATCAGACAGACTGTTATTTTTAAATTGAGCCGTTCCGTCGATTGATATATTGGTCGGACCGCTGTTTCCCCGCAATCCGTAACTGTTGTTGATAAAAAGAGTATTGTCCAAATGAGCATTAAGAGTCCCGTTAGTGGAGATCGCTCCCCAACTTGTGTTTATCCCCGATATTTCAAGATCGGTCAGTGTTAAATTATTGACTGTTGCCGAGTTCCCGTAACATAACAGACTGAAATTATTTATTTCCGATCCGTCAATTGTTCGAACAGAATTTTCCTGATCCGATTTAACAGTCAGATCAATTCCGGGATTAATTAGAGAATAGCCGGTTTCCGCGATGTTATCGGAAAGAACAACGAGATCTCCGCTGGTCAAATTGTCGTATTTTTTTAAGACGGCGGCAAGCGTATCTTCTCCAGCAGACAAAGAACCATTTTTATTGTATCGCAGCGCTTTCCATTCAACCGCGTTGGAAACCGTAACATAGGTATTGTTTTTGGTCGAGACGATGGAACTTTCAAAGGATTGGTAATAATCGGAAACCGATTTCATAACATTTGCCGATTCGGACCAGTTGGATTTCGTGACCAGGTAAGTTCCTGATCCGAGTCTGGCAATGTCAAAAGCAAGGACGGAATTTGAATCCGCTGTTAATCCTCCTGAAACAAGAGTCGCTTTGTTTTCATTTGAATAGTTATAACTTTCCGGATTGGTTCCGGACGATCTGTTTCCCTCGTTCAGGACGATTTTTAAATCTGATCCTGAAAGAGATATTCCCCCGGCCAAGCTGTTTTTGGAGCCGGATCCAAAAGTAACCGACGCGTTGCCCGAAATTGCTAATTTTCCATGTCGGGTAAGCCAGGAATTTGTTTGTATTCCGCTTCCGAAATAATAATTGCCTGCATCCTGAATAGATACTGAATGGCCTTGCCTTATAAAAATGTCATTGGCGGTTCCATTAGCGGTATTGTTCGCAAACCAGGCGGATGATCCGTTTCCGGAAAATGTAATGTCATTTTTGTCAGAATAGATCGCTCCCCCCCAAGCCGTTTTATAACTGACCGCAGAGTTGTCAATAAATGTATTCGATCCAGTAATTGTCAATGCGCCGTTGGCATAAATGGCTCCTCCAAGGGCGTATTGATTTTGAATGAGTCCGCTCCCTTTCGACGCGGTAACATTATTACCGGAAAAAACATTTGTTCCGGAAATTGACATCTTGCTTCCAGCGTAAACAGCTCCCCCATAAGCTTCGTTGCCGTTTTTAACAGAGTTGCCCGAAAATGTTCCTGTACCGTTTATTGAAATTTCTTTCTCGGACCAGATCGCGCCGCCGTATCCTGTTTCAGCGCCCGCGGTATTGTGACTTCGTGTACTGTTGTTAATAAAATTGTAATTTCCATTGATTGTCAGTAAATTGCCTCCAACACCAACCGCGCCCCCTTTCGCGCCTGACGTTCCTCCATCAACTGTATTTCCGGAAAAATTAATCGCTGATCCATTGATCGTGATATCATTACTCGCGTAAATTGCGCCCCCATAAGCATCATCGACTGATCCGGTTGTGTGTACTCCTTTAGCCATATTGTTTTGGAATTCCGCTGATCCGGTTATCGAAAGACTTCTGTCAGAGTAGATCGCTCCTCCTTTCGCGGTGCTTCCCGACACGGAATTATTGGTGAAGACTTCCGTTCCGTCAATCGTGACCGATCCTCCCGCCGAAATCGCGCCCCCTACTGAATCGCAGCGCGTGCCTGAAACTGTATTGCCTGTAAATATGTTCGTGCCGGAAACATTGACCGCCTTCTTGGCGTATATTGCCCCTCCTTCATAAGTTCGGACAATAACATGAAAAACGTCACTTACTTTACAATTGGAAAAGGTAAACGATGTATCCGATAAAAAAATATCACCGTATGCGTAAATCGCTCCGCCTTTATAATCAAAATAACTTGACGCGACTGCGTTTTTGAACGTTATATTCTGACCGGATATTGATAATTTTTTTTCGCCTATTTCTACCGGCATTACAAAAAATTGACCGGTTTCCTGTTTGTCGAGAGTTCGGCCCGAATCTCCTGTTATACAAAATGAAGTGGGAGGCATAAACTTCAATGTATTAAGATCTCCCTGCAGATCGGATGTAATTTTAATCGTGTTGCCGGATATCGATGTCTCCGAAAGATTGTTCCAATCCGCGACAGATCCAACGCTGATCTCAAAATTCTCCTGTGCGTTTACGGGAGAAAAAATCGATCCGGTCCCGCATAGTATTCCTGCCGCTAAAAGAAATCTTAACAGAGTCTGATGTTTGCCGCCGCGAGATCTTTGTGTTGATCTTTTTTTAACTTCTTCTTTTTTTCGTAAAGACATTCTTGTCCTCTTTAAAAGCACTTCCTTTGCTTTTCGATTCGTTTGCACCCCCGGTGTAATACTTTTTCATACAAGGTGTAATTTTAATGATTCAAAGAGGTTATCGATTATTTAGAACTTGACTATACAGAAATTTTGTCAGTTACGTTATGACAATAAAATCTGCCAGATCAATTAAAACTCTTAAAGTTAAAGTGTTCAGAAATGTCGCTGTTATTGATTTTTATTGGTTAAGTTTTTTAATTTTTAAATCCGTTAAATTTATTATATATTGTGTATTTTAAAATATTGAATGGGCCGGGATATTCTGTTGAATGTTTTTCGATATTCAAAATTTGACAGGTCAGATCTTTTTTGTATCTGATACACGACTGTTATTTTTAATTTTACCGATAGACTTGCGATACGCTGATCTTTTGACGTAAGATGGAAAATTTATGGAAACGATACAGCATGGCCGGACTGCTTAATTTTTTCTTTTTACTGGTAAATATTGTTTTTATCATTATTTTTTGTTATATTATTACCGGCTGCTGGAATAACATCTTCTGTTTATGACAGATTTTCGAGTTGTTTCAAAAGTGAATTAATAATAAAAGAATAAACAAACAGGATCTTTTTTGAACGGAAGGAAAACGAATAAATGAAGAGACGGCAGTTTGTGAAAAATTTGATTTCAGCGACGGGGATTTCTTTAATGTCTTGTCCTGTCTTTTCCGCTTCCGTTCAAAAAAGGATTCATTTGGAATCTCCTTTTGATGGAGCCGTAATTCATCAAAGAAGTGGATTTCCTTTAAAAGAAGTCCTTTATAAAAATCAGAAGGCAGAAAAATTAAAAATTGAAATTCGGGGCACTGTAGATGCGGAGAATGGTTTTCAAATAAAAATTACTGACAGCAAGGAACCTTCGAAAACGATCCCTGTTAAGATCTCTGGAAGAACCTTTTTGGCCGATGTTTTATTGACGGATCGTTTAACAAATCTGATTGTAACGCTGCTTGATTCGACAGGACGGATTTTGGAGTCAACGCGAAGCAGAGTTATTTGGTTAAAAAATTCATACCGTCGATTTCGATGTTTTATTGATGACAACATCTACTGTTTAAGAGACATACAATCGAAAAATTTAAAAAGTCTTTTTGATTCGGAATATATGGGTCGGCTTCGAGAATTTCATCGGCAGTATGGTGTTAAATTCATGTTGAACATGTTTTATCGGACGCCGGAAAAGGACTTTTGTTTATCGGATTTTTCGAACCGTTACCGATCGGAGTGGCGGGACAACGCGGACTGGCTTCAAATGGCGTTTCACGCGAGGGAGGAGTTTCCGGACCGGTCATTTTTAACGATGAGCAGGGAGCAGCTTGCGGCGGATATTGATTTAATTCAGAACGAGATCGTGCGAATTGCGGGAGAAGGATCGTTAGCGCCGACGACCTGTCTTCATTGGGGGGCGATTGACCGCGAGATGCTTTCGTTGTTTGTCCGACGGGGAACAAAGGTTTTCTGCAATGGTTTATGGGCCTTATCGATGCCTGGTTTTTTGGACAAATATCAAGTACCTGGAGAGGCGTTGTATTATTTGAGTAAAAACGATGCCTGGTATGATTTCAAGCATGGTCTTTTATTTGCTGGAGGAGAGGTATGTTGTAACGTATTGGAGAACACACCGGCGCGGCTGACGAAGCTTCTTAAGGAGTCGATGTTGAATAAGAATACGGGCGAGTTAATGAGTATAATGACGCATGAGCCTTATTTTTGGTCTTTTTACAAAGGGTACATTCCGGATCATTGGGCCCGATTTGACGCGTCATTTCGATTTGTTACGGAAAATGGATATAAGCCTGCTTTTCCTCAGGACGCACCTTTTTCAGAGCTTGTTGACGAATTGAGAAGAGAGGTTCCATTGGTTGACGGCGTCATATAGATATGAATTATATTATTTTATATCTAAAGAGATACAAACAGGTTACGAAGTATGAGATGAAAGAGAAGAAAAAATTTTTGAGGAAAAAGGAACACCCACTTGTCAAGACGAAAAATTTGATTATAATTTATTTTCACAGTCGGAGAGGTGGCAGAGTGGTCGAA
>CAZZEF010000014.1:0-947 GCA_964652875.1 uncultured Planctomycetaceae bacterium
ACTTTCTTACAATTTTATTTTTTGACCTATACTGTTTCCATGATGAATTTTCCGTTATAACGTCAAAAGAACAACCGATTCACGCAGTCAATCGGCGGAAATGACGGAAAATTTAAATAAAAACAATATATAAATATTATCCGTTGTCTTATCTTAATATTATGTTCTGTCTTTCGCCTTGCGTTTTAATTTTTAGTTCGCTTTCTGTATTATATCATGCCTTGAGATTCCGATCAACCATTAATTCAGACTTAAACAACATCATCGCTCAACAATTCTTTTTCTGACACACTGTTGATCTTGTCAAGCTTTTTACTCTTGAGATTCCGATCAACCATTAATTCAGACTTAAACAACATCATCACTCAACAGTTCTTTTTCTGACACACTGTTGATCTTGTCAAGCTTTTTACTGTCCTTATTTTAAATTAGCGCAATTGCGCCCAATTAACATTATGACCTGACTGCTCTTTTGACGGTAAAACAAAAAATTCATAATGGAGCCGATAACACAATTCCGTCAAATACCCCGAACATCTCAAAACCGATTCCCGCAAAAAAACGCTTCCGTTATGACAAGTCTTTTGACAGAAATCGTCTCAAGCGGATTTTTTATTATTCATTCGATTGTTTTTTTCATTGATTGCGGGCCAATGCGCCTCTATTTCCGAATTCTGACGAACCGTTAGCAGAATGGCCGCCATTGCCAGCGGATAAAGACATCCAGAAGCGATCCAAACGGACGTATACGAAAAATGCTGGGCAATAAATCCGACCATTGTATTGGCGCACATCCCGCTAAACGTTCCCAGCATTCCGGTTATCCCCATAACAGTTCCAACGGAATGACGGGGAAAACGATCGGTTATGAGTGTCACATAATTGGTAATCCAGAACCCGTGCGCGAACATGAGAGCGGCCATCATTAAAACAGCCAAAAGCGGAGT
>CAZZEF010000014.1:964-5868 GCA_964652875.1 uncultured Planctomycetaceae bacterium
GACGCGAAAGCGGCGAATCCGGAGGCTGTTGTCAAAAGTGCGGCGGCAATCATGATCCCTTTTCGTGCCTTGATCGGACGGACGCCCCATTTCACCAAAAGATCGGACGCGAATCCTCCGACAATATTGGAAACACCAAGCGCAAGATAAGGGATCCAGACCAAACTCTTGATCTCCGCGTCAGAAACGCCCCGTTCCTCTTTCAAATAAAGCGGGATCCAAATCATATAAATCCAAAAAACCGGATCAAACAAGACTCGCGCCAAAGAAAGCCCGATCACGTCCTTGCGCCGAAACAGACTCCAAAGCGATTCCTTCGGGGCCTCTTCCGCCGATCGGACCGCGTCAACTGCCGACTGTTTCGATGACCTGTTTTCAGACAGGATTTTTTTCGAGGTTTGTTCCCCCTCTGTTGGATCCTGAAACTCGGCTGCATCCTGTATCTGATTTAAAGAAACCTGATCTGATGAATTTTCGGCATCAGATAAAATATAATCTTTTTCTTTTTGTGTGATCCATTGGGACTGTTCCGGCCGCTGATAGATCATGAACCAGAAAACAAGCCATCCGGCCCCAAGCAAACCGGTAACCAAAAAAGCGGCGCGCCAGGAGAAATTGATCAAACACCAATGCGTAAACCAGGGAGCGAAAACACAGCCGAGACTGACGCCCCCTATTGCGATGCCTGTTGCGAAAGCTCTTTCCTTCTTCGGAAACCATTCCGCAACCGCTTTGGCCGCGCCGGGAAAGCAGGCCCCTTCGCCAGCCCCCAAACAAAATCGAGCCAAACCGAGCTGAAACGGCGACTGAATCAATCCATGAGCCGCGCTGGCCAAACTCCAAAACGCAACGGAAATGCCGAGTCCCCAACGGGTGCCCAATTTATCCAAAAGGCGTCCGCCGATCAGGAACATCAGCGCATAACTGAACAGCATCGGTGTTGTCACGTTCGCGTATCCAATATCGGATAGTTTTAAAAATTCTTTGATCTTATCGGCAATCATCGAAAGAACAAGCCGGTCAAGAAAGCAAAACATGGTCGCTGTAAACAACAGAAAACAAATAACCCAACGCAATTTCGGTATTTTCATTGATGATGTTCTTTTTTATTAATTAATATTATACTGTTGACATTTGAAATTTCCCGTCCTCTCTGCCAACTGCCTTCGTAAATCGGAAGGTTTTTCGGCTTCGTTCCGGAAAATTCATGATGGAACCGGTATATTTCAAAGCTTCAATGTTATCATTTGATCTATCGTTATTTGCGCCAACTGAGTTCCTGACTCAACTGGTTAGTGAGTTCCTGACTCAACTGGCTGGCGCGCTGATGGCTGGCGCGTTGAAACGAAAAATCCGTCATAAAACCGGGATCTCTTTGTCCGCTTCTGAAAGCCCTCGGATATTATTTTAACAATGATCCCAGCAGTCCCCAAGTCAAAAACGGAGATCAAGATCTATCTTTTGATCCTGCGAAAAATTTTAATGCGGGTCCCCGGTATTCCCCAAAAAGATCTTTACTTTTTTACCGGCATCAATATCAAAGCGATTGCTCTTTTTTTCGACCGTTATTTTATGCGGCGATTTCTTTTCGTCACGAAGATTCAGATCAAGGAGCGAATAAAGTTTGGCGTTCGGATACACCAAAACACCGGCTTCGACTTTCGGTTCCACTTTTTCCGGATCAGAAATCCTTTTTTCGAGGGTAACCGTAAATTCTCCCGCCGGAGCGCCCGAATACTTCCCCATTGTAAAGATCTCCGCGATTCCCTCTTGATCGGTTGTACCCGACGAAGGAAATTCGGATGACGACCCTTTAAGATACAGAATCGCGCCGGACAAAGGAGCCCCTTCCTGAACAACCTTTATTTTACAAGGATATAAATCGGGAAGCCCTTCCGGTTTTTTTTCACCGCAAGACGTCATCAAAACCGCAACGGCCATTATCATCAGACAATAACCCAAAAATGTTTTGTCCAAAATACTTTTTTTCATAACAACGCCTGATCACCTTTTTATTATACGTCAGTTTTTTTGTTATTCAATAGTTTATACGGTCAACAATAAAATCCCTGATCCCCAAAGCGAAATCAGAAATTATAGGTTTCACCGCCGTTGGCCGACCCCATCGCTCCCCAAACACCGTAAACACTCGCTCCTTTATTGGGAACCGGGTGACAATTCTTTCGCTCTTTCGTATCAATCGTTTCAGAAATAAAACGAACGGATCCGTCAAAATAGGCAACGTTGACCCCGCCCGAATGGTTACTGCTCGGCGTCATTATATAAAGAGACGCGTCAAGCCCTTTTGAAAAGTCTGCCGACGCGTTGTTCGGAGGCATGACGGTTGTAAATCCGGCCGCTCCGCATCGTCCTTCGCCAAGCCAGGCGCCTTTATAAGAACTTTTTGTCAGGGTCGATTTATAAAAAGCTGAATTTTGCGTATCAATGGCGTTAAAACACTGTTCCGGTCCGGTAGAAAATCCCCAGCCTTCCAAATAGACCATTCCCGCTTTGACTCGATTGTCATCAGGACTTTTACTGGTAACCGTCTCGCTCCAGGCAAGTGTATTGGAAGTTCCGTCGATGATCGATTCAAGTCCTTTCCAGTACCAAGGCCAAAATCCCGCGCGATCCGCTCCGGCCATATACAGAGACGTATTAGTCGGGTTTCCGATTAACGATCCGATAAAATCGTTTCTTTGAAACGTATCGCCGCGGCAGGTTAAATAACTGCATTTCGGCTTGTCCGGAGTTGTTGAAAACGAGCCAACCGACTCGGAATCGGAAGGACAATAAAAAGCGTCGACTTTAATATTACTGGGCATCGATATATTCGGATTCTGTCGAGCCGACGCGTTTGTTGTCGTTTTGATGGTTTGAAGAACAGTATTATAAAGAGCCTGCTGTTCCATATAAGGCAGAATAATGAAAGTTGTTCCCCAATTTTCCACTGTTCCTTGAACAGAAGCAACAACGTCAGGAAAACTATAATAAAAACTGGCCCGGGCCGAAGGCAGCATTTGAGTCGCGTCATGATAATTTTGAACCGCCAGACCCAGCTGTTTCAATTTATTGGTGCATTCCATTCGCCGGGCCGCTTCCCGGGCCGCTTGAACCGCCGGCAAAAGCAACCCGATTAAAATGCCAATAATCGCAATCACGACCAACAGTTCAACAAGAGTAAAGCCCCTAAATTGTGTCAAGCCCCAATTCTTTTTGATAAATGATAACTTTGAACTTTTCATTTTTAACCCTCATTGTAAAAATTAATGACCTTCATTTATACCGATTCCATCATAAATTTTCCGTTATAACGTCAAAAGAACAGCCGATTCACGCAGTCCATCGGCGGTGATGACGGAAAATTAAAAATAAAAGCGGTATAAAAAGCTTAAATATTTATGAAATTCAAAAATTTGCAAATATTGGCAAACCAACAATAATATCGAATAGACAATTAAATTTTGATTTTCTTCCAATTATTATAAAAATTCGAAGTCAATAACAAAAGTATATTCTTCCCTCTTCATTTTTTCAACTATTTAATATAAAGAATTTGCGACATTTATTCCCGGGAATGATGAAACGAATAACAGCATGATCTTTTATTTGACACAATAAAAAATTACGGACCCGGTCTCTGATGATAATAAACTATTATACCGTAAAAAAAGAGATCATATGAAGTTGTATTCAGTAATCATTCTTAATAAGCAATCTGTTTATTATGAAAAAAGATTCATTGCACAAATTAATTATTATACAATACTTATCCTATTTTCAGGGAATATCATAAGATTTTGCGACAAGTATTGAAGGCCGTTTTACAAGATTTTCTCATTCTTATACTTTTGAAATACAAGGAGTACTGTCCAGAATTTCATTTACTCACTCTTGCGGCCTGCCCAAACGGATCTCTTTTTTATTTTATACCGCGTATATTTTTGGGAGTGCTGTTCAGAAGCCTGGCGAAATGAAAACACATCTGCTGATAAGAAGAAAAACCGGTCATGCCCGCAATTTGCTGAACCGGGACTTGTGTATTTTTTAAAAGCTGCTGCGCCCTGACAAGACGACAGCGAATGATCTCGTCATGAACAGATGCCCCCAATACATCTCTGAAATAACGCTCCAGTGTCCTTCGGTTGATCTGAACCGATCGGGCAATATCCTCAACAGTAAGACGGCGGTAACTCCATTGCCAAATTACGCGAACCGCTTCCTGAACAATTTTTTCCTTGCCGTTTACAAATGAGGGGATCTGAACTTTCGACTCCTTGTTCAGCAAGGTAAGAATTTTCATTGTTGAAACAATATAATCCGGCGAATTAACCGCGCTGTTTTTTTTGACCGAATCAAAAAGTTCAGCAAAAGTGTTTTTCATCTGGATAAAACTGCTTTCATCCAGATGAAAAAGCGGTTTCTCCGGAGTGAATAAATTACGTTTACAAATCGCGGTGAGCCAGGATCCGTTCAGACCGACCCAGTAATCTTCCCAACCCAATTTCCGGCTCGGCGAATATGTATGCCAGACTCCTGGAAAAAGCATGATCACGTCTCCTTGAGAGACCCTCGCGTCAATAAAACTTCCTGACGAAAACGATCCTTCGCCCCCGATAATAAGAATAATTTGATATTCCGAAAGTATGCGCCCTTCCGCGCTTTGGAACTGATAGACCGCCGGATGATTTTTATTGGGAAAATTTTCGTAAGGAAGAACTTTACTGTATCCCGCGATTGTAAGATACAATCCCCAATTAAATTCATTTTCCCCGACAGGCAAGTAATAACTATTTTTATCAAGCATAAAATTTCACTTGCGCTTCCATTTGACTTTCGTCTTGATCATTTTTGACCGTTTGATCATTTTGACCGTTTGATCATTTTGACCGTTTGATCATTTT
>CAZZEF010000014.1:5968-12284 GCA_964652875.1 uncultured Planctomycetaceae bacterium
TTTTGACCGTTTGATCATTTTGACCGTTTGATCATTTTGACCGTTTGATCATTTTTGACCGTTTGATCATTTTGACCGTTTGATCATTTTGACCGTTTCGATCATTTCGATCATTTGATCTTCAGTATTTATCAAAAACGACTTTTTCGATTGCGTCCGCAGAAACTTAACAGACAGCTGAATTTCTGTCCGAATGCGCCGGACGCAATGTCACTTTCGGAAAAAATAATCTTTTGAGTTTCTCAAAAGATTATTTTCTGCATAATACATCAGTCATCGATAAAACAAATACGACTTCTTCCAAACAAAGTCAGGATCAGGAATGGATCGACATTTCGCGCTTGACGAGCTGATCAGTTATAAAACGGAGCCCGTCAGCGGCAAGTTTGTCTTCTGACAAATACATTTTCCGCCATATTCTCGTCGCCGCGGCCAAATTCGGCAGCGCGGATCCAAATGCTTCAATAATAATCGGACCGGAATAGCTCGCTTCCTTCATTGAGTCAAATGTTTCAGTCCAGTTCACCAAGCCTTCCCCGGGAGTACTGCGGTCATTTTCGGAAACATGAAAATGAATCAAAAGATCCTTGACCGACAAAAGCGCGTTCCGAATTGATTTTTCTTCTATATTCGCGTGAAATGTGTCATACATCAGTCCGCAAAAAGGATGATTGACCATTCGAACATATTTCGCCGCCTGATCCATGCAGTTAATCAAATAGCATTCAAAACGGTTGACCGCTTCCATCGCCAGTTTAACGCCTGCTTTTTCCGCGTGTTCCGCCGCTTCCCGCATCGCGTCCGCTCCGAATTTATATTCATCCTCCGTTGGCGGCGATCCGGAAAAACGACCAAGCGGACTATGAAGCGGACCAGCCAAAACGGAACAGCCCATCGCGGCCGCCCGATCCAGTTTCCGCCTTAATACCTCTATTCCGCGGCGACGGACTGACGCGTCCGGAGAGATCAGACTCTCGTCGTCGGCGCAGGTCGATACGGAAGTGCGCTTCAATCCCAACTCGTCAAATTTTTTTCCAAGAAACTCCGCCGTTTTTTCCGACTGATCGTAAATGGACAGTTCAACAAAACCGAAACCAAATTCTTTAACCTTTTCAATAATCGGTACCGTCCGCTCATCTGGACAATCGGTCCAAAGAAGAAGATTAATGCCTATTCTGTTATTATTCATGCTCTGTATCCTCTTGTCTGTGTCTGATCTTTGTTCTGCTCCCGTTTGAATTTTCCGCCGATTGATTACGTGACCCGACTATTATTTTGCATTATAAAGAACAAGAAATAGGATCGGTCTGTTAAGCGGCTCTCTGATCTTGACTGCCGCCCGCTTCTCCCGCTCAACATCAGGAACAGTTGGGAACATGAAGTCAATCAGCGGAGATGACGAAATATTTAAAATAAAAGCAGTATAATACCTGTTTTATATCATATTCCTTATAAATATCCGCCTTTCCGCGGACGGATTACGGAAACCGGCTCTTTCCTTGTGCGCTTCAACGGACAATAGGCGATAAAATCGGTACATCACCGTCAACGGAAGATCTGTCGGACTTTATAAATTTTCATAATGCGGAATTTTCAGTGTTTCGCCATCCTTTTGAGCGGACAGATGAGCGTAATATCCGGGCACGGACATATTGAGCGCGTCTCCGATATCGACTTTGGCCCTTTTTCCGCGCAGAATGGCGTTCACGAAATCGTCACAAAGATAACCGTGTGACCCTCCGTGTGAGCCGGGTTCAACTCCGGGCGGAAGTTTGTATTTCAAAAGATGATTGCCGATCTTATTGACGATTTTTCGTCCTTCATCGGTTCCGGTATAAGCCTGTTTCGGGTCGTCAATAAACGTTCCGTCATAACCGCCGATCTCTCCGCGAACCCGGCCCGCTTCCAAATAACGTCCGTAAGCGCTGCAAACCATCATTCGGGACAAACCGTCTTCCGGTGTTCGAAACAGTCCGATTTCACCGCGAAATTTCGGATTGTCCATGCCGGTATCAACATACTGACGAACCCCCTTGCAGGAAACGTCAATAAAATACTTATGCGTAACGCCGACATAATAAGCGGTCGCGTGTGTCGGATACCAAATTGGACATCGGCTCATCCGCCAGTCTTTATAAGAAGGATAAGCGGGAGATCCGGGCTTTTTGGTATGACAGTATTCTCCTTCTGAATAGATCAAACGGCCGAATCCCCCTTGTTCGTAGATCTGCTCCATCGCGTAAATATCCGAATGAAAACAGGACGTTTCAAACATTGCGTAAACAAGATCCTTATGTTTTCGGACACACTCGTAAAGGCGGTCCGCGTCTTCAATATTACCGTAAATCGCCGGCACCGCGTGACAGACATGCTTGCCGTGATTAAGAACATCAATCGCCTGCTTCGCGTGACTCGGCGCGTCCGTTGCCAAAAAGATCGCCTCAATGGAATCGTCTTTCAACATTTCTTCCAAGGACGAATATTTTTTCGAGCACTTGACCGCCTTGGCAAGTTCATCGCAACGATCCGGAAAAAGATCACTGACCGCCGCGACTTCGACGTTCGGATGACTTTGAAAAGAGAACTGCGTCGAAAATTTGCAAAATCCGTATCCGACCAGACCAACCTTGATCTTGCGGTCCGTAAACGGCTGCCATTGAGCGTTCGGATCAACCGATGTTTTCGTCTGATCAAAACCGCCGATTTTGTTCAAACCGCTCTTGTTTTTCTGATCTCCCGCAAAAACCGATCCGCTCAGCACCGCTCCGACACCGAGACCGCCGGCCGCCATAAATGTTCTTCGTGAATACTTGCTGGTCATCTCTATTGCTCCTTTTATTATGTTATCAATGCTTGTTTTCTGCCGAATTACACTTTTTATACTGCTTGTATTTTAATTATACTGCTTGTATTTTAATTTTTCCGTTACCGCGTCAATCGACCGCGCAAATACACTTTCTCTTGATATTGAAACGGAAATTTTATCATGAAACCGACATAAATAACGCATATTACCAAACAATTTCCAGTTTATTCCAATATCCCGCTTCACAATACCAGCCGTTGGGCTGATTTAATACTTCGATTTTGACCGTTTGGCCCGCATACCGGCTCAAATCAATTGCAATCGGATTCCAGGCTTCGTTGAATTTACTGATTCCAACGAGTGAATTAAAGATCTCCTGACCGTCAACGCGGACAATAAGCCGCCAGTCGATTTTTTTGGGATCATGACTTTTCACCGACATATTGAGCGCCGCTTTTTTACCGGCAGGAATATTCACCGTTTTGGTCAAAATACAAGGAACATCTTTTTTAAGAGGATGAATTTTAAGTTCCTTTTTACCGTTTTCGCAACTTACACAAGGATCCATGTCCGGCCCGCACTGAGATACTTTCCAACCCGAAAAATATTTGTCCAATCCTTCCTGAAGCCGGGCAAGACCAAAAAAATCATAAGACTGTTCGATCTTTTTCATTTCTTCATCCGTAAACCGGCTCTCTGCGATCGGACCGGGCGCCCAGCTCAATTCCAACGGAAGCGGATTCACTTTTTTGACCGGAATGACAAAGACCTCTTCTCCGCGGACGTTTTTCTCGATACGTCCGCCTTCGGCCAAAATACACTGACGGGCCAACTTTTCGCAAACATCAAGCAATTTAGGAAAATTATATGAAGTGTATGAAAAGATCGTGTTGTTATCCAGTGCTTTCGAATACTGATCCGGCAATTTTGAAAAACCGACTGTTGTAAAAAGAACGCCCGCCGAACTCGACGGATTGCAGTCGGAATCCTGACCGCCTCGCAACGATATCTCAATTGTTTTCTGAAAATCGCCGTTGCCGTAAAGGAGTCCAAGCAGTACATAAGCCCCGTTTATTTTTACATCGATTCCTCCGTTGGAGCATTTTTGATATTCGGGGGTTTCCCGATATTTCTTTTGCGCTTTCTTCCAGGAATACTCCCAGTCGTTCGGATTCTCTTTATGCCATTGAACCATGTCCCGAACCATTTCCGCGTATTGACTTTCTGCCGGAATACAGGTCAAACCGGCGGCAATGAGCTTTTGAACATCCGCGGTAAAAAACGCTTCCGCATACATTCCGCCCATAAAAATTCCACCATAAATTCCGTCAGAATAATTCATGAGACGGCCGAATTTATTTCCGAAAAAAATCACCCGATTCGGAAGGCCCGGCGCAATCAGGCCGGAATAATCCGCTTCGATCTGATAGTCAATGTCGTTGGGACATTTATTGAATTTCGGATGACCGGAATCCGGCGGCGCGATTCCCGACCGCAAATTGTTTCGCCCTGCCCGATTGGCGCACCAAAGATCATAGCGGCTGTTGGCAAAATCAATCCCCGCCTGACGAATATCGCAGTCAAGTCCGTATTGTTCCAAGGTCCGCAAAAAGGTCATTTCGACATAAAGATCATCCTGACCAAAAGCGTTATTGATCATTTCCGGTTTCCAAACAGGAACTTTTTCCGCCGGAACAATCGCGTCGCGCCATTTGAACTCCGTCGGCGCTCCGGTTACGACTCCCGCGATCTGACCGATCCAGCCGGCCTTCATTTTATCCCGGTAAACACTCACCGGCAACCGCCGCTCTTCGACCTGATCTGCTCCCAATACACTTGGTCCGATCGTCGAAATAACCATTAACAGAAGTATTAATATCGGCAGATCCTTCTTTTTCATCAGCAGTACCTCTTTTCTTTTAATGCCTCACTCAAACGGGTTCCGGCTTCATCTTTTTCAAATCGTGTTTCCGGCTTTGTTTTTTATACTGCTTGTATTTTACAATTTTCTGTTATTTCCGCCGATTGACTTAGTGAATCGACTGTTCTTTTGACTTACAACGAAAATTCATCTTGCAACCGGTATAAAATCAAACACTGAAATTTTAATTGTAACAGAACGAAAAGTCAAAATCAATCATCACAAAAGAGGAATTCAAAAATATTTCTTTCGCTTACTGATCCGGAAAACATGCAAGAATACAGCCGCCCGTCAAACAAATTTCTGTCAAACACGGATACTTTGCCGATTACGGACTCTTACCGGCAATCCAAACTTTAATACAGACAATTATAGAAAATTTTTTCGGAATACAGAACTTCCCGCTCTTGAACAGATCGCGCGGCCCAAAGATTGATCCAAAAGGAATCGAGATCAAAAAAAGAAAATATTATTTATGCGGTCGGAGACGTATTTTTATCTCCGACTGCAATTATTATACTGCTTTTATTTTAAATTTTCCTTCATTTCAGCCGATTGACCGCGTGAATCGACTGTTCTTTTGACGTTATAACAGTAATTCCATTATGAAATTGGTATAAAATTTCGACAAAATTTATTCAGGTTTTCTGAACTGCTGTCCGTCAGAGATCTTCAGCGTCATCGTCAACGAAAGTATTTTCATCGGAATCAAGATCGTCAAAGTCGTCGTCAAACGGATCGACTTCTTCCATGTCGTCCGGAAGGATCTCTTCTTCACTGTCTTCTTCGTCTTCTCCGTAAGGATCCGGAAAATCTTCAAACTCATCGTCAGGAAGCTCTTCGAAATCCTCATCGAAATCATCGTCAAAATCATCATAATGAAATTCGTCATCATCATCGTATTCGAAATCATTATTGATAAAATTCATCGAATCAAAGCGAAAAAGATCGTTTTGTCGAAATACTTCGGGAATTACCGCGAAACGTTCGCCGACTTCAGGAATAATTTCCGCAGGGCTCCGCTGTTCCAAAGGAACGTTTACTTCCGGCAAAACAACAATATCCGGATTAACGCAGGGAAAAATAACCGATGGATCCAATAGCATGGCTCTTCTTGCAACCTGTTGACTTAAATTGTTAATAATAGAAATGAAATTTCACTTCAGGAAAAAATAATATAACACTCTATTTTAATTCAGAAAAGAGCTTTCAGTAAAAACTTTACAATAATTTAAGAAATATTTCTTTTTTTTAATAAAAACAGACCCAATAATTAATGAGTATCCCCTGTTATTTTGGCGTTTTTCTGCTTATAAGAATTTATTTTTAATAAAAAAATAATATTTTTAAACTGCTTTTATTTTTAAAATATTCGTCATTTCCGCCGATTGACATCGTGAATCGACTGTCCTTTTGATGTTATAACGGAAAATTCATCATAAAATCGGCATAACAAACAACACACTTTGAAAAATGGTAAAAAAATACCCGGACACATTGAAATATTTAAAAAAAATCGCTTCCCGGGACTGGTCATTTTGTTTATTATGCTTTAAAATATTGTGTTTCATGAATTAAGAACAAGCCCC
>CAZZEF010000014.1:12372-31053 GCA_964652875.1 uncultured Planctomycetaceae bacterium
GTCAGCCGCCGGAACAAGAAAATTTATTTCAGAACCGGTGTATCATAAAACCGGTTCATTTGGGTTTAATTTCATAAGTCAAAGGAAGTTAACGTGTTACGAACAAAAAGATGCGGAGAATTGAGATTAACGGATGAAGGCAGTCAAGTCACGATTGCCGGTTGGGTTCACAACATCCGCGATATAGGCGGTTTTATTTTTATTATCGTTCGGGACCGATACGGAATCGTTCAAACGGTATTTCATCCGAACAACGGTCAGGAACAGTTCAATTTGGCCAAATCACTTCGCAATGAAGACGTCGTTCGAATCACCGGTAAAGTCGCGCGCCGGATCGAAGGCCAGGAAAACGCGAAAATGCCGACCGGTCAAATCGAAATAGAAGCGCAGAATCTTGAGATCCTCAATCGATGCAGCGTTCTTCCGTTCCTGCCGAGTTCGCCCGATCTTCCGTCGGAAGAAAACCGCTTGAAATACCGATTTTTGGATCTGCGCCGTCCGGATCTCCAACGTGTTTTTATGACCCGGCATAAAATAACCAAAACCGTTCACGATTTTTTCGATGATCATGATTTTGTTGAAGTCGAAACACCTATTCTCGGTAAAAGTACTCCGGAAGGGGCTCGGGACTATCTCGTACCAAGCCGAATCTCGCGCGGTGCCTTTTACGCTCTCCCCCAATCCCCTCAGCTTTATAAACAGCTTTTAATGATTGCCGGTTTCGACCGCTATTTCCAAATTGCCAAATGCTTCCGCGATGAAGACCTTCGCGCCGACCGTCAACCGGAATTCACTCAGCTTGACGTCGAAATGTCCTTTATTGATATGGAAGACATTATCGGTCTGGCCAGCGAACTGGCGGCCCGTTTGATGAAGGAAGTGACCGGTCGTGAACTTCCTCTTCCGATTCCCCGAATCACTTACGATGAAGCAATGGAACGTTTCGGTCATGACGCACCCGATCTCCGGTTCGGAATGGAACTGAAAGATATTACCGAAATCGCCAAAACAGTCGATTTCAAAGTCTTTCGCGCCGTTGCGGATAACGGAGGACGCATTCGCGGCATTAACGTCAAAAACGCCGCCGATAAATACAGCCGGAAAGATATTGATACCCTGACCGCTTGGGTCGGCGAACAGTTCGGCGCCAAAGGTCTTGTTTGGTTTAAAATTGACGCGGAAGGCAAATTGACCGGATCAAGTGTCAAAAACTTCTCTCCGGACGCGCTGGAAGCCATCGGCTGTAAACTCGAAGCCGAACCGAATGACCTGCTCCTCTTCTCCTGCGGTGATTTCGCGTTGACCTGCCGTGTCTTAAACGGACTGCGGCGCCGTCTGGCGGTCGAACAAAAGCTCATTGATCCCAAAGAAATGAATTTCTGCTGGGTCGTTAAATTCCCAATGTTCGCTTGGGACGAAGAAGAAAAGCGTTGGGTCGCTGAACACCATCCGTTCACCGCCCCTTTAACCGAAGATCTTCAATACCTCCAATCGGATCCGGCCCGAATCAGAGCGCAGGCTTACGATCTTGTCCTCAACGGGTTTGAAGTCGGCGGAGGAACGATCCGTATTCATGACTCCGAAATTCAAAACAGTGTCTTCTCCCTGCTCGGCATGACTCGGGAACAGGCTCGCGAACAATTCGGCTTTCTTCTTGACGCGCTTCAGTTTGGCGCTCCGCCGCATGGTGGACTCGCTTTTGGACTTGACCGACTCGTTATGCTCTTTACCGGCGTCGACAATATTCGCGAATGCATCGCCTTCCCGAAAACAGCCAAGGCGTCTGATCTCATGTCGGGAGCGCCCGCGGAAGTCGACGCCAAACAGCTTCGTGAACTGGCTATCGACATTGCCCTCCCGAAACAGGAAAATAAAGAGAAAAATTAATCTTTCGCTCGGCGCGTTTTTTTAATTTTATACTGCTTCTATTTTAAATTTTCCGTCATTTCAGCCGATTGACTGCGTGAATCGGCTGTTCCGCTGGCATTGTAACGGAAAATTCATCTTGGAATCAGTATACAACTTTTTTCGTTGTATCCTTCTTTGTCATTCCGCTTGAAATTTCCGGCGAAATGACAAAGAGGAGGTGCCGATCTGTTTCGGATTTTTCTTTCTGATGTTATAAACAGCCGATTCAACTGCTCAATCGGTGAAAGTAACGGAAATTTCAATGAGAATCGTATAATCCCGGACTGTATCGTCCCCTCTGTTCTCCGCGTCTTCGTGTGAGGTATTTTCTCTTCTCCTTTTTGACTGATAATATTCGACAAGTATAAATACTGCAATCGATGTTTACATTTTATGTGAATAAAACAATTTCCCCAAGTCCCAAAAAAAAGCGGACAATAAGTAAGACAAGGAATGAATTATGCCGACTTTCATAAAACAAAAAGAATTCGGAATAACCAATGACGGTCAGAAAATTTATTCCTTTTTCCTAAAAAACAAAAATGGATCGGAACTGGAGGTTCTCAATTACGGAGCCGTAATCCGACGCCTTTGTATTCCGGATCGAAACGGACGAATAGAGAACATCGTCGCGGGCTTTGATACTCTTGCCGAATACGAAGCCCCCAATCCCTGTTTCGGAGGTTTTATCGGACGGGTGGCCAACCGAATTGAAAACGCCCGTTTTGTCATGGACGGAAAAGAATTTCGACTGCCGATGAATGAACCGGTCAGAAAAACTTGTCTTCATGGCGGTTTTATCGGCTTCAATCATCGTGTTTTTACCCGATCCGCCTCAGAAAATTTCAAAAGATCTTCCGCTTTCCCGCTTCCTGTTTCTCCATCCAATTCGATCGAATTAACATTACGAAGCGAAAACGGCGATCAGGGCTTTCCCGGTTCGCTTGATGTTCGAGTCCGGTATTCTTTGACGGACGACAACTCTTTGATCTGTCAGTATTTTGCTGTCTCCGACCGCAAGACACCGGTCGATTTGACTCAACATTCGTATTTCAATTTATCCGGCGGCGATTTTTCGGAAAATTCCGCGGCGGACGTTTTAATTCGAATCAACGCGGACCATTTTCTTCCTTTTAAAGACAATGTTATTCCGACTGGCGAAACAAGATCCGTTCAGGATACTCCTTTCGATTTCAGAAAATTCAAACGAATGGCAGACGATCAGGACCGGCCTGATCCGCAAACGGCGATTACAGGCGGTTATGCTCACTATTGGATCCTAAAACGTCCAAATGATACCGATTTAACCGAAGCCGTTTCGGTCAAAGATCCGCGGTCCGGACGCACAATGAAAATAGAAACCAATCAAAAAGGGCTTGTTTTCTTTACCGGAAGTTCAATGAAAGGGAATTTTAAATCGTTTGGACAGCCGGTCATGAGACGTTCAACACTCTGCTTTGAGACACAAGGTTACCCCAACGCGGTGAATACGCCGTCCTTTCCGCAGATCTGGCTTACTCCCAATCAAGTGTATTATGCCGAAACAGTGTTTCATTTCGGAATCGAATGAAATTTTGATTTTTATACTGCCAACATTTTTAAAATTTTCCGATTGTTTGGTCGATTGACTTCGTAAATCGACTGTTCTGTTGATATTGAAAAGGAAAATGTCAGATTGAATGGGTAAATTGGATCCTCTGAACGACTTGTTCGTTTTTTCGCCATTTCGAATAACCGCATGGTCCGATTTTCCGATTTTATTGGACATTTTCCCCAAGGATAATTTTCACCGCATTTCGACAACCTCACTTTAAAGAGATCATTTCAATGAAAACAATCCGACCGGTTATCTTGCCGATAATCATTTCATTTTCTGTTTTAATGACATTTTTGACGTTTCCCATTCAAGCGCAGGAATTCAATTTAAAAAATTTCAAATCACCGATTCTGTCTGTATTTCCCGAAGATCGGACGAAAACAAAATACGAGAGCTGTTTTCGCGATCCCGCCGTTTGGTTTGAAAATGGATCCTTTTACCTTTTCTTTACTTTGATCGAAATGGAAAACGGACATCCTTACTCCTTTGTCGGAATGACAGTTTCAAAAGATCTGATTCACTTTGAGCCGATAAAAAAACTGACCCCGAAAGATCTTGCGAAAAACTTCGGCAGTCCCGGCAATGTTGTCCGCTTTAATGGGGAATATGTTCTTTGCTGTCAGACTTACTGCCAAGAGAATGGAGAGAAATACGGAAACGCCAACTCGCGAATTTTCATAATGAGATCAAAAGATCTGCGAAACTGGAGTTCGCCCGAGCTTCTTTACGTCAAAGGAATCGGCGTTCCTGTTGAAAAAATGGGCCGAATGATCGATCCTTATCTAATGGAGAGCCGGTCTGATCCGGGCCTTTGGTACTGTTTTTACAAACAAAACGGCGTTTCAATTTCGACATCCCGGGATTTAAAAAATTGGCAATACCTCAAGTCAGTCCGGTGCGGAGAAAATGTTTGTATTGTTTATGATCAAACGGTCCAAAAATACCGTTTATGGAACAGTCCCGAAAACGGAATGGGCATGATGACAAGCGATAACTTGCTGGACTGGCAAGCGACCGGTGAAATAATAACGCTCGGTCAAAAAAATTGGCCTTGGGCACAAGGACGGATTACGGCCGGAGTCGTCGCGGATCTGCGAAACGTTCCTGAAATAAAAAAAGCGCTTCTCTTTTTTCATGCCAGTGAAAAACCGGAAAAGGAGATCTTTCCGCAGGGAACCTCACTCGGAATCGCTTGGAGCGACGATCTGATCCATTGGAATTATCCGGTTGAGATAAAAAAATAATTCTTAAACAATCCTTTAAATTATACTGATTTAATCGAGATTTTTTATGTCCGACAATAAATATAAAGTCTATTTTGGAACCCAGTCTTATCCGCCGAACGAAGAAATGCAAAACAACAATGTTCTTCAAAGCGCTGGAATTTATTCCGCCGTTTTCGATGCGGACTGCGGTGATCTTTCCGATCCGGTCCTTTGTTTTCCAATGAAAACTTCATCCTTTTTCGCGTTGGACGAACAGAGAAAAATTTTGTATGCGACCGGAGTTTTTGATCCCGGCGTCAGTAATTTTTCTGACAAGTCAAACGAGACCGGCGATAATGTTTGCGCTTTCCATCTTGATAACGATGAGCCCCCCCATGTTTTAAGCGTTCGAAAGAGCGGCGGCAAAACGGCCTGTCATGTCGCGCTCTCGCCAGACCGCTGTTTTCTTGCTGTTTCGAATTATTCGTCCGGATCGCTTTCTGTTTTTGACATCGATTCGGAAGGCAAGATCGGAAATCGTATATTTTTTAAAGAATATCAAGGAAGCGGCCCCAATAAAAAAAGGCAGGAGCAATCGCATATTCATTCCGCCTTTTTTTTGCGAACGGGTACGGACCTTCGACTTTTTGTTCTTGACCTTGGCTGCGACCGTTTATACATTTTGAAATATAACGAAGAATTGAAGAATTTTTCGGAGGATCCAGATTATCCGTTTTTTCGTTTATTTCCCGGCTGCGGACCTCGTCATGCGGCATTTCTGCCCCTTCCGTCAGAGGATAACAAAGAGATCCGGATTCTTTTTGTTTTGAACGAGTTGAATTCAACGATCTGTTCCATCCGATTGGAGTTTGAGTCAGAAAAAATGAAGGCCGTTTGTCTTGGATATGTTTCGAGCATTCCGAACGATTTTCGGCTATTGACAAGCGATCGATCGGAATGTTTTGGCAGCGAGGCGGCGGAAATTGAATTATCTTACGCGGAAGCGGATCCGGTTTTATACGTTTCGAATCGGGGGCACAACTCGATCACCGTTTTCCGTCTGGACGAATTTTTAGATCCGTCCGTATCGAATCCTGAACCGGAATTGATTCAGAGTCAGAGTACATTTGGTGTTTTTCCTCGTTATTTTTCGACGGATCCGAACGGCAAATGGCTTTTGACCTGCAACGAGCGCAGCGGCGGAATTATTGTATTTAAAAGGAACATTAAGGACGGAACACTTACGCCGTTGAATCAGGAGCAGAAGCGTCTTGCTTGGCCCCTGATTCATATTTTTACCAAACAGGATTAATCCTCCAGTTCCGCCGGATAAGCAATCAAATTAGTTTCATTAATACTTATTGCGTGCCGCAGCCACCATGAGTCATGTGAATAAGGGATTTTGGGAATCATCATTGACGAAAGTCGGCGAAACATAAATTTATAACCGGCATTTAACGATTCGATGTAAGGTTTCAATTCAAAAAATTCTCGCGGATTATGATATATGGAAATACATAATATAGGCCGCTGCTGCAAAATAGTATTTACGGATCCTTTAATAACATCCGGCTCAAAACCTTCAATATCAAGCCGTATAAAACCTATGTTTAAATTGTTTTTCACACAAAAATCATCAATCGCATAAAATTGAATACTGCTATCTGCATTAGTATTATCAGGCGAATCAGAAATAATCTCTCCGAAAATATTGGCCCCTAATCCACCGTTTTCTTTAAACGTACTTTTATATGTTTTATCAGTTAACCCCGCCTTGATTAATTCATATTTATCTTTGGGTATATTATTCATCTTCATTGTTTGATTATAATAAAGACAATTTTCTTCGGATATATCAAATGACCATACTTTTTTAGGATTATGTTCAAAATAAATCAAAGCGGAATCACCAATATAAGCCCCACCGTCAATAATATCTTTACCCTCAATATATTTTTGAGTTTTTTTTGGTAAAAAGTTTATACCGCAATGATATGAAAAGACTTCCATTGAATGAGCATAAAACGGCAACTTATAACGTTTTTTAAATTTAGGCAAATTTTCAATAAATACTTTGTTATCTTCTTTTTCTTCCTGAGTTAATACCTGATCCGGCCTGACATAAGTTCTTTTTGTTTTATTTGTTACATGCCACCAGTTAGGAGCATTTTTTATTCGTTCTAACGCAATATTAATATCATCCAAAGATTTCTTATCCATATTTTTTTTCAAGGCGGATATTCTCTCCGGCATATTTTCATTAAAAATGTAATCTTTAAAATTACCACCTAAATGACAATGAAGCCCAACTTCTACCCCGCAGCCAATAATATCTAATACACGAGAACCTATTCTACCTGACAATGATTTCAATCTTGATTTACGATACGCTTTTTTCAAATCTTTTTCATTCATTATATTACCCTTAATAAATATGATTCATCCGACGTTTTGAGGGACTAAAATGGGTTTGGAAAACGAATATATTTTTTCTGAAAAAATAAAAATTTCTCAAATGCTACCAGTGAACAGAAAGAATTATATTCTAATATTATTGTACAAAATACAATGATACATGTCTATAGGTATCAAAAAATATATTTCTAAAAAGATCGCCTCAAAATCCATTCCTTCATTCCCTCAAAATGTCCTGTCTGCCCGAAATGCGGAAATGATCTGAGAGAACGGACGTAAATATTTGCCGATATACCGTCAGATAGTAAAAAGATCATGTTCGCAGCCAATTATGCCTAATATAATTCGAAATGTCTGACAATCGTAAAGTTCCTCTTCCTTTGGCCCATCCAAAAAATCTTGCTGCAAATTCTTTAAACCTATTGCCTTACGACTTTTGAAAAAACTTAAGGAAGAACAATACAAAAGCCTTTGCTTCCAACAGGGGACGGGCTTTTATACCGATTCCATCATGAATTTTCCGTTATAACATAAAAAAACAGCCGATTCACACAGTCAATCGGCGGAGATCACGGAATATTAAAATAAAAGCAGTATATACACTCAATCCGGAAATATTTCTCTGGTCGCTCATGACTTTGATCTATTTTGCTCTGTCAATACATTCAACAAAACCTTCAACAACGTAAGGTACCATTGGTTTATTACTCTTTTATACTGACGGAGTAAATTCATAAAATCCATCATCGAACAATAATTTCATACCATAACGTTTTATACTTCGGTCCAAATGAGATCACACAACCGGATCCCTTTGATATGACCTCAAGCTTCGTACTGCGATTACCATTCGGATCCAAGGCAAAGGCCTCAATTTTTTCTGCTGCATACGGCATAAACAAGGAAGCCTCAACTCCTTCACACAAAACAGGCGCCTCCCCCCATTGATCGGAACATGTACTCTTAACCGTCGATCCGGGTCTGTATTCCAGACTCATTCCCGTATTAAGCATGACACCGGTAGCGGCAACAAGCCATCGTCCGGGCGTCGCTTCAACAAGCGACACCGTTGTCCAATCAAGGCGCGTTTTACCCGGAACAAGATTGAATCCATCGCCAAGATCAAAGGAACGGCCGCGAACAAATCCGGTAAACATCTTGCTCCGCTTCGTGTTCAGGATAATATAACCGGCCTCTTTTTTCTCAAAATTAAAACGGAATTCCCCTGTTTCCGACTTGATCTGATTTCGATCCGGAGATCCCAACGATTGCGGAAGATCAGACCAAGAGGCAATCGACTTCATTTCATGTTTCCCCTGAAGACCCGAAAGATCTTTGAGTGTTATTCCCGACTTTACGATCCAGGGTAAAACAGGATCAAGTTTTAAGCGGTCAAGAGATCTATGATATTCAGGCTTGTCTTCGGCAAAGAGATCCGATTCTTCCTTGTCGGCGATTTGTTGCGCATAAACAAAACGATTTGCCGGTTTGACATCACCGCGCAAAAAAGCTGCATAACAAAATGGTAAATGTACAAGTTGGGTTTGATTTCCCGCCAGATCGAAAAAACCCGAGATCTTTTGCGGATCATAGTCGGTATCATGTTTCCATGTATATTGGAAAAAACCGTTCCAATTTTGAAAGGCCGCAAAAGAAAGAGCAAGCGGCAAGCCTTCCGACGAATAAGGATTGCAAAATGGATGATTGTATTCACTTACTGTCAACGGTTTGCCGAGGACCCGTACACTGGCCAATCTTGTAAGCCCGCTGCGGGAAGCAATATTGTTCGAACAAGCTGTTGCGTTAACATACCAATCTTTTTTATCCCATGATTTATTGGGAAATACCGGATGATTCCAATAATTATGAATATCGCAATAATCAAGACGAGCTTGCGCATACCAACTTCCATATTGCAATTGTGTTCCGCTTATTGGCTGCCGGGCTTTCAAATCGTTTTTAATATAATTATACATCGTTTGCCAATAGATATTTTCCGTTTCGATCAGAAATTCAAAGACGTCACGACGAATATTTTTTTCCGTTTTATTCGCATTTTTACCATTGGGCAACTCGACCGTTTTTTCGTCGAGAGATTCATGCGGGCTCAAACCGATAAAGCCACCGGATTTAAAACCAACATCGGACAATTCGATGTTCATTCCCGTTTTCAACTCGGAAAAAGCAAGTCTTATATTCTGTTTATTTTCCGGGGCAATAAAGGTAATAACTATTTCCCGCCATTGATCATCCAACTTAACAGTACCGCGATCATAACTGGTCCAAGGGGACTGATCCTGCATGATACTGTATAAAATCGAGAATCCTTTCGTTCCGCGAATTTTGAATTTAAGCGTATAAGGCATTCCTTTTTTTAACGAAAGACCGGGATGGAGAAGTTGCGGGGCCCAATGGACATTTCCTTTTTTTACAATGTTCAGTGAAAGAATATTGCTTCCATTTTCATTCGGAATGATCTTCGAAATCACTTGATCGCTCTTATGAAGTTGTAATTGCCATCCGTCTTTTTTCGACATATCAACAACTTTACAAGGAAAGGATCCGTCTTCGATCAATTCTTTCGAGACAGGATACGAGCGGCAATTCCAAGCTTTTTTGAGATCCGCATTCGATTTATATTTTCGAGCAAGCCATTGATTCCATTGTCGAACCAATTCACTGCGGTAGGGATCCGCCAAGAAATCGAACGCTCCCCAACACCAGCTTGCCGTCATTGAATTTTCATTGTTAATTTCAATCATTGAAACGCCGGGATCATTAATGTACGCCTTGCCCGTATAAGGATTCACATGGGTCAGAAGATCTTTTGCGTACTTCTTTTGCGCTTCAATCATGCCCGGATAAAAATTATCGACCCCTTTATCCATTCTTGGTCGTCCTTTGGGGTTTTCGAATCCATCAAGTTCTGTAAGTTGACGGGCAACATGAAGATTGATATTCACATAAATCCCCTCTTGCTGAAGCTCATAGACAAGACCGTCAAGATATTTGAATTGCTGCGGATCAATATCAAGATGTTTTTTTACCTTCCAGCCCCCCCAAATTTCCGACGCGTCCATAAAATGCAGACGTACACAATTGATCCCATATCGGGCCAAAGATCGGGCAAGAAATCGGGCTTTCTCCCGAGTCTCGGGGAAATTGGCGCGACTTGTAAGATTGACCCCGTAAAAACGAATCGGTCCGGCATCATTGACAAATTCGGAATCGATAACTCGAATAAAACCATCACTTCCTGCCGGACGTACTTTTGAAGACGGACTCCAAGTTTGTACATTCGTAATATTATTGTTTGGATTTTTACCGCTTACAAACGAAAAGTAGGGCACAAGATCAGGGCCATCGGGAATTACCGGAGTCGACAACGAACGATTTTCACAGAAAGAGATCCCCGAAAAAAACAAAAACAACACCCATATAGACATACAGCGAAACAATTTCATAACCAACGGCCCCTTTTTGCACTTTTTCCGCTTATATCTACGGAAAATTGTTATACAGTTCACATTTTTAATATTCCGACATTTCCGCCGATTGATTTTGAGATTCGGCTGGTCTTATGACGCTGGAACGGTAAATTAATAATGAAATCGACATATAAAAATCGGCCCGACTTCTAAAATTCGGGCCGCCTTCGAAATTTCAAAGAGACAAAAACAGTCGCGGTCTTACTTTGTTGCCGCGGCGACCATCGCTTCAACGATATTAAGAAGGTGTTCGGAAATTCGTCGGTACGCGTTCAACTGATAATTAACGGCAATAATAACGGCGGGATCGATCTTTTCGGAGAACATCATTTGAGCGAATTTACCGCGTATTCCCTTGACCCGCGGAATATAACTTCGATGTTTCTCGTCGATACTGTTAAAAAGAACGACCGGACTTTTACGTTCGGAATAAGTTTTTCGAACTTCAGCAATCATCAAAGCGGCGTCTTTATGAAGACCGGCCAGATAGGCATGAATTTCGTCAGGAAGCGCCAGTCCGGACTCCTGCATTTTCAGATTTGATTTAAGAACCCCGATCAAATAATCACTGATGGTTTCGAATTCTTCCGCCAAACGAACCTGCTCCCGCGCGGAAGCGGCCAGATCTTTGGTCAGATTTTCCGCCATTAATTTTGCGATGAAATCAATCACTTCATCCTGCACTTTGTCAAGAGTTTCTTCCAAATGAAACGCTTCGTCAATAACAGATCTGTTTAAGAAATTTCCTTCATCGGCTTTTTTCAGACATTCCGTAATTTCTTCGCAGGAGGAAGCCATTCTCATGATCTCGATCCGGGAACGCTCAATACCGATAATCGGGGTTTCGCGATGCTGAATGGCCAAACTGGTAACAAATGTTTTATGCTTTTGCTCGTCCCCGGCTCCTTTGACGTATTTGGTCAAAAGGGAGGCGATGATTCCCGTGAACGGCAAAAACACCAACGTATTGGTGATATTGAAAAGGGAGTGAGTCATCGCAATTCCGGCGGCGATATTTTTGGTACCTTCGACCTGGGCCAATCGGACAACAAGAGGCAAAAGGATCGGAAAGAAGATCGACAGAACCCAGCAAACACCGATAATATTGAAGATCGAATGAAAGTAAGCGGCTCTTCGGGCATTGGCGGAAGCGCCGATGGACGCCAAAAGGGCGGTAATGGTCGTTCCGATATTTTCGCCGAGAACAAGCGCGGCGGCGGTACTGAATTCAATAGCGCCCAAGGAGGCCAGCGCCATTGTTATTCCGATCGTCGCGGCGGACGATTGAACCATCATGGTCAACAAGCATCCGACCAGAACGCATTTGAAGGCCCCGAAGAGCGTCGTCGCGGCAAAAGTTTTCATAAAGATCGAAAATTCAGGGATCTCTGGGAGCGGGGCCAGTCCGCTTTCCATTGTTTTCAGACCGAAAAAGATCAGTCCGAGCCCCAAGGTCGACATTGAAAGAAAACGGATCTTTTCATTTTTGCAAAACATGAAGAAGAATTCACTGATTCCGACAATTGGAAGTCCCCAGGCGCCGACATTGAGCGTCAGCAGCCAACCAGTGGTTGTCGTTCCGATATTGGTTCCCATTATGACGCCGATTCCCTGCGTCAAGGTCATCAGCTGACTGTTAATAAAACCGATCACCATAACGGTCGTTACGGAACTGGACTGGACCAGAGTTGTCGTCAGAATACCTATTCCGACCGCCAACAGACGATTGTCGGTAAACAGGGCGATCATTCGGCGAAGACCGGCTCCGGCAATCGACTGAAGTCCTTCCGACATATATTTCATCCCGAGAAGAAAAAGCCCCAGTCCACCGATAACAATGGTCAGCATAAGGAAATAATTCGGCTTCCAAACTTCCGCTTTAAACGAGACATAAGCCTGCTTGTTATCCGGAGATGAAATTTTAACAACGACATCCGTATTGCCTGTTCCGTTTTCAGGCCAATATAGAATAAGATTGCGTCCGTCGAATTCCGGAATAACGATATTTTCTTTTATATCAGAGACAACAGAAACCTTCAGATCTTTTGGCTGAATCGTTTTGGGGTCGCCAAAAACACCGTCTTTAACAAACTGGGAAATGGCATCGTCAAGATTGATCGAAGTTGGAGGAGCGCCCGCAAGTATTTTAAGATTCGGTATCCACTTCATCGGGATATCGTTATTGCTTTGTGAAGATTCGGGTTTGTCCGTTTTTTCCCGAGCGTGTGAAACAAGAGGGTCGGAAGAGAAAGATTCAGGAAGAGGTTTTGCTTGATGCGGTAGTTCAGGATCTGGAGAAGCGATGGTCTGTTCTGCGTTGCCGGGTGATGAAGGTTTTTCGGTTTCGGCATATGCTATGATAACAGCCGCAAGAAGAACAAGAAGCGGAAGAAACAGCCAGCCTTTTTTATATATCGAAGCTGCACTTCTGTTTGTTTTACGTTCCCTTGAATGAAAACCGGTTGATCCGTCGTTTTGAAAGGAATTCATAAAGCGTTTTCCTGAAAATGTTTCTGTAAGGTGTTTCCCTTATTTCCTTAAGAAAAACAAAAAATTTTCAATTAAATTTTAACATAGATGATTCATTTCGAAAGGGGGGGGAAATTTTTGAACACTTTCCTTGGTCTATTCGTTATTATTTTTATTTTTTCACTGTTTTTCATAGTCCCTGTTGACGTCTGTTTATTAATAAATTTACCGCGCGGTCCGCGAATAAAAAAACGTATAAAATCGCAAACTGTCTCACTCTTTTTCATTTTGCGCGATTGCTTGTTTATTGACAAACAAGTTTAATTGAGATAAAATATTGGGTAAAATTTTCAGTAAAATTTTTCAAGTATTTCTCTTGGATCTTTCAGCCGAAAAAATTTTTCGTAAAAAACCGACGAAAAATTTTTGAATAACAAGACCGTACCATTTAAACAATAAAAAATTAATCGTCATGAAAACGGACAAGCGGCTTTAACGCCTCCGTCTGACAGGCAGGACAAGCAACATGAAAAAACAAGCAGTCACCGCGTTTTTGTTTTCTTTCATTTTTTTGTTTACTTCTCTGCTGACAGGGGGGGAGAGATCTCCAAACGCCCTGAATACCGAATGGCAGATCCTTTCGGATAAAACAATTCAAAATTTCGATCAGCTGGCCGCGGTTTCTCCGGATCAATGGAAGGAGATCGTCTTGCCCGCTTACTCGATGGTTCAAAATCAGGACGATATATTTTGGTACCGAACCCAAGTCAGGATTCCGCACCTTCAAAAAGGGGAACGGCTTTTTTTGTGTTTCGACGGTGTTAAATTCGACGCCAAGATCTGGCTTGACGGTCGTTTTTACGGAGGATATTCCGGCGGATCGGAACCGTTCCGTATTGATCTGACCGATGCGGCTATTCAAAACGAAAATTCCGATCAAAACAAACGGACAGATACAGCGTTCAATAAAAACAAGACGCGCAATAATACCGAGTCGGCCCCAAACAGTGCGCTTCAAACGCTTGTCGTTCGGGTCCGCGCGGCCGCGGCAATTGCCAAAGAGAAACCGGGCCCGAGCAAAAAAGGAGGACGACCGGCGGAAGCGTTCGTCAATTCCGTTATGTGGCCCGTTGGTTCTCAAGGATTCTCCAAGATCGGCATTTGGGAACCGGTTCGCTTCGAAATCCGGAATTCCGTTGATCTGACCGATCTTTTCATTCAAACTTCCGTTGCTCATCAAACGATCCAAATCGACGGACAACTTAAAAATTCGAGTACGGAAAAAAAGGATCTCGAAATACAGACTCGGGTCGTTCCTTGGCGGGGTTCGGAAACCGTCCTTGCTTTTGAACCGGTTCGGCTTGAACTGAATACGGCGGAAAAATCGTTTCATCTGAAAAAGATCTGGACGACCCCAAGATACTGGTCGCCGCGCGATCCTTACCTTTATGATCTTGAACTAACTGTCATTGACCGAATCACCGGTCAAAAAATTCTCGTCAAAAGGGAACGATTTGGTTTTCGGGAATTCACCGCCCAAGGGGATCTTTTTTATTTGAACGGCATTCCAATGCACGCGCTGGGAACAGCGTCCCATCCGAACAATGTTCTTGAAAACGGCGAATCGAAGTCGTTGGCCTTGACCGCGTTCCAAAAAATTCGGGAAGCCAATATCAATTTCGTCCGGCTGCACGCAAATTACTGGCCGAAAGCTTTTGTTGAAACCGCCGATGAAGCAGGTATGCCGCTGATTCTCGAAACCGGCTTCTTCTGCTGGGTCCGGAGTTACGCAATTACTGATCCCTTTTTTTGGAAAAATTTCGATGTTCACGTCCATGAATTTCAAAAAAAACACCGCAATAATCCTTCTTTCTGTATGTTTTCTCTTTGCAATGAAATTCTGCATTGCGGCGGAAAACAGATCGAACCAAACGTTGAATATTATCTTGCTCAAGCTGGATCAAAAGCAAAACGGTTTGATCCAACCCGACCTATTCTGTTCGACGGCGACATGGACCCGAAACTGACGGACAATGTTTCTCAAAAATCGAAAACGGAGGAATTAAAGACCGGTCCCGCAAGCTTTTTGTCCGGAGTTGCCGATGTTGTTAATTCTCATTATCCGCAGGATTTTTCCGGAACAGTTGACGGCTGCGAAGATCTCGATTGGCCTGAGGCCGCCTGGTGGATCGGACACGGCAAAAAACTGGCTTGTTATCCCCGCGAATTTTATCAATGGGATCGAAAAAAACCGCTCTATTTTGGAGAATATCTTCATATTCAGCATTATGTCGATTCGCGCAATTACAGTCTTGTTCTCGGCGATCAGGCCGGTCAGGGGTCGTTTGAAACGGCAATGGGGCTGGCCAAAGCCAAAACCTGGGCCATGCAGATCCCCGCTTACCGGGCGGAAGGCGTCTCCGGCCAGTGTCCCTGGGTTATTACCGAACCGGGCGTTGCGCCGATCGTAAACGGATCTCCCAATCCCCGTTATCAGACGGTCAAAGACGCTTATGAACCGGTTTGCGTTGTTTTAAAACCGGTGAATAAATTCTGTAAACCGGACTCGAATAAAAAACTTGATCTTTATTTACTCAACGATACCGACGCGGTCCGCAACCTTGATCTCGTTATCCGACTGGAACAAAAGGGAAAAAATGTTTATCAGAAGAACATAAATTCAGTCATGCTTGATCCGGCCGGACGAAAAATGATAACCGCCGATCTCGATTTATCCAATGTCACCGATGGAGAATTTACCGTTCGGCTTATTTTAACGCATCAGGGAATCGGAAAAATCGACTGGACCAAAACCGGCGCGCTTCTTCCGAATCATGACCGGTATTTTTTGAAGGACGGAAAAATTGAACGTTCCTTCACGCTCGTTAAAACAAGATCCGATTTTTGGAGGGATCCGCGTTCGAATTCGAACAAACCCGCTGATATGATAAAAATCGGTCTGATCGGAGACCAAACAGCGGCCGTCAGTCAAATAATACTGATGCTCGGAGACAAGCCGGAAATCCGCAAGATCAATTCCGTTGCTGACCCAAAAATACTGGACGATCTCGACGGTCTGATTATCGGTAAAAACAGACTGTCCGCTCTTTTCAGTGATCAAGAGTCATTCGAGGTTGGAGCGGACGACAATCCGGCGGACAATCTTTCGAAATTTTTAAAACACGGTAAAATTATTATTCTTGAGCAGGATAATTACCCGAACGGTTTTCTTCCGATCGAACTGGAAGCAAGAACGATTTCTCATTATGAAAACAATGCCTGGACCAAACGTTGGTCCTGTCCGAAACCTTTTCATTTGAAACCGGACGCAGGTTGTTTTGAACCGATCTGCCGAATCGGAGGCCCCAAAGGCTTTGAATACGCGGCCGTTTTAAAATACGAAAATCTTCTTCTTTCGCAGCTTCCGACCGAAACGGATCTGCTTGAAAATCCGGCCGTTCAGCTGGATCTTGCGCAGGCCGTTCGCCAATTGTTTAATCGGCCGAAACAAAAATCGCTTTCCGTCATTGATTCATCGAACGCCGTTCAAAAAACCTTGGACCGAATCGGCGTCGTTTATACCGACCGGACGAACATCATCAAAGCGAATCCGAACGGCAATAATTTGAAATTTCATTCAAATACCGGCGATACTGAAATTGTTTTGATCAACGCCAATGAAAAAATTTCGTTTAAACCGGGCATTAATCAAACTGCGGTTCTTTGCGGTCTTGATACGATCAATTTGAAAAATTGGTCAAATATTCTTCCAACCGGTTTTTCACTTTCGAAAAACGACGGTCCGGTCTCCTTCCTTTCAGAGGGGACTGTCAATAACGGTTCGTCCTCAATCGGCATTGACAAAATCAAAACCGCGTCAAACGAATCATTCCGTTTTTATGACGGACCGATTTCGAATCTGCGCTGGCTCGGCGACCGCAAAGATCTTCCTTTCCGCTGGAAAACGCCGATTCAAAATATCGCCAATTTCGCCGCCGTTCCTTTTATCGTTGATGAAAGCCGGATCAATGAATATCCGCCTATTCCTTTTACCCGATTCAAAGCCAACAATCCAAAGGCAAAATTCGGCAAAGAATACCTGACCAGCAGTGTCAATGTCGTTTTGAATACGGAAATTACCGCCGCGCCCGATCATTATTATCTTGAACTCGACGCGCACGGAACGGTTCTTTGGAATGAATGTTCCAAAGTTCGAATTCAAATTGACGGAAAAGAATCAGGAATTCTCGAACTGGATCCGAAATTCAGTAAAAAACGAGTTCCTGTCGTTATACGCAAGTCGCCCGCCCTTTTGGAAATATGCTATTACAACGATCAATGGGATCCTGTAACGCGAATCGACCGAAACTTTTGGTTCCGGTCCGCCCGTCTGATCCCGGCAAAAGATCTTGACTCGTTCGCCTCGCCGTTTCTGCCGCCGGTCTGCGCCGCTTTTAATACAAATTGGAGGCTTGACAATATTAAATGGTTCTGCCCCGAATATTCTGCGTCCGGTCCGCTCTTTTATATCGCCGATCTGCTGCGCAAAAACGGAATAGAATTCAAAGTCCCGTTTGGCGGTTTGAAAATCGCCGGAACAAAATTCAATTACGATTCAAAAAAATATCGTCCTGTTTGGAAAGAACCGAATGTTTTATCCTTTGGATCCAACGGAACAATATCTCAAAAAGTCGTTTTCGGAAAAGAGGGCCGTTACAAGTTTTCACTTCGGGCCGGAGGAACGGCGGTCGATGACATTTATCCTGAAATTCATCTTTTGATCAACGGTAAAAAAGCGGGCGTATTTCATCTGAATGGCCTTGAGCGAAATGAAATCGCAATAACGGCTGCCGTCGGCAAGGGAGAACAGATCATCGCGTTGCAGTTCACCAACGACCTGTACCGACCGTCCAATCGGCCAGATGTTCCGAATCAAGACCGAAATTCGCAAATCGAATACTTGCGAATCGAACCGACAAAATAAACGGATCTTGATTTTTATTTGCCGTTTCGATACAATAAAGTTTTTCTTTGTCCCATCTCAATAAAATGGAGAGTTTTAATCGCCGGCTTGAACACAAAAAATTTAAAAAGCTGACAGTATTATAATAACAATCAATAAATATTTTAACATCTGGAGAAAATTCATGACATCAAACAAAACAACCCGACGCAACTTTATGGCGGTATCAGGCGCGGTTCTGACCGCGGGTTTTATGCCGCATCTCGGACTTTCTGCGGCGGAATCCAAAAGTGACCGGCTCCGAATGGCCAATATCGGCGTCGGACCGATGGGTTCCGGCGATGCCCGGGAATTCAACAGCATAACCGACATTATCGCTATTTGCGATCTTGATGAAAAATACGGTCTGTCCCGTCTTTTGCAAAGTAAAAGTTTCGGATATCATGACAAAAACGGCAACCGAATTCTTGACGCTTACAAAGATTATCGTCAGGTACTCGACCGTAAAGACATTGATTTGGTTTCGATCGGTACTCCGGATCACTGGCATATCAAAATCGCGATCGAAGCGATGCAGGCCGGAAAACACGTTTTCTGTCAAAAACCGCTGACACTGACCGTCGAAGAAGGATTTCA
>CAZZEF010000014.1:31063-37653 GCA_964652875.1 uncultured Planctomycetaceae bacterium
TGACATTGGAAGAAAATCAGCTCGTTCGCGCCGCGGTCAAAAAATACGGAAAGATCTTTCAAGTCGGAACACAACAGCGGTCCCAGAAAAAGGAATTCATGACCGCGGCGTTGCTCGTTCGAAAAGGTTATCTTGGCGAGATCAAAAAGACAACTTGTTATATCGGTCAGGGACGCGAATCGGGAATTATTCCGACCGCTCCGGTTCCGGCAACGCTCGATTGGAACGTTTGGCAGGGACAAGCGCCCGTTCATGAATACCGATGGACCAACGACACCAAATACTTCTCCGCCTCCAACGCGGGTCAAGGCCGGGCCCATCTCTTGTTCCGCTGGTGGTTCGAATACTCCGGCGGAAGAATCACCGACTGGGGCGCGCATCATATCGACTGCGCTCTTTGGGCGCTCAACCGGCAAAAAATCGGAACCGGACCGGTCAGCTTTACTCCGTCCGATGTCCAGTTTCTTGTTCCTTATAAAGACGGATATCCGACCCGCGATGATATTTACAATACGCCGCTTCATTATAAAGTCAGCTGCAAATTCGAAGACGGATCAGAACTTTTAATCAACGACGACCCCAATCAAAACGGTATTCTTTTCGAAGGAACCAAGGGACGTCTTTTCGTCAATCGCGGCAAGATCACCGGAAAAGTAATCGAAGAAGGAGCGGCAAAAGAATTGACCGACGACGACTTCATCGCTCTGAACAACGGCAAACCTCTTGAAGGACACAAGAGAAATCTGATCCGCTGCATTAAAGAAGGCGGAACCCCCGTCTCCGATGTCGCGTCCAATGTTGAAGGAACGAACGTTTGTCATTTGGCGAATATCGCCTGTCGCTTCAATCGGACAATTAATTGGGATAATAAAGAAGAAAAGATCCTCAACGACGATCAGGCGGCCGCTCTCTTCTCCCGAAAACAGCGTAAGGGGTTTGAACTTCCGACTCTTTCCTGATTTTACAGTTTTCAATATTATCTTCCCGATCCTTGTAAAAAGATCGGGAGTTTTATCCCGTATTTCGAGATGCTTACAACGGTTTCTCCGCAATGCTCCAAGCATCTCCTTTCTATCTTTTCATCAAAACACGAAAAAAGAACACGATTTACAACCGCTGCGTAATCTTCATACATGAAGTCTCATTATTTATTCTTTCCCTTCGCGTCAGAGCCAAGAGGATTATTTTTTAGCTTGCAGGAACCAATTTGAGCTTGCCCATCCGACCTCGCTGCTAAACGATTGTTACTCAAACAGTCCCGATCCAAATTCATCAGCCGGTAAATTTAACGGTAAAAAGCCAAAGCCGAACCTTCGTGTTGTTTGTCGTCATTTACTTTTTTCATTATTATTTCTTTTTGGCATGACGTTTGCAATAGTTGAATTACATAAACTGCCAATACGAACAGCCCCCTTCCGAAGTCAAATTTCGGGAGTACCCCGGAGACAGGCTTGAAAAAGGACTTTCTTCCGCGCTTATTACGTTTTTGGACTGTTTGTAACTTACAGCGGATAAAATAAAAAGGAGAAGAACATGAACTTTAATATTGACCAGCTAACCAGAAAATCGCAAGAAGCTGTTTCCCGGGCCCAAAATCTCGCGGTCGCCGGAAACAGTCCTGAAATCGCTCCGCTTCACCTTCTTGCCGCCCTTTTGGATGAAACCGAGGGAAACATCCGCCCGATCATTCAGGCCACCGGCTGCAATCTCGACCATTTGAAAAAAATGGTTGCCGATGATATGCGCCTGCTTCCGAAAGTTCACGGAGCCAATAACGCCGGACCAAACGCCGCGCTTCAAAAAGTTTTCCTGAAATCAGCGGAAGAAGCTGAAACACTGACCGATGAATATATTTCGACCGAACATCTGCTGCTCGCGCTCTCCGATATTGACGACAAAGCAAAAAAACTGCTTGAACTGGCCGGACTCGATCGGACCAAAATTCTCGAAGGAACCGGACAAATACGAGGGGGCAACCGTGTTAGCGACCAGGAACCGGAAGGAAAACTGCAAGCACTGCTGAAATACGGGATTAATTTGGTCGATCGGGCCAAAAAAGGTAAACTTGATCCGGTCATCGGACGTGATTCGGAAATTCGGCGGGTCATTCAGGTCCTGCTGCGTCGAACCAAAAACAATCCGGTACTCATCGGCGAATCGGGCGTTGGTAAAACGGCTATTGCCGAAGGTCTCGCTCTTCGTATCGTTGAAGGCGATGTTCCCGAAAGCCTTAAAAACAAGGAAGTCATCGCTCTTGATATGGGCGCGCTCATCGCCGGCGCAAAATTCCGCGGCGAATTCGAAGAACGTCTTAAAGCTGTTTTAAAAGAAGTTGAACAGTCCGAGGGACGGATCATTCTGTTCATCGACGAACTTCATACCGTTGTCGGAACAGGAAATCCGCAAGGAGGAAATGACGCGGCCAATCTTTTGAAACCGGCACTGGCAAGAGGCGATTTCAAATGCGTTGGAGCGACTACTCTGGACGAATACCGAAAATATATCGAAAAAGACGCCGCGCTTGAACGGCGTTTTCAGCCGGTTTTCGTCGGTGAACCGAACGTCGAAGATACACTGGCCATTTTACGGGGATTGAAACCGAGATATGAAAACCATCATAAGGGCGTCAAGATCAAAGATTCCGCATTGGTTGCCGCCGCCGAACTTTCCAACCGTTATATTGCTGACCGCTTTCTGCCCGATAAGGCTATTGACCTGATGGACGAAGCAATGAGTCGGCTGGCAATGGAACTGGAAAGCGTTCCGACCGAGATCGACCAGATTCAGAGAAGAATCACCCAACTGAAACTGGCCGCCGCCCAACTGGAAGACGAAACCGAACCGCATGCAAAAGAACGGCTTGCGGAAATAAAAAAAGAACTGGCCGTCAAACAGGAAGATCTGGCCGAACTTCGCGCCCGTTGGGAAAAAGAAAAAAGCGGGGTCGGCGATGTTCACCAGCTGCGCGAAAAAATCGCCGATGTCGAACATGAATTTAAAACGCTTGGAACTGAAATTAATATGTCCCAAACGCGCGGAATTCCTGTTCCTGAATCGAAATACCAGAAACTGCTTGAACTGGACAACGAGCGAAAAAGACTTCAAGTTCAACTGGATCAGCTGGAATCGGAAGAAGAAAAAACGAATGGAGAAAACGGTATTTCCGCCGGATCAGAAAAGAACGGATCACGTAAAACCGGACCGAATAAAAAATCCGGATCCGTCCAAAACAGCTTGGCAGAAAGCGAATCAAAAGAAGCGGAATTAACCAAGCCCGGATCGGTTTTCGATAAGGATCTCTCGAAGAAAAAACCGGTAAAACGTCTGCTTCGCCAGGTCGTCGGACCGGAAGAAATCGCGGAAGTCGTCTCCAGCTGGACCGGTATTCCGGTCAGTAAAATGATGGAGACGGAACGGGCCAAACTGATCGTTTTGGAAGACCGGCTTCATCAGCGGGTTATTGGACAGGACGAAGCGGTTGACGCTGTTTCGAACGCGGTTCGACGAAGCCGAAGCGGATTGCAGGATCCGAACCGTCCGCTGGGATCATTTCTGTTTCTCGGTCCGACCGGAGTCGGCAAGACGGAATTATGCAAAGCGCTGGCCGCGGCCCTGTTCGATGATGAAAGCGCGATTGTCCGAATCGACATGAGCGAATTTATGGAAAAACATACCGTTTCGCGCCTGATCGGCGCCCCTCCGGGATACGTTGGTTATGAAGAAGGCGGAATGCTGACCGAAGCAATTCGGCGGCGTCCTTACGCGGTGATCCTTTTCGATGAAATTGAAAAAGCGCATCGGGACGTTTTCAACATTCTGCTTCAGGTCCTTGACGACGGCCGCCTTTCGGATAATCAGGGACATACGGTTGATTTTACCAACACGATTATCGTCATGACCTCCAATCTTGGCAGTCAGGCAATACAGGAGATCTCGAAAGAGGGCGGATCCGAAACGGAAGTTCGCGAAGCGGTTCAGCAGATCCTGCAGAATCATTTTCTGCCCGAGTTTCTTAACCGAATTGACGAAACGATCATTTTTCATACGCTCACCAAAGAGCAGATCGGAAAAATCGTCGCCATTCAGATCAAAAAACTTCAGGAACTGCTTGAAAAACAGAACGTCAAAATTGACGTCACGCAAAAAGCGCTTAATCAGATCACCGAACTGGGATACGATATCGTTTACGGCGCCCGTCCATTGAAAAGAGTTATTCAGCGTCAGATCCAAAATCCGCTGGCGCTGGAGTTGCTTAAACATAGTCCGCAAGGACTCGACGGTAAACAGGAAATTATCAAAATTGATTTCGACGGAGATAATTTCACCTTCACCGTTCAAAAATAATCTGTCTTGAATTCCGCGCGGCGTTTCGTCGAAGCCGCGCCGATCCTGTTGGTTTCATTTATAATTTCCGCCTTTTGACATTTGTGAATCATCTGTCATTTTGACGTTTAAAATTTTATAATGAACCCGATACAAAATCAAAGGCACAAGATCGCCGGTTCCGACAGTCTTGTGCCTTTTTCTTTTGAAGATCCATCTGCAATTTCGAACGCTCTCTTTAATCCGGGATCTCATTTATAAATTGGAATTCTGTTTGCTATTGTTATACTGCTTCCATTTTAAATTTTCCGTCATCACCGCCGATTGACTGCGTGAATCGGCGGTTCTTTTGACGTTATAACGGAAAATTCACCGTTATAATGGAAAATTCATCGTTATAACGGAAAATTCATTATGAAATCAATACAAAATCGCGAATCATTCCGTTTATCGGACTTCGTAACGGTCAATGTGTTTTTTATTGTCGCGGTCGGTCCAAATAATTTGATACGTTCCCCGAAATCCTCTGAAAGCAATTTTTGAGGACTCGGCCTTGATTTTTAAATTGGTCCGCCATTGATGATTGATCAGATGATCAAGCGCAAAGTAAACCTTTTTCTTTTCGCAATTTTTATCAAGAACTCCGGAATAGGAAGGCTCGCCCGGTGCCGCTCCGCCGTCAGCCGCGTTCCACCAAGTAATGCCCATCGCGTTTTTATCCGAAAACCAGATCCGGTAAAGATTGGCGGCGACAATAGCTTGAATTTCCTGTCCTTTCAGATCGTCGGAAGGCGCACTAACGGTAACTTCGCTGACATGAACAGGCAATTCGGCATCGGCAATAATATTAAAGACATTCCAAATAATCTTCGGCGACCAAAGAGGCGCGCCTTGGACGATTTTTTTACAAAGAACCGGATCAAATAAATGCGCCTGAAGTCCGAACATATCAAGTTTGACTTTCCGGTCTTTCAAATTGCGGGCTATTTCGACATACCGTCTTAACGTCTGGTCAGAATACTCGAAGGTACAGTCGTTACAGGAGAAGCGGACTTGGGAAGAGAAATACTTTTCCGCCCAGCGAAATGTTTTATACATATAATCGTCCGGCATGATCCCCCGATTGGCCTGATCAATCGATTCGTTCACAACATCCCAGGAATGAATTCTTTTGTCGTAACGCCCGGCAAGCTGCCGGATATGTTTTTCAAAATAAGGTTCCATTTTTTTCCGGTCGCCAGGAAGCCAGTCGGGATGTCCCCAAAGGCGCATACCGTAAATAATGGCATGTCCATGAATATTCAGTCCCTTCTTTTCGCAGTATTCGACAACGGGATCCGTCGGAGGTCGCCGATAAATCGCGGGACTACCGGCGGCAAAACGGATCTTGCCCTCTTCCGGCTCCAAGGTTTTCCAATAAAAAGCAACGGTCGCTCCGTTGAAAAGATCGCCGAAAATATCGGAGTATTTGCGGTTCTTTTCCGGCGTATCGAACTGTCCGAATAAAAATGAATTGCTTCCGAACTTGAACTGATGAGTTTTCTGTTCGATCATAACATCGCTACCCGGCTTGACGTTTTTCAATTCGACCAACGCGTCCGCTTTTCTGTATTTTTCAATATCAGCATCGATTTTTTTCATGACCTCCGGGTTCCAGATCTTCCAATACTTTTCACTCATAACGGACCGGTCCGGCTCATAAGCACTCAAAGACGCCGTCAGAAACAGCGCGGTGAAAGCAATTAATAAAGTTCTCATAAAATTTTCTGTCTGTTCTTTTTTAAAATTTTTTGATCATAATTTCAGACCATCATTTTGATTCGGCCAATGTCTATCATTTCGGTTCACTGTCATTTTGGAAAAATCGAATGAATTGAAACGGACAAAAATTTTCCATTAAAACGAATAAATTTCCCCAATGCAGCTAACAAGAAAAACCTTGTTAACGTTGTTATTATAACAAATAATCTCCGTTTTGCAAATTCAGAATATTTCCAACAAAAAACTCTTAACATCATCCGCAATAACCTGAGCGTTTCCAATCACCGAAGGAATCAGAATTTCTCTATTTTCCCTTAATCCAGAATTCGGCCTCTTTTTCGGAAAGATTGAGTACCGAATCGCCAATAAAACGTTTTGCAAATTCAGAATATTTCCAACAAAAAACTCTTAACATCATCCGCAATAACCTGAGCGTTTCCAATCACCGAAGGAATCAGAATTTCTCTATTTTCCCTTAATCCAGGATTCGGCCTCTTTTTCGGAAA
>CAZZEF010000014.1:37753-40656 GCA_964652875.1 uncultured Planctomycetaceae bacterium
GAATCAGAATTTCTCTATTTTCCCTTAATCCAGGATTCGGCCTCTTTTTCGGAAAGATTGAGTACCGGATCGCCAATAAAGGGAATCCCGTTGACCGATCCGTTAAAAAGCTTCTTAAGATTGTTCTTTTCATAAACAAGATCGTCCGGCTTCGTCCATTCAACCGCATTCTCCGGGTCCACTGAAACAAGGAGAAACGTTTGCCCCGGCTTTTCGATCTGCTTCAAATCCAAATTGATCTTGTGTTTTCCGTAAGGGGTGTCCGGCGAATTAAAAATCCGAATCGTTGTCTTGAACATTCGCGCCGAATCGTCCGTAAACCGATAATAATTCGGAACCTTATACATTAAGGCCGAATTGTGCGGACCGTTCCAAGGCTCGTCCAGCCGAAATGTTTTATAAAACTGTTCGCCATCAGCGCCCATGACCTGCAAAAGAGAGACCCGCCAACTTAATAACGGCTTGCCATCCTTGCCGCAAATCGCCTGCGGAGGATATTTTCCGAATCGGGAATAATAGATTGTCATCAGCTTGCGAATTGATTCCAACTGGAGTTTCAGCGCATATTCCTTCTGGCGAAGCTGATGTGTTTCGATCTCCGTTTTCAACGCGGAAAAAAGATTCTGAAAAAACGGACCCGTTTGCGAATCCGCATCAAGAACGGCGGTCCACTTTAAAGCCTTTTCGTCAAAATTCGTTCGGATCTTGTCGGCCGTTTTGGATATTTCTTTATACGCATTCGAAAAAGCAACCGATTCGTTTCCCCTTGTCCTTAAACCGGGTAATTCCTGTTTGGTCAGATCCGTCAAAGCATCGGTAAACGCCTGATTCAGTTTTCCAATTTGTTCCGCAGTTTTGGCTGTAACGGCAAGTTGGATCATTGGGCGCTTTTCCTCCGCCGACGCGTTGAGAATCAAATCAAGTGAATGCGCGTTTCTGAAAATGGCGTCGGCCAATTTTTCCGGAAACGGGAGCGCGCAAATTCTCGCCGCCGGAACCGAATAGTCATAAAGCCAGGCAAAATCGATATTCGTTTCGTCCAAACGCTGAAGTTTTTGCGCAACAATTCCCCGATTTGTTCCGGTGAATGAATAAAATTGATCGATCTCCCGTTTCGGACCGGTCGCAAAAACAACACTCTCTTTGGACGGAAACGACAATGAAAAATAATAGTCCGGAATACTTGCTTTTTTTCTCTTTTCGTCCCCGGGAAGATTAATCGCGCTTTCCGCCAAATAAACATCGAGATCGCCATATTTTTTCGGAACCGTCTTATTGCGGTCCAACTTTGAAAACGCAAGCGCGGCAAAAAAAGTATTTTGATCCACCGGTTTCTTCATTTTTATGTAAACCGACTGGATCGGAAATGGAGTCTTTTCCGGCTGCTGTTTACCATCAACAAATAAATCAATTGACAGAACCTTGGTACTCAGGATCATATAGTCGATCTGATCGAACATATTCATCAGTATAAACGGCGACTGGACCAACTCCAAATACCGAAGAACATCAGCGGATCCCTTAAACCGGTTGAAATGCTCCGGTCGAATCAGCTGACCGACATCGGCATTGGGAAAAACATAATTCGTTTCCAGCTTGTTGACCGGGCCGAAAGCGGTCAGTTCCGATTCGGAAAGAACCCGAACCGACTCGTTTATACCAATAACTTTCACCGTTGAATCGTTTGACGGACTTTGAGAAGTACCGGATCCGCAGCCCGCGGCGGTCAATAACAGAACGGTCAGCAATCCCATCCAAAAGAGCGTTAGGTTCTTCAAAATTATCATTCCGATTCAAATCCTTTTTATTCGAAATTTTATTGCTCCGGCCACTGCTCATCAATACTGATTTTCATTGAATATCAATAATTGTCCATTCTCTAATTATTTGCCGGTATTGGAAATTTACCGCAAATATCATCAGAAAAGCAGGTAAACAGACGGATCAGTCCGCATTAAAATTATATAATGCCGACATTTGAAATTTCCCGCCCTCTCTCCCGATTGCCTTTGTAAATCGGGAGACTTCGGCTTCGCTCCGGAAAATTCATTTTGGAACCGGCATAATTCTTCTCTGAGGTCCGTCAAATCAGAAAATCGCTCAACCAAGGAACCTAAAAACCGGTTCATTGATAGCGACCTCTTTTTAAATTTCGCGATTCCGCCAATTGACTTCGAGAATCGCTTGTTCTTTTGACGTTAAAACGGGAATATACTGCTTTTATCTAAATTTTCCGTCGATTGACTGCGTGAATTCTTTTGACGTTATAACGGAAAATTCATTGTTGAATCGGTATACATCTTGATCCCGGCATACATTCCCCGACTTTTTCGTTTAATGTCTTATTTATTATCTTTATTGCCGCCGATGATTTCATGAAGCCGATCAGAGACATTCAGCAGCGCCCGGACTTCATGATAAGCGGTTTTCCAAAGATGCGCCTTTTCAAGTCCGTGAGTAACCTGCGAAAAACGATTATCCAGGCCGCGCGGATTTCCGCCGTCCCGATCGGTCAACGGGAACCAGCCGCCGTATTTTGCGTCAAGAATATGTTTGGAAATGAACTCCCATTGTTTGACGAAACAGCGGTAATATTCGGGATTGTCTTTTCCGTAAAGCTGATGAATCAGCAGAAGTGTATTAAGACCTTCCGCCTGAACCCACCAGAATTTGGAAGAATCGGCCGGTTCCGCCCCGAACGTCGCGCCATCATAAAAGAAACCGCCGAAATTGTTATCCCAACCGAACTGAAGCGCGTGATCCAAAAGAGCCTTTCCAACTTTGCGCGTTTTTTCGAGCGACGGATTACCCAAAACAGATTCCGCTTCCTCCATCAGATAAGTATTTTCAATATCATGACCGAAAGAAACATAAGTCGCGGCGGGAGTCCAGTCGTCGTTAAA
>CAZZEF010000014.1:40666-44636 GCA_964652875.1 uncultured Planctomycetaceae bacterium
CGCATAATGACGAGCAGTTCCGTAAGCCGTTCCTTTAAAACGGGATCTTGCCAAACCCGGTATAATTCAAGGAACGATTCCATCAGATGCAAATGCGTGTTCATTGATTTTGTACCGAGCAGTTCCCGAGTCTTGCCTTTAACAACATCCGGCCGATCGGCGGGAGGGGCCGTCATCGTCCGACCGTCCCGATAAAGAGCTTCAATATATCCGCCGTGTTTCGCGTCATGCGCTTTTTTATCGATCCAATAAAACAGATCCTGCGCCAATTGGAGCGCTTCGGGATCTTTACTGAGCCGGTAATAATTGGCCAATCCATAAAGCGCGAACGATTCGCCATAAAGATGTTTCATTTCGGACAGGTCCATCGACAGAGGGGTTCCGTCGGCTTTGACCTCCCAAAAGAACCCGCCAAATTTTTTATCATACATTTTATCGCGCAGGAATTTATAGCCGTGAGCCGCATATTTTTCGAATTCAGCCCGTTTTTCCGGACGGCGAAGAGCGACTTCCGAAGCCGTCCAAACCATTCGCGCCTGCTGAACGATTCCTTTGGTCTCATAAGGCTTGAGTGTCCAGTCCTGATCAAAAATGGAATGATACCCTCCCCGGGGATCAATGGATCGCGGATACCAAAGTTTCAGATCCTTGTCCAGTTCCGAATCGACAATTTTAGAAATTTCCGCCGGAGTTGGAAGTTTGTCTTCCGCGCGAACCGGACCCGTCATTAAAACGGAGAGAACCATAGACGCCAATAAAAGTTTTAACGCAAATGACATTTTTTCTTTTCCTTTTTTTACTGCTTTTATTTTTAATCTTCCGTCGTATCCGCCGATTAATCGCATGTATCGGCTGTTTCTTAACGTTGGAATGAAAATTTCATAATCGGTATATCCGCCGACGATTAAATATTTCCCGCCATCCGATTTCGTGAACGAATTGTTTTTTTAACAGGGGAACAGGAAAAAAACAAACGCACTCGGCCATACACCATTTGTCAAAAATATTTCAATTACTGATCCAAGTCCCTTTAATTCAGGGAAAGTCCGCCATCGATATAAATGGAAGCTCCGTTGATATAACGCGCCTTTTCGGAAGTCAAAAAGACAACGGTCGAAGCGATATCGTCAGGATCCGCAATAAATTTAGCGGGAATATTTTTCAAAACCATTGCTTCATAAGCGGGATCTTCAAGCACTTTTCGATTCAGATCGGTCCGAATAGCGCCCGGAGCGATACTGTTGACGGTGATCCCGCAAGCGGCGTATTCTTTCGCCAATTCACGGGTCATGGCCCTCATGCCCCCTTTGCTGATGCTGTAAATACTGCGGTTCGCGGTCGGACGTTCCTCATGAATGGAGGAAATATTTATAATGCGTCCCCATTTCTTTTGAATCATTGTCCTGAGAGCGCGTTGGGAGCAGAAGAAAGCGCCTTTGAGATTAATGTTCATCATAAGATCCCAAGTCTCTTCAGTGTAATCGACCGACGGAACACGAATTTCAATACCGGCATTATTAACCAGAATATCGACCGGTCCCAAATTTTTTTCCGTTTCATCGAAAAGCCGCTGGATCTCCTGATACGATCCGACGTTGGCGCCAATCGCAAGCGCTTTTCCTCCTTCGTCATTAATGCGAGCGATCAAATCATTCGCCGCATCCGGACTGCGAAAATAGTTCACCGCTACCTGATAACCAGCCCGAGCCAATGACAAAGCGATTTGAGCGCCAATTCCCCGGCTTCCTCCAGTAACCAATGCTGTTTTCATTTTATAGATCTCTTTCTGCTGCAAGAGTGTTTTCAATACTCTGTCTTTGACAATAATCTGTTCTGTCCTTACCGTTTGTCTTTTTAAGACAAATCATTTTCAGAGTCGATTCTGAAAAGTTTAAATCTTAAATCGCTTTTAAACAGATCCGCTGTTCAAGGCAATAAAATGATCTAATATTAAACTTTATTAATGCTTCTTTGTCAAGAGGAGAAGATCAAGCTGGAACAGATCCCGAATCCCCATGATCCAATTCTCCTTCAAAAATCAGAACAAAAGATCAACGGTCGGCAGACAGGACGCGTTTGAGAAAATTTTAGAAACGGACTCTCCGCCCATACCGTTATAAAATTTCCGTTCCAACATCAAAAAAACAGTCAATTCCCGCTGTCAACCGGCAAAAACAACGGAAAATAAAATGAGTGCGGAACAAGATTGTATAAAACAGAGGGGGGGGATCTGAATCCAAAACCGTTTCGATCAAGCAGCCGATCCGGTTTTGGATTCATTTGAAGATCGAAAAACGATCAGCGCACCAATTCGATTTCCGAGATCTTTTCGCATTTGACGGAATTCTTTTCGTCAATGATTCGGAAACGAACGGCATAAAAACCGGGCTTGGGTTCATTCTTTAAATTGATCTGCCCCTTAACCGTTTTTTCTTCCGGAACAATACCCGTCCAAACGCCGAGAATTGTATCCGCGCCCGTCTTCTTTCCAATTGTTTTTTGATCGGCAGGATCGATCAGTTCCGCCTGAATTCGATCACCTTTTTCGATTGTTCCCAAGACGGTAACAGCAAAGCGAACACGTTTATAAAGAGCCTGCGCAGCTTTGGGAAGATCCGTTTTTGAAAAGATCGGTTTTTTAAGTTTAATGAATTCCATTCGGTCAAAACTGAACGTTAAGACATCGCCATCCCTGTATTGACTTTCGGCGATACTCGCGCGGATATGATTCAGCTTTCCGTAAGCGGCCCCCAATCCGTCATAAAGTTTTCCGTCGAACATTCCCGCAACTTCGATCCATTCGCCCTCATGAACTTTTTTCGGAAGCTCAACGGCGATTGAATTCGTTTTACCTTTATTTCCGCTGACCCGAATCAGCCAGGAGATCGGACCGTTCACCAATTGATCCGCGGCCGGCTCGCGATTGGAATCAAGCCGGTACCGAATATAAACAAGATCGTAATCGGAAAGTTTTGATCCGTCTTTGAAATCGTAAACCATTCCCGGCCATCCGGAAGGATAACTTCCCTGCTTGTTGCCGGTTCCGTCATGAATCTGATCAACATCAAGTTTCAAGCAGACCGTTTCAGGACTTCCGGCCCCCTTGATGTTTTCAAGAGAAACGGAAGCTTCCGTCTCTGTCTTGCCCCAGCCCTTATTTTTGTCTTTTACGGAAAAGATCGGAGTCACGCTGATATTGTTGTTCGCGAGTTGTTCCCGATAGATCGACAGGGGGGAAGAAGATTTCTTTGCGCGGTCATTTGAATCAATAATAACCGACGGCGCTGTTTTACTGTTTGTTTCCGGGTATTGATAAAGCGCCAGGATCATGCGTCCGAGCTGTGCCCGCCGGGCGTCGAACTGATCGGACGGCCAAAGATCGAAATTGAGATACTTTTCCTGAACGTCGATCGAATCCCAAATGTTCTGCAGGAGATCCCGGGCCTGAACGATCAGTTTTTTCACCGTCGGATCTTTGGAATTTTCTCTCTTAATCACCGCGTCCTCAAGCGTATAAACATAATTCAGATCGTTGATCCCTTCCCGGAAATTCTCCCAAGAAGCAAGCATAATCATCTCGCCCGTTTCCGGATGAAAGATATTAGCGCCGCCGGATCCCTTTTCGCGATAAAAATGTTTGGGGGAATTATTACGCCAGATCCAGGGAACCAGCAGATCAAAACCGCTGCGCCAATAACCGAAGCCGTAAGTCATTCGGCCGCCTTTACACATAATAACCGGATCTTTGCGTTCATAAGTATTATGATTCGGATAGCACCAGTAAGATTTTTTATTGTGAGTTTGCGTCTCTTTATAAGGAGGCATAAAAGCCTGTGTTCCAAAAATATCAATGACCGGATCAATTTTATAAAAACCGGGATTATCGACTTCCATTGTCGTATAAGTGGTCAGTCCGCCTTTTTGAAACGCTTTATAAAAAAGCTGCCGATATGGATATCGAGCAGATTAT
>CAZZEF010000014.1:44646-44895 GCA_964652875.1 uncultured Planctomycetaceae bacterium
GAATTCGATTGATTTCGGATTGGAAGAGATCTCATCCAAAGGTCCGAACACCATTTCAGGAGCGCCCTTCCTCTTCATTTCTTTCTTGAATTCCGCGGCCATTTCAGTAATATGATCATAAAATTCCTGCGGCGGAAGTTTGCCGATCACAATATGATTGCCGACCTTTTCTTTCATTTTTACTTCATACATCCAAGTAATGCCGCCGCCGACAACAAGGATCGGACCGGAAAAATGATGTTTTTTCAT
>CAZZEF010000015.1:0-24480 GCA_964652875.1 uncultured Planctomycetaceae bacterium
CCGGGAATCATTAAAAATTTTTCTTTCTCGCAAAATTGCTTGGACAGTTCATCAAAAGGGGTCATTCGAATAAAAGTTTTACCTTCAACTTTTTTGGAACGAATGGAATCCTTACCGAAAATTTTCATCGTATCGTCGACGTTTTTCTGGCGGAGCTTGGCCCATCCGGAAGAGTCACTGATCGGTTTCCAAAAGGAGGTTTCTCCTTTGAACGCGGAAACGTCTTTCACCGAATTGGCTGTTCCAAAAGCTTCCAGTCGGAAAGAATTGTCTTGAAAAATGTTGTGATCGGACGGACAGATGAATTGGTACCCATGCGATTTATACCAGTTCACGGCCCATTCCGGCATCGCTTCGCCGTCGGACCATTGGCAGTGCATATGAAGGTTTCCTTTATACCATTTTTTGGAAACAGGATCTGCCTGTACGCCCGGAAGAAAACGAATAAACGCTGAAGCGGTCAACGCGGTTACCGCTGTTTTCATGAAATGTCGTCGAGTCTGTTTTTTCATTTTTTAATCCCTCTTGATTTTTTTGAGCTTTTGAATACTGCCGTCATTATAAAATTATCTCGAAAGTATGTTATATTGCTCTTATTTTAAAAATTCCGTTATTTCCGCTGATTAACTGCGTGAATCGGCTGTTCTTTTGACGTTATAACGGAAAGTTCATGTTGGAACCGGTATACTTAAGGTCGCTGAACGATTTGAAGCAGGTTTCCTTCCGGATCGAACACGTTTTTCAGATATCCACCGCCCATTGCCTCAATGGTCTTTTCTCCGACCTGAATTCCTTCCGCGAGAAGCTGATCCGCCGCCGCTTGAAGATCGTCAACCCGAAACGCCAGATGCGACAGGCCCGGCGTTAAAAGAGATCTCTCCGGACGGACGGTTTCATCGCAGGGCATAATTTCGAGCATTGTTCCGTCCGCGGACCGAAGAATATTGAGTCCCTTTTCGTTCGAAAAAAATACTTCGTAATCAAAATGGGCGCAATACCATTTGGCAAGGCCTTTCGGATCTTTGGCGGCTATCGCCGGATGGTCGATCCCGGTAATGATTCTTTTTTGGTCAGACATGATTTTCTCCTGTTTGATATTTTTATATTGTCCTCATTTTTAATTTTCCGTAATTCCGCCGATTGAAGTTGTGAATCAACACTTCTTCGGTCGTTGGAACGGAAAATTTATATTGAAACCGGTATAATATCTCCGTTTCGATCTTGTTTTGTTCGTTAATTCACGATATAAAAACAAAAAAAATCGTCTTGCTGTTTTTACAGAATATAAACACGATGAAAAAGAAATATCGGCGAAAAGACACTTAATATTGTATCGGGAGATTGTCTTGGAGTCAATAAAGTCTTAAAATATTTTAAAAGAAAATCAAATATCTGAAATTTGCCTGATGGATATTTTTACTGACAGCTTTTAAAATTTTATTTTTTTCGTCGGTTGACTTATCTTCAAACCGTTTTTTAATGCAGGATCGGCAAAACAAACAAGAGACGGTATCAATGAAATTTGATTGAGCAAGAGGCAGTCGATCAGGATTTTCATCGGGTATTTTTATGGTCTTCTTATTTTCATCGATCAATTTTGTGAATTGACAATCCTTTTGATAAGATAGGATGATTTATACTGCTTTTATTTTAAATTTTCCATCATTTCCGCCGATTGACTGCGTGAATCGGCTGTTCTTTTGACATTGTAACGGAAAAATTCAACATGAAATCGGTATATAATGAAAACGGTATAAAAATTTTTATCGGGGTCGGATTAAAAGAGTCCGAAGAAGTTCATGAATAATTTTATATAAAAGCGGAGCGGAACTTCTTCTTGGTCCAGCGATATTCAGCGTCTTTACCGAATGGACGTCCAGCCAGTTTTGAAAATCGGTCTTGGAATAATTTTCAGCGGCGTCGATTAAAAAAAGAGGTTTGCCCTTCTGTTCGGCGATTGTTTTGGTAAAGAGCGATCCGCCGGACAGTTCTTGATAATAGACGATCAGCGTCGCGTCCGAATCAATCACATTGCGGACCGTTCGAATCTGATAAGCATTGGATTCCGTTTCATGCAAACTGTATTTCAAAGGAATCGGACCGCTTTCGCTTCTTCGTCCGGCGGGGCACCAGCCTCCTTGTTCATAACCGAGTTCCAACGCGATATCAAGCGCTGCCCGATCAACTCCGGTCTGTCCGCCGGACACTATTTTTTCAAGCATCGTTCTTTCTGAAGATCCTTCCGTTTTGTTATTTCGTCGATTTTATTTTTATTATTCCGCCGACAAAACTTTTAATGCGGAAGCCCGCGGGAGGCAATTAAAAGTTTAAGCGTCTTTACCTTTAAGTATTTCTGAAAACGAAAACTGTCGGATGAGAAGACAGAAAAAGTTTAATCAGCTTTTATTGCTTATTGGGAACGGCAATCTTTTCGCCCCGCTGCTGTTTTTTCTGTTCGTCAGGATCGTAAACACCGTAAAAGTCGGCATTGGCATCCATCCAAAGGTAAAGCGTCCGTCGATCCTGATCATTGAGTTGAATTTTGTCCCGATGATTTTTATCATCCAAAATGGAACTCAACGGCGATTGATCCGCTCCGCATTCTCCGGGTAGTGTTGATATAGATCGGATCGAATGACCGCCCCATTCATACCATTTTAAGTAAGGACGAAGATTTTTGTAAGAAACAGTAAAATTTTCGACTGGAGATCCGGTCAGATCGGGACGCGGTTGATCTTTTTTACCGGAATGACAGGAGACGCAGGCCCGGTCCAAAACGGACTGAACCAGAATCGGATAAGAAAAAGGAGCGGTTCCATCAATTCCGGGTTTAAGTTCGGACGGTTTTCGCCGGGAGGCAATACTTTGGCGCGCAGAGTTTTTAAAGGTTGTTTGCGCCTGTTCATGACAGCCGACGCAGCCGCGGTTTTCTCCCCGTTGGAGATAAACTTCGCTTCTCATCGACTGAACGGCCCGACCGGATTCGTCAACCGCTTGAAAGTAAAGAGGTTTTTCTGCCGGGACATTAAAATGTGCGGATCCGTCTGATTCAACCGGAACGGATCCGAGCAGCAGGCGGGCATTACCGGCAAAAGAATGCCCGATTTGCGGAACATGGCCCGCGTGTCCCGGATATTTCGGAAGAATTTGGAAAACACGCAGTTCCTTGATCTTTCGATTATCAGGCATTTTTGTCAAAGATTCATAAACATTGGATAAAAGGAAAGTTCCTTTCGAATCTGTTTTTGATTTTGGGGGAAGAACGGATGCGTTGGTGGCGGGAAGATCTCTTTGCCGGATCTGCATCGGCCATTGACAGGAGAAGTCGGGATCATCGTAAATCAATTCGAGATTACCGAAGCGGTCGCGATAATACAAACCGAGTTTACCGGTCGAGCAGGGAACTTTCGGAGAGAGCATTCCGCCAAGCGGATCATGACTGTAAGCGGTTAAATAAAGATCTTCTGAAAGCGGTTCCGGACTGAAATAATAGGTGTCAGGACATTGTTTCGGCGTTTCAGGAAATTCGACTTCGGGTGTTATTTTTTCGAGGCAGTCGAGAGTATCTTCCGAACGGTCAGGATCGTAACGGACCTTGGCCGGGTCAAGAATAACCAATGATCCTCCGACATCAAGATGATGCGCGCCAGCGACAAACATGATCTTATTGGAGCCGGGTATTTCTTTCGGCTGATAACAGGCGCAAACTTTTTGAGTATAATTTCCGAAAAGAGAAACGGCCCCGGTTCCATCGGTGTTTGTTAACCAAAGCCCGTGATACCGCGCGGCGTTTCGGTCAACATAATCCCAGCGGCAGTATATAATTCGGCCGTCTTTTGACAGTGTCGGATGCCATTCGTTCGTTTCATGCCAGGAAAGCGTTTCGATCAGTTCCTTTTTATTGATTGGTTCGTCATTTTTATTATTTGAGCTGTTTCCTTTAAGTTTGAGCCGATGCAGGGTATGAACAGCCAACGGTTCCCAACCGCCGTGACAGCGGCCAAATCCTTCCCGTCTGGTCGATAAAAAAACAAGATCGCCATCGGGTAGCGGAAGAGGACTGAAATCATCATTCGGTCCGGCGGTCAGCTGCCTGATCTTTCCTGTTTCAAGATCCATTTGAAACAGATGAAATTTTCCTTCTTCCCTGATCATGTATTCTGAAACAAAATTTTTGGCCGGTCCCTGTTCCGCCAATTGCCGACTGTTGAGAAGAGGCGCGCCCTCTTTTTGAACTTTCGATAAATCGGCATACGAAAAATAAACGATCTTTCCGTCATAAGAAAGATTCATGGTCGAAAAAACACCTTTGGGAAATTTGCCCGCCGTCAGATCCCTGGTTTCGAACGAGCGGCCCGGCTCCTTTAAAATATAGAGTCCGCCGCCGTTGATCCCTGACTTTTCATAATAATAGGACATATACTCATGAAGCATCTGACAGACAAACCGGTTTTCCTTGAGAAAAATAATCGGCTTGTTTTTAATAAGGGGAATGTCAAAAATAACATCTCGAAGGATTGTCCTCAGTTCGATATATTTTTGAAAGCGTTCGACAACGGATAATTGAGCGGGATCCGTTTTTTGAGCTTCGGCGATTTTAGAAGAAAACACGTTTGATTTTTCTTGAGAAATATATTCTTCTTCCTGAAGATAATTTAAAAGGTTTTTTGACCGTTGGATCAAATCCGTCAGCGCATCGGCGGAATAAAGAGTCCGTTTTTTCTCCTGTTCCTGCTGTTCCCAATCGGAGATGATCTTTTCCGTAAATTCGCCGTTGCGAACAGGATCGGCCGCGTTTAAATGTTTCAGCGATTCATTTCCGAAGAAAATAAGGAAGGAGATCAACAGAAGAATAGAAGATCTCGTTGATTTCCAAAGAAAAAACGATGGCCGCCGCATTGGTTGTTCCTTCAAGTTTTAGGAGATTGTTCTCATTATAAATTTTCCATCTCAAAGCCGAAAGATGGTCGGGTCAGAAAGCCTATCAGCGAAAATGACGGAAAATTTAAAATGAATCAGTATCAATAATAATCAGTAATAACAGGTCGTAAGGATCAGTAATCTACTGAAAGGGAACTGAACATAACAGCAGAAGTATTATACTGAAAACACAACACTGAAAAATATTGTAAATCAAGCGAAAGGTTTCCGCTCAAAATAAGATCTGCCGTTAAAAGGATAAATCATTGAGGGGAAACATTGGCTTGGATTTTGTCGCCATTATACTAAAAAAAAACGAGCATTGGAACAATCCAAAACTCGTTTTTAATAAAATTCAACGATAAAACAAAAATTTTTCAATGATTGAGATCACTTAAATTTAAGGAGCGATCTGTTTTGCTTTGATCGTTAATTGGAAGAAACGGAACTATTCCGCTTTTTTTTCTTCTTCTTCTTCTTTTTTCTCTTCTTCCGGTTTGGAAGTTACGGAGAAGTCAAGAGCTTCTTCGTCTTTCTTCTCTTTGGGTTCGTAAGCGACCTCAACCTGTTCGGCTTCTTTTTGAATGGCGGCCAGAACTTTTCTTTCAATGATCTGATTTCGCAGAATGTCCATATTTCCGGCATTTTCGATACGGGAGCGAATACGGCGAACGCTTTCACCGCTTTGCAGAGCGATCAGAGCGAGTTCTCTTTCGTAATCGTCCTGGGCGTCTTCGATCCCTTCGACTTCGGCGATTTTTTCGAGAATAAAGTGTTCTTTAAGAGCTTGAGCGGTCATTTCGAGACTGTTCTGACGAATGTTATTGATCAGGACATTGATCTGGCCATCGTCATAACCGTTTCGGCGCAGTTCAAGAATAGTTCTTTGAACTTCGCGTTCGGCCTGACGGCGCAGCAATGCCGGCGGAAGATTCCAGTTGGCGTTGGCCAGCAGGCTTTTGGTGATCTGTTTGCGAATATTCTGTTCCTGTTCATATTCATGTTGCCGTTTGAGCATATCGAGAACGGCGTCTTTCAGATCGGCCAATTCGGTGAAACCGCCGAGTTTTTCAAGGAATTCGGCGTTCAGTTCGGGAACCTGTTGCTTCATGATCTTTTTAATTTCGAATGAAGCTTCGATTTCTTTTCCGGCCAAGATCGGATTGGGGGCGTCGATCGAAAGGATCGTTTTGGTATTAATAACGTCGCCCGCTTTGGCGCCGGTCATTAATTTATCGAAATCGCGGATTGAGCTGTCATGAAAAGTAAGAGTCGGTCGGATCCGGATAATTTCGTTATCGGCGGAAGAAAGAACGGCCCCGTCATGACTGAAGGTTAATTTGGCGGCGATATAATCGTCCAGTTTGGCCGGTTCATCGGATTCGGCGAGAGTCGCATTGTTTTTCCGGATTCGGTCAATCGCTTCATTGACATCATCATCGGTAAATTCCCGGGTGATCTTTTCAAGGCGCATTCCCTTCCAGTTCGGAAGATCGAAGACGGGACGAACCTCAATATTATATTCGTAAATGAAATCGCCTTCGGCAGGAAGAACGACTTTTTCGATGTCGAGATCCGGTTCACTGATCGGGGTCAATTCGTCAGAATCATTGATTTTTGTATAACTGTCGATCATCAACGCGGATTTAACTTTATCCTGAAGATCTTCCCGGAATTTCTTTTCGATCATTTTTCGGGGAGCTTTTCCTTTTCGGAAGCCCGGAACAACCGCGTTTTCCTGAAGGTTTTTGCATTCTTTGTCATAATATCGGGTAATTTCCTCGCGGGAAACGGTTACCTTGATATGACGTTCGCAAGAACTGACTTCCTGAATATCGGAAGTGAATTTTAACTCGTCTTTGTTTTCCGAAGCGGCTTCGTTATTAACGTTTTCGTTTTCGACCATAAGACCAACCATGACCTTTTACAAAAATTTTAAAAACTGACTTTCACGTATCAACAATTTCAACATGAAAATTTGCAAACGTCAGAAAGACCATTTTAGACATCTTTTCAAAAAGCGTTTTTTGTCTGTTTTGAAAAATTAAAAACTTTCCGGCCGCGAAATGAAGTGTCGGTTCGTTGAATAATATTTCGAGATCAAAAAACGCGGTTCGACCAGACGGTAAAAAAGAAAAACCTGACGAATCGCACTAAGCAACCCCTCAGGTTTTTTATTAAGACTTTTAAAGACGAAACAATTATTTGGAAAAAACACCGTTCCGCCTCATAATAAAGGGGAAGTCCGATATTCCTGAACAAACTGCCTCTCTCGAAACCTATGTCCGAAAACCGCAAGGACTGCCTCCGTAAAGAGCGGGCAAAGGGATTCGGACCCTCGACAACAACGTTGGCAACGTTGTGCTCTAGCCAACTGAGCTATGCCCGCAAGATTAAGTTTCCGGGGTGTTATCCCCAAGCACTTATGCGAATTATTCTAGCAAACAAATTAATATCATCAAGGGGTGTTTACAGAATTTTTAGAAATTTTTTATCATTTTTTCCGAAACATGTTTAGACTCCAGCCGGATCTGTTTGTATTGTCAATGAAATATACATGAGTTAAAACAGACAGATTGTTTTAATGCGCAATAAAAAAGAAGAAAAAACAGGATAGATAAGTAACGGCCGGAAAATGAAACAGACTGTTTTAAAAATTTTCCGTATAAAATTTTAAAATGATCTTGAAATAATTACATGAATTAACTAATATCCCGATCGGAAGAGAATTTTTTGTCCGTAATTCTTCATTTTTAATTGTTTTATACGGACGATGGAAAAGATTTTTTTCGTGAGTCATCCCCCGGTTGATGTCGTGTTTTTAGTAATTTATATTAAATCTGTTTTTCGGAAGAAAACGAAATAATGATCAGACTTGGCTTGACACGGCCGACCGATCCGAAAGAGGTCTTTTTGAACTCGAATTAAATTGATTAAAAAAATAAAATTATGTATGGTCCTGCCATGAACTCAAAAATAATTTCAAAACGAAGCTTGCGGCGAAATTTTCAACGCTCAAAAAATATTTCGTGTCAAGTTTCCGAAATAAAGATCGAAAACAGGCAAATGGAAGAACAGAATCGGCAAGATCCCCGCAAAATAAATTGGTCTGAAATTGTATTGTCAGCACTATTAATAATGTTTCTGACAGATCCGTTAAGTTTGTTTCAGGAAGAAACAAGACTTTTTGGACAGGGTTCCAATACAAAAATATCATTGGGGGCCGCGCAGGGGAATGAATCAGACAGCAGTTACGTTCAAAATATCGAGAAGACTTTTTATCCGCAGAAGATGAAAGCGGAAGCACTGGCCAATCGTTTTATACCTCTTCTTCCCAAGGAGTTGCGTCAACAGACCAGCTGGCGGGTTGATCCGGGGCGAAACGGTTTTACTTTGACCGGTCCGATCCAGTCGATCGCGATTGCCGAACAGCTTATTCCCAAAATGGACCAAAATCTTCAATTGACCGATGGTTATGTTGATGTCGGACTGGTCCCTCAAAATAAAGATCAACGAAAACAGGCGTCTGTATCGCAGACTGCGGAGAACAGACCGTCTCAAAAAATGGAGCAGTATTACGATCCGGCGCAGAACAGGTATGTTCGCGTTGCCTGGCAGTCGGACAGCGCTATTTTGCCGAATTCCGAACCGCAAAATAATCCCGTTGTTTTTGGCGGCGATTCCGAATCGGCGAAACGAGTGCGCGATCAGGAAAAAGATCTTGATCTGGTCGCCTATCAATGTTCTTCCAATAATATTTTTCAGGCGGAAGTTCAGGTTAAACAAAAATTTGCTCATAATCCGGGCATAACCATCGCTTCCAATTCTGCGGCGGGCAAGATCTTTGTCATGGCCAATCGTCAGGATCAGCAGCTGGTTGGGGCGTATCTTGGCAGTCTGAAGATCTTTCCAGTTACGGACGCCATTAGACAGACTGATTCACGAATCGCCGACGGAACCGTTTATCCTGTTACGGGAGAATCCGAAGAGACCGCTGTTGCTCAGCCAGCATCTCAAGTCAAAGGACAGCTTGCATATTCACCGTCGAAAAAGAAAGTCCAGGAACTGGAAAAAATCGCCGGGGCTCTTTTTGGTAATCGTTTTCAGCGGATCAGCAAGGCTTCTTCCGCGGGCCAGACGCCCAGCGAAGCGGCGCGGAGCTGCTATCGGTTTTTCAAACGTCCTGCCAATGACGAGCCGATCGGCAGAACTTGCGATGTCGAATTCGATCCGTTGAATCAGAAGATCTTTATTCAGGGAGACAATGCTATTTGCGCGCAGATGTTTCAGCTCTTTTTAGCGCTTGAAGCCGATCCGCAGACCAAAGGCAACGTTCGGAGGTTCATTTCGATCCGTCAGACCGATCCGAAAAAGATCAGGGAAATTCTTGATATTTACAATCGCAAAAGACGGCAGGGATCCTCCGGGCAGTCGGGGGCGTCGCTCGAACGCAAGCCGTCTATCGGTTTCGCCGATTATGTTCAGTCGGGAGCGCCGGATCTGATCAGTCAGAAGAACGATTTTCTTTCCAATGATTCGCAAAACATTCGTCAGGTTGCCTGGCAAAATGATGCGGGCGGCGCGTCAGGATCAATTGGAATTTCTCCGGACGCTTCCGGAATGGTCAACGGAACGGACAATTTTGGTTCCGGTCACGGAGTCGGCGTTGTTCAGGATTATATTCCGCAGGTTTTACCGGAATTGGATGTCGTTATTATTGACGCGCCGGAAAGTGAATACAAGCGAATCGAAAATATGATTCGAGAAATTGAAGAACTGGCCAAACTCGCTGAACCGACGGTTGAAATTTACAATCTTAAACATATTAACTGTGTTATGCTGCAGGGAATTTTGCAGGAACTTCATTCGGAAATGTTCGTTACCAAACAGGGACGGGTTATTATTTTCGCAATGCAGAATCCGAACGCGATTCTTTTGGTCGGCTGGGGGCAGGCGTTTACATCGATGAAGGATCTGATCAATACGTTCGATCAGCCTATTCAGGAAAGTAACAGTATGATTCGGGTCATTCGTCTGCAATACGCGTCCGCGATGGAAACGGCGTCGCAGTTAATGAATTATTTTCCGCAGCCGCAGCCGATTTCAGGGGGTATGAGTCCCCGAATACGGGTCTTTCCTGACACGAGAACCAATTCGCTTGTCATTCAGGCCGCGCCTAATGATTTAGCGGAAATTCAGCGCGTTCTGATGGAATTGGACGTTAACAAAGCGGCTCCCAAACTGATGGTTAAAACTTACAAACTTAAAAATCTGCTGGCCCAGGATATGAAGCAGACGTTAATGAACGCCATTTTGCCTTCAGTCTCCGGGACCTCGGAGTCCAATGCCGCGAAATATCCGATTCTTCAGATCCTTTCCGTCGATGCTGACAGCAAACGTCTGATCGAATCGGGTATTATGACCGATGTCAGCATAACCGCCGATCCTTACAACAATCAGCTTGTTGTCACCGCGCCGGAAGATTGTATGGAGCTGCTGGAAAAACTTATTCAGCTACTTGACATCGCTCCGGCCAAAGCTCAAATCAAGATCTTTCGGATCATTAACGGTGATGCTCCCCAAATGGAAAAAACGCTGCGGTCCCTTCTTCCGACCGGACAAGGGGCAATGCCTTCTTTGCCGAACGCGGAAGGGGAAGAAACATTTGTTCCGGTCCGACTGTCGGTCGATACGCGGACCAACTGCATTATTGCCGCGGCCGCGCCCAAGGATCTGAAAATTCTTGAGGCTCTGATCGTCAGTCTTGATCGAAAAGATAATATGGAACGCAAGGAAGTTATTGTTCCTTTGCGCAACGTTCAGGCTCTTTCCGTTGCCAAAGCGATTGACGATTATTTGACGAGAAAACAGAAATTGGAAATCGCGTCTGAAGCGCTCTCTGTTTATCAAATGTTCGAAGCGAACGTCATTGTTATTCCGGAATCGATTACCAACTCGCTCATTATCAGTGCGACCCCCAAGTATTTGGATGAGATCCAGAAGCTTGTCAAAGAGTTCGACCGCGATCCGCCGCAGGTCGTTATCCAGGTTCTTATTGGCGAAGTTACTTTGACCGATCATGAAGAATTTGGAATTGAAGCGGGACTTCAGGACGCGGTTTCGTTCGATCGGAGCGTCATTACAACGACGACCAGCGGCAGCGCGACCGGAATTCCCGGTTATGACATGATCGGAAATAACACCATCGGTCAGAACATGAACGCCGCCAATCAGACAACGGTTGCCGGACAGGTTTTGAATACTCTCGGAATGGGCCGGACAAGTACTTCGTCCAATTTCGGAGGTCTTGTTCTTTCCGCGAGCAGCCGGTCCGTTGAAGTAACGTTGCGCGCTCTGCTGGAAAAAAGCCGTTTGCAGGTCCTTTCCCGGCCGCAGATCACCGCGATGGACAATCAGCAGGCGTTCATTCTCGTCGGTCAACGGGTGCCCCGGGTCGATAAAGCCAATATGACCGATTACGGTATTTCCTCCAGTGTTACTGATGCCAATGTCGGTTTGATCCTGCTGGTTACCCCGCGAGTGAGCGACGACGGACGCGTTATTATGGAAATCGGAGTCGAAAAATCAAGTTTGGCCGGCGACAGTGATGCCGTTCCGATCTTTGTTGCTGACAATCAGGTTATTAAATCGCAGTCAATTAATACGACGCAGGCTATGACCGCGATCAGCGCTCAAGATGGCGAAACAGTTATGCTTGGCGGTTTGATTTCCAGTTCCAAGGAAAAGGTCAGACACGGGATCCCCTGCATTTCCGATCTCCCCTGGGTCGGCTGGCTTTTCCGTTACGATCAGTATTCGGAAGCGCGCAAAGAACTGCTGATCGTTATGACGCCGCGAATTGTCCGGGATCAGGAAGATATCGAAGAGATCAAACGTATCGAAGCTTCCCGGATGAACTGGTGTTTGGCCGACGCGATGGCGCTTAACGGAAATATGGGACTGTTCGATCCGCTTTCCGGACAGTGTCCCGACTGGGGAAATTGCCCGCCAAAAACAATTCCGTTCCATCATACCAATGACAGAATGAAGGATCTTGATGACGTTAAACAGTATTGTCCTGACAATGATTATGCGCAGAAAAAGCATGATCCGCAAACGGGTAAAGTCAAAAGGGTTCAAAATAATTCCTTCAATGGTTATCAAGACGGTTATGAATACGAAGTTAACAGCGGCGATGTTATAAACGAAGGGGCTGAAGTTTTTAATTCCAATTCGGGATCAAAAACGCTTCCTGCACCGCCTGTTCTCGAAACGCAGGAGAATATTTCCGATCTTCCCCAAAATTCAATGAAATCGGGGAAAACGATCAACAGCCGTCCGCAGATGGTGATCCCGCGTCAAAAGAGTTCGGATTCGGGCAAGATGTCTCCGCAAACGAAAAATAATACGTCAAGAAATATTCAGTCGGGAAATGCTCAACGGCGAAATTCTCAATCGGATACAGCGTCGATGAGAAAAGCTCAAACGGATCGATCGTCCTCCGGAGCAACGAATTTGGATTATTCGCGATCAATTGATTCCCTGCCGGGTAATGTTCAGTCAATGTCGGCAGGATACGCTTCATCGGAATACGCGGCAAATGAGATCGTTCCGTCGCAAATTCCTCCGACACGAGTTCTTCAGCAAGGCGTACCGCAAATGGCGCGATCCGAAGCCTTTGTTTCGTCCTCGGAAATTACTCCGATGGGGTATTCAGAAAATTCGGCTTATTATCCCGCGACCGGCGGATTGTCCGGATCAAACGGAAGTTCGGAAACAAAAGGGGATTCGTCGTTTATATCCCGGCCTGAAATAATCCAAACGGTTCCTGCGGAACAAAAGGGACCGATTCCGCAAACAAGACCCGTCTCTCCGGAACAGTTGCGTCAGATCTATCAGCAGGAAGATCCGAGTTTCGGTCGTAACGAAAATAATTCGGCGAAAAGTCTTGACGCCCGCAATTCCTTAAAGGGATCTTCCGGCAGAATAACCGCCGATCAGTTATACGCGCCGGCCTCCAACGGAAATGTCCGCGGATCGGCTCTGTCCATGACGGCGAATCAATCGGGTCACAATTCTTATTCGGATCTTTCTTCCGGCGGAAGAAGTGAATTTTCGCAAGAAAAAGGGAAAGGATCTCCTTATCAGAATTTGACCAATATTCATAAAGAAGACTGGCACAAAATTCAACAGGCTTCTTATGAACTCCCCAAAGACGGCGTCAAACTTTATTAAGCCGGAAAGACAGTTGAATGACGGCTGCCCGGGTAAAAAACAAGTTTGAAAAAAACCGCAAAAGGAAAGAAACTGATTTTATATCGCAGTATAAAATTGTATTAACGCGGATATTCAGGAAGACATTCATGCAAATCGAAACAGTGGAACGAACGGTAAACAGGAAGGAGGGGAACGAAAAAATTTCCCGTCTTTTCCTTTTTTTGATTTTACCGGCAATTCTGACCGGTCTGTTTATTTTGACCGGATGCAGCAGTATTCAAAAGCGAAAATATCTTGTTGCAGGTCCGATTGTTTCGGAAAAAGTTCACCTGTTTGAAGATTTTTGGGAAGATCAGGGACCATTCAAGCCGGACGATCCCAATTTGCCTTTGCGTCGCGGCAAGGCGGGTGTTATTCGCTTTTTCAAGGAAGGCAACAGCAGTAAATCGATCTGTGTTGACGGATCGTTGACCGTTTATGTTTTTGAAGGTGTTTCAGAAGGGGTTCAGCTTACCAAGCCAATAGCGAAATCAGTATATACATCCGAACAGCTTGAAAAGCAGCGCAAATACGATTCCAAGATCGGATACTCTTATCATGTTTGGCTTGATTTGGGGGAACTGGATCAGCCGGAAGAGGAAATTTCGATTCTTTCGGTCTTTACCGACAGCAAATCGAAAGAGCAGACAACATCTAAAGTCATTCGAACAACAATTTATGGCAATCCGAACAAGGGATCGGTAAAAACAGCGAAATCGGGAAGATCTTTCAAAGGATCAGACCGTCTTTTCAATGATGAAAAATGGAAAGAGCAGATGAAGCAGGATCTGGCTCAAAAGAGCGGTCGTTATAAAGAGGGGAGCGGCTCTGATAACGACGCATCGGAAAACCGGACGGTTACGACAATTGATCTTTCCGACAATGAAGCACTTCGATATAAAAACGAAAAGCCGATAAATGAAATGCCGTCCGCAAACGGCGGTCAAACTGACACCGAACGCCGGGAATCATTGAATCATTATCTTTCCTGGCAAGAGACGCAACGTCAATCGCAATATGAAGTCGAAAAGATCAAAGCGGCGGAATCCGTTAAAACAAACGGGAATGTGTCTGTTCGAAGCAATAACGCGCTTATGATGAACGATCCATCGTTCGGTTCCGCGTTAGTGGCTGGTAATGTCGGCGGCAGAGTACCAGCCATGAGCATCAGATCAAATACTTCCAATTTATCCGTTCCGCAAAATCAGATCGAAAATCAGATCAGGAATCGGATTGGACAGCGGAATCAGCCGAATTCCCTGACAGTTTCAACTCAAGAAGGTTTTTCGCAATCTCCGCAGGTCAATCAAAGTTCAACAGTCGATCAAACGCAAATGAACGCTCAAATTCAGTCGGCAAACGCGTCGTTTTTGCAGAGGAACACGCAAGTTCCGTTAATCAGCACTCAAAATCAGATCATATCGCAAGCGTCATATTCGACGAACTGTTCGGCCGCGGAAAATGTCAATAATCGCCCGGCGCGCTATACGTTAAATGATGTTCATCAGCTCGTGTCAGGACAAAACGGCCCTGGTCTTTCGGGATCGAACGGAGTTAATCCGCAATTACAAGCCGGTTTTCAATCTGTTCAACCCCTGGCTCCAAAGAAAGGATTCGTACAATCGACTCAGCAAGATCGTTTGAACGAACTTTTCCGGTCAGAACAAGACAGTTCCCTTCAAACCGAAGTTTTACTGACTCCGCCGGTACGCTGAAATGCGTCAAAATATTATTGAGCTGATTTTTCACTAAATCTTGTCTTTGCGCGAGATATTCATTGGACAGCGGATAATCTGTCGGATCAATATAATATCGGGGAGGATACATTCGGGCGATTTTCGCTTTACTGTTATCGGTAACATTGTCGCCGAGCGACAGATCGTCCAGTTTCGTTTTGGTCGCGGCCTGATAGTCCTGCTGTTCCAATGATCCGGCGGCAAAAAATTTACCGAACGTTGTTGTGTCGTAACGGCCCAAAATTCCGCCGAATGATTTTCCAGCCTTGCCGGAGGAGACCATATTGTCCATGGTCGCTTTTACCTGCAACGGTGTTCCGGGATTAATCTGAACCCGTTCCGATTTTATTGGGGAAGCGCCCGCGGAAAATCGGCTTTCCAAACCGACGCCCATGCTTTGCGTCGCTTCTGTTTCGCCGGCGGTCGTTGTGACTGTTCTCGCTTTGGATCCACTTTTTTGCGCGAAGATTGCTTCCGTGTTTGTTATTGTCAATATAAAAAACAATACCGTTATTAAGATCAATGAAGTTCGAACGTTCATTTTGGATTTCCTTGTATTTTATCAAATGAAATTTTCTTTTGAAGATGAAAGTCTTATCCTGACTTTAAACTGAATTTTGATCTTTTTTACGCCGTCCGACAATTTTTGAAGGATCTTTTGTCTGTTTTCGCGAGTTGAAAAAACGTTTGAAAAACAATACAACAATATGAAATATCAAGAATCCCGGCTTAAAAACTCTCGGTGATTAATGAATAATATCCAATACAACAATATTATGACGACATTAATCAGAAACAGATCATTTCATTAATAAAATCGGTCATTATAATTGGATAAATGATGATATTTCTTTTGATTGATACAATCTGAATAAACGTTAAAGTTAAACATCTGGTAATATATTTATAATAATATAATTGTCAAGAAACATCAGCTATTATTTTAGTTATAATTTTTATGTTCTCCAAGTTATGATTGGAAGAGAGTATTTAAAAAACTGTCAAAATGGCAGATTAGGGGGGATTCAAGATTGGATTTACGTCAGAAATGGCGCAAAATCAAGGATTCGTCATGAGGAGCAGTCAAAAAAAACCTTTAAAAACAGGGATTTAAGAAGATAAAAATTTTTCTTGTCTTTTGGCACGAGGTTTGCAATAAGATAAAATCGAAGTGCGATTCCGGCAAGCAAAGCTAATCGATATGATCGGCCGGAAGACCGCGGAGCGCGGATTGGATCTTTCTCCGGCGGAGAAAATTCAAAATCAGCATTCAGGCAAAAATTCAGAAAAAGGAGATATATACGATGGCACAAGGCGAAAAGATTATTGGTATTGACTTGGGAACGACGAACTCGGTTGTTTCGGTCATGGAAGGAAAAGAAGCAAAAGTTATTCCGAACGCGGAAGGCAATCGGTTGACCCCGAGCGTTGTCGCGTTTACAGACAACGGCGAAACTCTGGTCGGCGAACCGGCCAAGCGTCAGGCGGTAACGAACCCGACGCGGACGATTGCCAGTATTAAGCGGTTTATGGGACGTAAAAAACAGGAAGTCTCTTCGGAAGAAAAGACAGTTCCTTATAAAGTGTCCGGCAATCAGGAAGATTACGTAAAAGTTGATGTTGACGGCAAAGGATACACCCCGCCGGAAATTTCCGCGATGACGCTTCGGAAACTCAAGGAAGCCGCGGAAGCCTATCTTGGTCACAAAGTGAACAAGGCGGTTATTACTGTTCCTGCATATTTTAACGATGCGCAGCGGCAGGCGACCAAAGACGCCGGTCAAATCGCCGGACTTGAAGTCATGCGAATCATTAATGAACCGACCGCCGCTTCGTTGGCTTACGGTTTGGATAAAAATGTCAATCAGAAGATCGTTGTTTTTGACCTCGGCGGCGGAACGTTCGACGTGTCGGTCCTTGAAGTGGCCGACGGCGTATTTCAAGTGATCAGCACTAACGGCGACACGCATTTGGGCGGTGACGATTTCGATAATGTTTTGATCAATTATATTGCGGACGATTTTGAGAAAAAACAGGGAATCGATCTTCGCAAAGATCCGATGGCTTTGCAGCGGCTTCAGGAAGCGGCGGAAAAAGCCAAACGGGAATTGAGTTCTTCCCAGTCGACCGATATCAATCTGCCGTTCATTACGGCGGACGCAACAGGACCAAAACATTTGCAGGTCAAGATCACCCGCGCCGAATTCGAACGAATGGTTGACCATTTGATCGAACGGACCAAAGGTCCGGTTCTTCAGGCACTGCAGGACGCGAAACTCAATCCGTCGCAAATCGACGAAGTCGTTCTCGTCGGCGGTTCGACCCGTATCCCGAAAGTTCAGGAAGTGGTCGCCAAGATCTTTAATAAAGAGCCTCATAAAGGGGTTAATCCTGACGAAGTGGTTGCTGTCGGCGCCGCGATTCAGGGCGGTGTTCTGGCCGGTGAGGTCAAGGATATCCTCCTGCTGGATGTTACTCCGCTGTCGCTCGGAATCGAAACTCTTGGCGGAATCATGACCAAACTTGTTGAAAAGAACTCGGCCATTCCGACAGAAAAGAAACAGATCTTCAGTACTGCCGATGACAATCAGACGGCTGTTACCATTAAAGTATATCAGGGCGAACGGGAAATCGCCGCCGCCAACAGGCTCCTTGGCCAGTTCAATTTGGAAAACATTCCTCCGGCACCGCGCGGAATTCCGCAGATCGAAGTTTCGTTCGATATCGACGCCAACGGTATTTTGAATGTCAAGGCAAAAGATCTTGGAACGCAGAAAGAACAGAAGATCCGAATTGAAAAATCTTCTGGCTTGAGCGAAGATGAGATCAATTCGATGCGCCGCGATGCGGAACTTCATGCTGACGAAGATAAAAAACGCCGTGAACTGGTCGAAACGAAGAATAAAGCGGAATCGATGTGTTTCGAACTTGAGAAACTGCTCAAGGAACATGACGCCAAGTTGCGGTCCGAAGACAAAACCGCGATTAACGATGCGATTAAACGGACTCGGGAAGCAATTGCGACCGACGATTCGGAAAAGATCAAATCCGCGCTGAACGATTTGGAACAAGCTTCGCATGCGATGAGCAAGGTTCTTTACGAGAACGCGCAAGCTCAAGCCGCGGCGGGTGCAGGAGCGGGGGCCGCCGGAATGGGCGCCAATCCGAATGCCAGCGCCGCCGGACCCGAAGCCAAATCCGATGACGACGCCATTGACGCCGAATTCGAAGTCAAGAAATAATTCGGGTTAATCAGAATTCGTTTATTCGGACTCGAAGATGCGGATCCTGTTCTTTTGTTAAGAACAGATTGAAAATTACTTAAAAATCAACCGTCCATTAAAAGGCCGATTCGAAAATTATTTCGAATCGGCCTTTTGCCTTTTTTAGTCAATGTTATTTGGATCAAATTTTCCGTTTCTATTCTAATGACAAACCGGTTCGATCAGATCCAAAGAGTCAATCGGCGAAATGGCGAATATTAAATGAGGACAGTATAAAATTCGGAGCCGGAGGAACGTTTTTTGTCCTCCGACCTTGGAAAAGGGATCAACGAAATGATTAACGATTAAGAACCTGTCCTAAAAATTGATTCAAAGGTAATATACCGATTTCATCATGAATTTTCCGTTATAATGCCCAAAGAACAGCCGTTTAACCCGGTCAATCGGGGGAAAGACGGAAAATATAAAATAAAAGCAGTATAAATGAGGACAGTATAAAATAAAAGCAGTATAAATGAGAACAGTATAAAATTCGGAGCCGGAGGAACGTTTTTTGTCTTCCGACCTTGGAAAAGGGATCAACGAAATGATTAACGATTAAGAACCTGTCCTAAAAATTGATTCAAAGGTAATATACCGATTTCATCATGAATTTTCCGTTATAATGCCCAAAGAACAGCCGTTTAACCCGGTCAATCGGGGGAAAGACGGAAAATATAAAATAAAAGCAGTATAATACCCGTTTATTTCATTTTATAGCATTGATTTCAGGACAGGTTCTTAATCGGAACGGTAAAAAGGATCAGATCGTTTATTACCGTTTTCGGAATTTATTGCAGGTTAAAGAGCAGGAAAGAATAAACATCGGCCGACTCTTCAATGACCTTGGTCAGCGGTTTTCCGCTTCCGTGTCCGGCTTTGGTTTCGATCCGGATCAAAACAGGATTTTTACCGGAATTATTTTCCTGAAGCGCGGCGCCGAATTTTAAGGAGTGAGCCGGAACAACGCGATCGTCATGATCGGAGGTCATGATCATGGTTGCCGGATAATCGGTATTCGGTTTAACGCAATGCAGGGGGGAATACCCGCGCAGGTATTCGAACATTTCCTTGCTCTCTTCGCTGGTTCCGTAATCGGCGGCCCAGGCCCATCCGATTGTAAACTTATGATATCGGAGCATATCGAGGACACCGACTTGAGGGACAGCGGCTTTAAACAGATCTGGCCGCTGGGTAATCGCCGCGCCGACCAAAAGACCTCCGTTTGATCCGCCGTTGACCGCCAGCTTCTCTTTGGAGGTGTATTTCTCCTTAATCAGAAATTCGGCGGCGGAAATGAAATCGTCAAAGACATTTTGCTTTTGAAATTTTGTGCCGCTTTTATGCCATTTTTCGCCGTATTCACCGCCGCCGCGCAAAACGGCGACCGCAAAAATCCCTCCGTGATCAAGAAAAACGGTTCGGGTCGGCTTGAACGAAGGAGTCATATTAATATTAAATCCGCCGTATCCGTAAAGCAGCAGCGGGTTTTTACCATCGCGCTTTATTCCGTTTTTGTAAGTAATGAAAACAGGAGCTTTCGTTCCGTCTTTGCTGGTATACCAAAGCCGCTCCGTTGTGTAATCGGAAGGTTTGAAATTGACCTTGGCGTCAAAAAGAACACTCTGTCTTCCATTGGTCAGGTCATAACGGTAAATAACCGCCGGATAGACAAAGGACGTAAACACGTAAAAGAATTCCGGATCGTTTTTATCACCGGATATGCCGCAAATGCCGAGTGCCGGAAGTTTCAGCTCGCCGATCTTTCTTCCCTGATAATCGTAAAAGAACGGATCGGAAGCGGCGTCCCGAAGATAGTCAACCAAAAGCCGGTCCCCGACAGCGTTGACGGAACTTAGAAGAGATTCGCCTTCCGGAATAATATCTTTCCAATGTTCCGGTTCAGGAGTTAACGGATTGACCGCGACCAGTCGGCGATTGGGGGCCTTATAATCGGTGATCATGTAAAACAGACCGTCTTTGACGACCGTCAATTCCGTTTCCGCGTCGAAAGTTGGAAACAAAACTTTAAATTCGGCGTTGGGATCCGTCAGATCCTTGAAGGAAACACGCGTTCCGTAAGTCGATTCGGATTCATAAACAAAAAGCCATTTTTCATCGCGGTCAGTTGAGGCGTAACAGGTTCTTTCCGGATGCTCTTTATCGGTGTAAACAAGCTGATCCTCTTCCTGCGCGGTTCCGATTTTATGATAAAAAACTTTGTGAAATTCGTTCTTTTGACTGAGATCTTTTCCTTTTTTCGGTGCGTCGAATCGACTGTAAAAGAAGCCGTCTTTGTACCAGGAAAGATCGCTGAATTTAAGCCATTGGAGATGATCCGGCAGCCGTTGTCCGGTTTCCGTTTCCAGAACGAAGGCTTCCTGCCAATCCGATCCGCTTTTTGAAATGGAATAGGCCAGATATTTTCCATTTTTCGATAAGGAGGTTACAGAAAGACTGATCGTACCGTCTTTCGAAAACTTGTTCGGATCAAGCAGAATTTTCGGATCTTCGTCAAAAGATCGGACGGTATAAAGAACCGACTGATTTTGAAGACCGCTGTTTTTGGAAAAAAAATAGCGTCCGTTTTTCTTTTCGGGCAGAGAAAATTTTGGGTAATTAATGCGTTGGCGGATCTCATTTTCGATCTGATCACGAAAAGGTATTTGAGATAAATAATCGCGGGTGACCTTGTTTTCTTTTTCGATCCATTGATTGAGTTCCGGCGTATTTTCCGTTTCCATCCAATGATAAGGATCCGGGACACGCTGTCCGAAATACTCGTCGAAATGCTCTTTTTTGGGGGCGATCGGCGTTTTTTCCTTCCAGGATTTGACTGTTTTCTTTTGTGTGTCCCGATCGTTTTCTCCAAAGACGGAGTCTGAAATAATTGCGGACAACAGTAAAGTCATACATAACAGATACTGACAGTGTTCAAGCATAATGAAAGATCCTGATGTTAATTGTTTTTCAAATTGTTTTTACCTGGATTGACGTTATCCTGTTCGGATTTTTTCGATTTCAAAAGTCAACCGGAAGAAACAGAGAGGTCTCCTTTTTCATTGCGGAGCAAGGGAAAGCCAATAAAAAAACCGATGACGTTTGCCATCGGTTATTATCCTTATTTTACTGTTCAATTCAATTGCAAAGAGGTGAAAATATCAAATTTTCCCGGAAACGTTTCCCGCCAACAATATTATGCGGCCGATCATTGAGATTGAATTATTTTTGTTTTCGAACAGTAAATCCCTTGAAGAACCAGCCGTTGGATTCGACGCGTCCCCAAGATCCGCTCGGGGCGATATCAGACCGAATCAGATCGAACGGAGGCAGAGTCGATCCGTCGAATTTTTTTGTATTGTCTTTTTGCTGATCACCGGAAAGCGCTTTGAGAAAACGTCCGATAAAGGTTTGGCTTTGCGGAAGTTTTCCTTCGCGGTAAAGATTGTAATTGGCTTCGGTACTGTCCGCGTTGATATTGATGCGCTGATAGAACCGTCCCGTCAATTCCGTATCTTTGGCGATTTGACCGAGAATGGTCTGATATTCGGGCGAATTGATAAGCAAGGCGACAGCATCAGTGCTTGCGTCGGTCAGGGTTTGTTTAAGAATATCGACATCGGACGAAATAAAGAGGCAATTCAGCGCGATGCCGAACGCACCTTTGGGTTCAGCGTTGACAGAAGAGGAAGACGTTTCGGAAGGCCGGGGCCGTCGGACAGCGCGGGCGGAATTATCGCGGGACTGCCCTCTGACCGATTTTTGTTTTGGAGCGTAAATCCAGATCATATCGCTTCCGAACGGTTCTTTTTTGAATTCGGGATCCGTATCGAACATTTTATGAAGGACTTGCTGAACCTGCTGCGCGCCGCCATCCTTGATCGGAATGGAGATCACAAAACGGGCAGGATCTTCGGACAACGGTTTTTTATAAACATTTGCGGAAGCGAGATTATTGTCCAGCCAGGCGATCAGATCCTTTTCGACGTTGATTTTCGGGCCGTTTTCATCGGTTTCCAGTTCGACAAGGATTTTGTTCCAAGCGCCTTCCGTTTCGAGAAATTCATCAAAGAGCGATCCGAAATTGGCGAACAGATCATTGACATGAACATAAAACATTGCTGATCCATTGGCGCGGGCGGAGATCCATTTTGGGGAAGAAAATTCTTTTTTATTTTCAAAGGAGAGCATTTTAAGGGCGAGTTCGGGAGGTTCCGGAACGTAAGTCATCGCCCGCCAGACAATTTCCTGGCCTTCCTGCGCGAAATCGCAAATGCCTCCGACCCCCTTGATACCGTTGAATCCCTGTTTTGCGAGTATACTGAACGTCGATTGTTTGTTCTGATCGTCTTGAGATGTCTGAAGAGTTCGAATTGCCTCTCCCGCTTCCAGGGGACGGATAAAGAATTTGATCAAAAGCGGTTCTTTGGTCTGTCGGTCAGAAATACAGCGTTGTATTGTTTTTTGATAGGCGTCAACGGATCCAAGGCAAGTTTGAGTCTGTCCGGCCAAACGGGTCAGAATTAATTCAACCAGCGCGCGTTGATCAGAAATGATCAGCATATTCGGAAACTGAACATAGAAAACTTTGCGCATTTTACCTGTTTTGTTTTCCGAAGGAACCGTCAAAACCGTTGCGTCGACCGCCTGATTATTAATGACAAAACGATCCCGGCCCGCTTCGCCGTTTCTGGTGGCGGTCGTATCGCGAACAACGGAAGCCAGAAATTCGTTGACCGCTTCCTGGTTGCCCGCGCTGTCCATAATCATGACATAACCCGGCTGCTGACCCGGTGCCGCGATCAAGCCGATCCCGACTTCTCCTGACGCGAGGTTGATTACGTCACTTAGTTTCATTCCAAAACGGCTCGTCCAATTGGCATTGGTGTATTCCTGCAGCGCTTTCCGAAAAGCGTCAAAACCGGGCCGCGATATCATTTCTCCGTAAATCGTTTTGTTCCATTGTTTCTGGAGCAGTTTCGTATTCGTTACAGCGACATAGGCCTGCGTTGTTTCGGGAAAAACGGTTTCTGTCGAAATTTGAGCACGAACCGCGCCGCAAGTGACGCAAAATGCCAAAAGGAACATCAAGATTTTTTTTTCAAGCTTTCTCATTACTCAATCCTGTTCTTTAACAAAAAATTGTTGCCGCCTTTATTAAAGGAAGATACTCTTAAATTACTTTTTAAAATTTCAAGAAAGGTATTCAGCAAAACAATATCTAAATACCAACAGTCAAAACAGTAAATTTTGTTTTGACGTTTTATTCTTTCTTGTTTGTTTATTTTGCCAATATAAAATATACAGACCATTTCCAAACGGTATCTGTTACTTTTATCGGCATAAAAAAACATGAGATACAAATGTTTAATATAATTTTTACTGATGTTTTTCTTCCGAAACAAATTTTTCGGAATTACCGGTTTACCTTTAGTTTATCCGTCAACGTTAATATAATCCTGTCAACGAAAAATGAAATTCATCCGGACTTCCGACCTGTTGCATTTCAAATAAAACATCGTATACTTTATATTAGTATAAAAGGTGTTTTTTTTCAAGGGGGAAAACTAAACCGTTTATGGATTTGGTGACCCTCTTTGTTATTTTTATTATTTTAGCTGTTTTAACAGTCCAATGACAGAATATTTGAATGTATCTCATCGCTTGACCGAAATGGCGACTCTCATTCCGGATAATATTGCGATTGCCGAGCCGAAGTTCAGAAACAAGTTTTTATTTTTCGGTAAAAAGGCTTGCCGGGATAAAAAAGGCAAAAGAATATACAAAACGATCACCTTTCGGGAACTTGATCAAGACAGCAGCCGAACGGCCCGTGAACTGGTCAAGGCCGGACTCAGGCCGGGAATGAGAATCGCCCTGATGGTTCGTCAGGGAATTGATTTTATTTCGCTTGTTTTTGCGCTTTATAAAGCGGGAGCCGTTTTGATTCTCATTGATCCCGGAATGGGACTGAAAAAGATGCTGCATTGCTTGCGCGAAGCCAAGCCGGACGGGTTTGTCGCGATCCCCGCTGTTCATGCCGCCCGGATTTTTCTGAAAAAATGGTTTCCCGGCGCCAAGTTCAATTTAACCGTCGGTCCCCGTTATTTTTGGGGCGGACTTTCCTTGAAAAAGATCCGGAAACAGCCGATCGGTGAATCATTTATGACCGAAACTTTGCCGGACGATTCGGCGGCAGTTATTTTTACCAGCGGAAGTACCGGACCCGCCAAAGGAGTTCTTTATACTCATCGAATTTTCGATACACAAGTTGAGCAGATCGCCGAGCGTTATCAGATCAAGCC
>CAZZEF010000015.1:24490-44824 GCA_964652875.1 uncultured Planctomycetaceae bacterium
AGTGCGTAGCCGAGATCAAGCCGGGCGAGGTCGATTTGGCCGGCTTTCCGTTCTTTGGTCTCTTTAATGCCGGAATGGGAACGACCGCCGTTATTCCGGATATGGATCCGACACATCCCGCACTCATTGATCCGGAACTGTTTTTGGAAGCGGCTGACGATTGGAAAATTACTCAGTCGTTCGGGTCTCCGGCACTTTGGAACAGAGTACTTGATTACTGCATTGCTCACGGCCGCCGAATAAAAACGCTTAAACGGGCCATTTCCGCCGGCGCTCCGATCAATTTCGCTCTTTTGGAAAAGTTTTTGAGATGTATCGAACCGGATGGTGAAGCGTATACCCCTTACGGTGCGACGGAATCGCTTCCCGTTGCCTCAATCGGCGCGCATGAAGTTCTCGCTGAAACTGCCGATACAACCAAAAGAGGAGGGGGGATTTGCGTTGGAAAGCGTTTTTCAAAAATTGAATGGCGTATTATTCCCGTGTCCGACCGGCCGATCGAAAAGGTTTCTGATACGGATCCGGTTCCGATTGGACAAATCGGTGAATTGGCCGTTTGCGGTCCGCAGGTCACCAGAAGATATGTAACCCGACTGGAGGCGAACTCCGTTTCGAAAATGATCGATGAACAGGGCCGTATTTGGCATCGGATCGGGGATGTCGGTTATCTTGATGAAAAAGACCGCTTTTGGTTTTGTGGTCGAAAAGCGCACCGGGTTGAAACTTGGGATAAAACATTTTTTTCGATTCCTTGCGAATATATTGCCAACGGACATCCAAAAATCTTCCGTTCGGCATTGGTTGGTGTTCCCGACGGAAAAGGGAAAAAGACTCCAATTCTGCTTGTTGAACCGCTTAAAGATCAGTTTCCAAAAACGGATCGGGAAATCGAAGATCTGGCTGCGGAAGTGCTTGCGCTGACCAAACAGTCGGAAATAACAAAAGAAATCGATAAAATTATCGTCTGGCCCGCCTTTCCTGTTGATGTGCGTCATAACGCCAAAATCAACAGAGAACTTCTTGCTGTTCAAGTTGCGGATCTGCTGAAAATGCAGTCCGGGAAAAATAAATAATAACCGGATGAAATTTAAAATCATAAAATGTTTCCAAAAGAAACGAAATAAAACCAAACAGAATCATTAATGAAACGAAAGGTTTGACTAAAGGGAAGAAATGAAAATCAATCGACGGAAATTTATTAGCGCGGCTTCTGTTATGGGAACAGCGGCGTTATTAACATCGGGTAGTCCGCTTTGGGCGGCGGATAAATCCGGCATGAAATTTGGACTTTGCACCTATCTTTGGGGGGCGAAATGGGATCTGCCGACCTTGATCGCCAAGAGTGAAGCGGCCGATCTTCATGGACTTGAGCTTCGTGTTCAGCATAAACACGGAGTCGAGCCGGAATTGAGCGCCAGGGAACGGGCCGATGTTAAAAAACGGTTCGCCGACAGTTCCGTTCAGCTGGTCGGTTTCGGAACCAACGAAGATTTTCATTATGCCGATCCGGCCAAAGTTCGGGCGCATATCGAACGGGCCAAAGAATATATCCGATTAAGTGCCGACTGCGGCGGAACCGGAGTTAAGGTCAAGCCGAACGATCTTCCCAAAGGAGTTGAGCAAAAGAAAACAACCGCTCAAATTGCCAAAGCGCTTGACGAACTTGGCAAATACGCCGCCGATTACGGACAGCTTGTCCGGCTTGAAGTTCACGGTGAATGCCGCCGGATCCCGATCATTCGCGAGATCATTGAACAGGTCGAATCGCCCAAGGTCAAACTCTGCTGGAACTGTAATCCGGCCGATCTTGATGGCCAAGGTTTTGCCGCTAATCTTCGCAGTGTCCTAAAAGATCTCGGCGATACGATGCATATTCATGAAAACTTCGATAAATATCCTTATAACGATCTTCTTTCGATTCTTGCCGAAAACAGTTACAAAGGCTGGCTTCTGTTTGAAAATCATCAAAAAGTTGAAGATCCGACACAGCCGCTGATCGAGTTGCAAAAAAAATACAAGGCAATGTTGGCCGCGGTTTGAACGGGGATCTGTCCAGTACCAATGAGTTATTTCCGGCGGATTGTATACCGATTCCATCATGAATTTTCCGTTATAACGTCAAAAGAACAGTCGATTCACGCAGTCAATCGGCGGTCATGACGGAAAATTTAAAATAAAAGCAGTATAAATCCGTCGGTTTGATATTTTTTTCGACGGCAAGCCGAAACGGACGAATAGATCATTTGGGAAAAGGCAAGTCGTTTAATTGGAGAAAGCGAAATTCAGATTGGAGAAATGAGATGTTCAATCGACGAAAATTCAACGGGATTCTTGCCGGGACAGGAGTCGGTTTTTTTATGTCGCCTTTTAATTTCGCTTTGGGGGCACCGCGGAAATCGACCGATATAACGATTCGGGAACTGACCTGCGCAACAGAGTTTTACGCGTATCGAACGCCCATGAAATTCGGCGGCCGCGTTCTGAACGATATTACGATTTTTACCGTTGACGCTTTGACGGAAAACCGATTGGGCGAACAGGCGCGGGGCAGGGGATCCATGACGATCGGCAACGCCTGGGCCTGGCCGTCCCAAACAGTGTCCGGAAGTCAAACGCATAAGATTATGACGCAATTCGGACAGGCGCTTGTTCAAAAGAGTCTTGACTGCCATTTGTTCGGTCATCCTCTTGAGCTTTGTCATGAGCTGGCCGAATCGCAAGAATCAATTGCCGATGAGATTGTTCGGAAAGCGGATCTTGCGGAATCGATGCCGAAACTGGCCCGCCTGAATATGGCCGCTCCGCTTGAAGCTGCGTTATTTGACGCATACGGAAAATTATACCGGCGGAATATTTTCGATCTTCTCGGACCGGAATTCGTCAATACCGATCTATCCTTTTATTTGAACGGAGAATTTAAAGGGGAATATCTTGATCGGTACACTTCCCGAACTCCTAAAAAAAGAATGCCGCTTTATCATCTTGTCGGCGGTCTTGATCCGTTGACGGACAGCGATCTTTCAAAACGTCTCAATGATGGTTACCCGGAAACACTTGCCGAATGGATTATTGCGGACGGACTGACTCATCTGAAGATCAAACTCAGCGGAAGCGATCTTGCCGCTGACGTCGAGCGAATGATCCAAATTGAAAAAACGGTATCGGAAACAGAAAAAAAACGCGGTGTCAATCGCTGGTATTATTCCGCGGACTTCAATGAAAAATGTCCGAATGAAGATTATGTTCTTGACTGGCTGCGATTGATGGAAGAAAAGAGTCCGGGCGCGCGCCGGTCGTTAATGTATATTGAACAGCCGACTGCCCGGGATCTCAAGGCTGAACCGCGAATAGAAATGCATCGGGCCGCCCGGCTTTGTCCGGTCGTCATTGACGAATCGCTGACCGATTTTGACGCCTTTCTGACTGCCCGGGAACGGGGATATTCCGGTGTCGCGCTTAAAGCCTGCAAAGGATTTGCTGAAGCGCTTCTCATGGGGGCCGCCGCTCAAAAATACAAGACGTTTCTTTGTGTTCAGGATTTGACTTGTCCGGGTGAATCGTTTCTGCAAAGCGCGTCGCTGGCCGCGAGAATCCCGACCGTCGCCGCCGTTGAAGGAAACGCGCGGGAATATTGTCCCGCCGCCAACGCACCCTGGATGAAAAAATTTCCCGGTATTTTCGATCTCAAGGACGGATCGGTTGAAACAGGGGTTTTAACGGCTTCCGGATTGGGATTCTGAACTTCCCAATTGGGAATTCCGGATTAGATACCGATCCCATTATAGATTTTCCGTTGAACGTTAAAAACTGATTCATCAGGTCAATCGACGGAAAATTTATAAAAAGGACAATATAAAATTATTAACCCGTTTTAGAAAAAAGAGTAGACAATGAAACTTCAAGGCATTATTCCTCCTGTCGTAACCCCCTTGCTTGAACAGGATAAACTCGATATTGAAAGTTTGGAGCGAATTCTTGAAAACATGATTCGCGGCGGCGTCAATGGCGTTTTTCTTCTCGGAACAACCGGCGAGGCTCCGTCTCTTTCTTACCGATTGCGTCAGGAGTATGTCACAGAATCCGTTCGTATCGTTGCCGGTCGCGTTCCTGTTCTGGTCAGTGTCAGTGATACAAGTTTTACCGAAACCGTTCGTTTTGCCCGTCAAATGGAAATGCTTCCGGTCGATGCGTTTGTTCTGACAACTCCTTATTATTATCCCGCTTGGGGTCCGCAGATCCGGCAGTATCTCGATAAAGTGACCAAGGCTGTTTCGCTCCCGATCGTTCTTTATAATATGCCTGCCAATACAAAAGTAAAGCTTGAACTTGAAACGATCAAGTTTGCCGTTGATCATCCGCGGATCATCGCTTTGAAAGAAAGCTCCGGCGATCTTGATTATTTTTGGCGATGCGTTGAATTGGCGAAAGTCCGAAAAGATTTTTCCGTTATGATCGGACCGGAACATCTGTTGGGAGCGTCCATACGGCTTGACGGAGACGGCGGCGTCAATGGTGGCGCGAATCTTTATCCGGAACTGTTCGTCAATATGTTTAAAGCGGCCAAAGTGAATGATCTTGCCGAAATGGGCAAACTCCAAAAGAAAATTGATCTTCTTGGTAGAATTTACCGTATTCCTGATTTCGGACTCGGTGTTACCCGCGGCTTAAAAGCGGCGATGGAAATGCGCGGCCTTTGCGGATCACTCCCTGCCCAGCCGTTCACCGGGGTCTCCGAGGCTGAACGGACCAAAATCGCCGCGATTGTTGATGAACTATTTTCCTGATCCTTGATCCGGGAATGTTTGGGGACAGCCTTCATGATCCGCGGTTTCTGCCGAATGAGTTCATGAATCGGCTCTTCTTTTGATACAGGAACGGATCATCTGCAATGAAACCGTCTGTTATCATTTTCGTTTTTCTGCCGGTTTGATTCCTTGCAATGCCGAAAAAACCGGGGACGGATACTGCTTTTATTTTATATTTTCCGTTATTTTGCCGATTGACTGCGTGAATCGGCTGTTCTTTTGACGTTATAACGGAAAATTTATGTTGGAATCGGTATAGAAGGCCGGATGTTTGTAATCCGTTTAAAATCAAACGCCGGTTGTTTGTTTGACCGGTATAAATTTCGGCAGATTGATGAATTGTTGTTTATAAGTGTTCCTTCAAAAAATACAGAAAGCAAGACCGATGAATTCGCTTCCGCTGATCGATACTGTTGTCCTTGTTGTTTACATGACCGGAACACTTCTGTTCGGTTGCTGGTTTTATTTTAAGAGTCGGGACGCAGAATCGTTTACATCGGCCAACGGGTCGATCCCCAGCGTCATTGTCGGTCTTTCGATTTTCGGAACGTATGTCAGCAGTATCAGTTTTCTGGCCAATCCGGGCTCGTCTTATATTGGGAACTGGACCGCATTTGTTTTGAGTCTGACGATTCTTCCGTTGACATGGGTGGCGGCGAAGTATTTTGTTCCGTTTTATCGGGAATGCGGTTCTGTCTCGGCGTATGCGCATTTGGAAGACCGTTTCGGCTGCTGGGCTCGAATTTACGGAACGATTTGTTATATGCTGACGCAACTTGCGCGAATGGGATCGATTCTTTTTTTACTGGCGCTTCCGCTTCATCATCTTTTCGGCTGGAATATTGTTTTAATAATCGCGGCGGTCGGGGTTACGACGATGATCTATTCGATGCTCGGCGGAATAACAGGAGTTATATATGTCGACGCGCTTCAGGCGGCCGTTTTAATATTTGGCGCGGTTGTTTGCGCTCTGATTATTCCGTTCTCAATGCCGGAAGGGCCGGGTCAGCTCTTTCAAATCGCGATGGCCGAAAACAAGTTCAGTCTGGGCAGTTTGGCCCTTGATTTAACCCCTAAAAAACCGGCCGATAACGTTGTTTGGGTTGTTTTTCTTTACGGCGTTATTATTAATTTTCAAAATTTTGGCATCGATCAGAATTATGTACAGCGCTATCTGACGGCCCGATCAGTTAAGGCGGCGCGGCAGTCTCTTTGGATCGGGTCGCTGCTGTTCCTGCCGATCTCGGCGTTTTTCTTCTTTATCGGAACCGCTCTTTACGCATTTTACAAAGCCAAACCGGAACTCTTGACCGATCCCGAAATTGTCAAACAGATCGGATCAGGAAATGGTGACGGTGTTTTTCCCTTTTTTATTGTTCATCAGCTTCCTCCCGGCTTGACCGGTCTTTTAATCGCCGCTATTGTCGCCGCCGCCATGAGTACGATCAGTACCAGTTTGAACGGAACCGCGACTTTGACCTTGACCGATTTTTACCTTCGGTTCTTTCGTCCGAAAGCCTCCAATAAGGAAAAAATGTGCGTTCTTTATACGGCCTCCTGTTTTTGGGGAATTTTGGGGATCCTTTGCGCGCTGGCCATGATCAGGGCAAAAGGAATTTTAGATGCCTATTGGATTTTGGCCGGTATTTTCAGCGGCGGTATCGTTGGCGTTTTTCTTTTGGGAATTTTTACTCGAAAGGCTGGAAGCCGCGGAACTCTTGTCGGTATGCTCGCCGGTCTGATTCTGATCCTCTGGATGACTTTGGGAATATCAAGAGGCGCATTGAAAGAATACGGGTTATGGGCAGATTGGATGGAGACGACCAAAAGTCCTTTTCATAGTTATCTGATCAACGTTTTCGGAACGGTAACGGTCATGTCCGTCGGATTGATCGCCTCTCTGTTTTTGCCGGATAAAAAGAATAAAAAAGATAAAAAGATTGGATAATTTACTTTTTTAAAGCAATCCGCTTATTAGACTTTATCATATTTTATAGAAGATTTATTTATGAAAAAGATAATAAATGTATATATAATGCATCGATATTATATAAAAGTTTGTTTTTGGGCAATGAATCTTTATTAAAAAATAAATTTTCTTTAAAATATTGTATAGTTTCGGAAAATTATCTTTCCTGCTTTTTGTCTCTAAGGTAAAATACAGATATATATTTTATTTGGATTTTGTCCGTTTTCGTTAATTAATCGAAAAACTTTGCGAAAATAATGACAGAATCTGCGGGCTTATGGAAACAATAAGTATGAAAGCATTATCCAGCATCTTCAAGTTATGGACCGCCCGCCTCAGGAAAACGGAAAATGAGTTATCAGTTATTGAAAGAAATTCCCGATTTGGGAAGGAAAGGAATCGAAATCGGAATGGATCAGACGCATAAATCTGTTTCCGAAGCCTTTTCTGCCAGCGGTAATTTGAAACAGTCTGATACGGAGTCTTTGCCCCGAACGGGAGAAGAACCATTATCCGAAGAAGAGGCGCGGCGCAAGGCTCAGTTGGCTTCGATTGATTGGGAGGCGGCACTTCGCGAAAACGAGAGCTGGCTTCGGACGATCATTGCTGCCCGTGTCGGGGAACGCGCGGCGGTCGAAGAGGTCTTTCAGGAAGTTTCTCTTGCGACGATTCGCCAGAAATCCCCTCTTCAGGATCCGACGAAGATCTCTCCCTGGCTTTATCGAATAGCCGTAATGCAATCTCTTTTATATCGGCGCAAGATGGGAAGAAAGCGTCGTCTGATGGACCGGTATACCGAAAAGATCACCGGAGCCGGACAGGACAGCAAACAGGAAGAGCCTCTTTCCTGGCTTTTAAGGGAAGAGCGGCGTTCTCATGTTCAGCAGGCTTTGGCGGAGCTTCCGAAGAATCAGCAGGAACTTCTCCTTCTAAAATATGTTCATGACTGGAGTTACAAGATGATGGCGGACAAGATCGGTACGACCGTATCCGCGATTCAGGCGAAACTGCATCGGGCCCGGGCTCTTCTCCGGGAAAAACTTAATCGAATGAATATAGATTCATGATATATAAGGATATAGACGTACCATGTTAAACCATTCCAACAAGAGCGTAATCCCGTTGACGGCGGACGACAAATTCATGATCGAACTATTGGTCGATGGTGAATTGGACGAACCGAGTCGAAGGGATCTTCTGGTCCGACTGGAAGAGATCGAAGGCGGATGGCGGTTTTGCGCGATTACTTTTTTGGAAGCGCAATGTCTTTCCGAGGCGGTTTCCGCGGGCAACAGATTTGCCGGGATCGAAATCGGATCTTCGCGTCCGCCGGTTGCCGTTAAGGACAAATGGAATGTTTCTGCGGGATCGGGCATAAAACGATCCGAATGCGTGCTGGGGATTGATGGATCAAGTGCGCTGGCGGTTTGTCCTGATCAGGATCAGTTAACGGGATCTGATGCTGCCGCCGAAACAAAGGACAACGATCCTCTGATTATTCCATTGCGAAAGGGAGGGTATCGGAACGGAAAGCCCAGAACTTCAAGCGGAAACGGCGGCGGTTCCTGGAAGGGGATCTTTTCCGCGATGGCCGGCGGTTTTCTGCTGGCTCTGGCTCTTACCGGTGTTGTTGCGCTTTTTGTTTACGAGAGCGGACCTTCCGGCGGAACAACGGTCGTTAATTCGCCGCTTACTGTCAAGGGCGATTCGGTAAAACAGGAATCCAATCGTGACAGTAAACAGATGCAAATGGTTACCTTTAAAAAGAAATCCGATAAAAAAGGTGTTGCGGTCCCTTGTTTTGAAGCGGATGATTATGATCCGAAAATGTTAAAAGAACTGCGCGCCAAAACGAATAACACCCAGCTGGAACAATGGAAGAAAGACGGCCGAAAAATTGATGCTCTTTATGAAGAACACATGTTTCCGCTTGACGATGGCCGGGTCCTTATTGTTCCGGTCGATACTTACCGCTCCAGTAATTCACCGCGTTATCAATAAGGAGTGCAGGAATAATATGAAAACGAGTCATGTTGAGAGTAATTGGTATTAATTTTGCTTAAATTTATCCAAAAAGAAGTATTTATGCCAAAAAGACACTAATATTTTTAAGGATTTTGTCATGACGCCGCTTTGAGGGCATACTTAAGAATCAACGCGGAAATAAAAAATGAAAATTTTAAAACAAAAGTCGGCGGACGCTGATATTCAAGGATCAGAATTAAGAGCCGATTTTAAAATGGACATTAAACGTTGTTTTTTAAGAGCCGGTTTTATCGGTTGACTTTGAGATCCTGTTGTTTTTTGATGTTGGAAGCAGACAAAACAGGGGTAATTGGTAAAAGTCAAGCGGCATTGGAAAATGAACGTTTTGTTTTTAAAGGAGTATTGAAATGAAAAGAAAATTCAGTTTAACGGTTAAAGTATTTTCTGTATTTATCGGTTTGCTGGTGATAGCGGCAATTTCAGTGCTTTCATCCGGCGGGCTCATTGCTCAAACGCCGACCAAACAGCTTAAGGCCCCGAATCCGCAAAAAGCAAAAGACGTTATTCAGATCCCTGAAGATAAAGAAGCCGGAAAAATTTCCGCTCAAGAGGAAAAAAGCACTTCCAAAGAGGAAAACGATCCTGCCGGTCTTTCAGGCTTGCCGCAGGGAAGTCAGTCGTATTCCGTTGTGATCGAAAGCAAAACCGGTCCGGACGGCAAACAAATTCGAACCAAAAAGATCTGGAAAGACGGCAAACTTGTTGAGGAAACGGAAGAAAACATTGAACCCGGGGCCGCTCAAAACGATGATTCGATTATTGAACTGCCGGACGGTTTTACCGCGCCCGGTACGATTTTGAGATCGGAGCATTTCGGTGATTTTCCGTTTGGGGCCGGAAATCCTTTTGAACAGGCGGAACAGTTCTTTCAAGATCAGCAGAAACGAATGGAAGCGATTCGCAAACAGATCGGAGCAGGAAGCGTTCCCGGTCAGATCCCGCAGCAGATCCCCCAGCAGGTTCATGTTGCCGCTCCCAGTCAGTACTGGATCGGTGTTTCCGTTCGTCTTGTTCCTGAAATGTATGCCGTTCATTTGGGACTTCCCGCCAATACCGGAGTGATGATTTCCGATGTTCTTCCCGGTTACGCCGCAGAAAAAGCCGGTTTGAAAAAATACGATATCATTGTTTCCGTAAATGGTAAAACGATCAGTGACATTCAGGAGATCGGCAAGATCTTCGATGCCAATCCCGATAAAAAACTGAAAATGGAGATCATCCGGGCGGGTAAAAAAACGCAGATCGAAATTACCCCTGAAAAACGTCCTGTTAATCCCGGTGCGCTTAAAGTGATCGGTCCGCTTGGCGCAAACGATGGTGAAGACGAGTCGATCCGCATTATTCGCCCCGGTGTTATTGTGCCGAAGGCGGAAGCGGAAGAACTGCAAAAACAGCAGATCCAAAAAGACTCGCAGAAAAAGATCCCGCAGGATAAAAACTCTCAAAATAAAATTCCGCAGGATAAAAAAGAATCAAAATAGTAATTTGCTTGTGACCGAAGAACCGGCGGCTTTTAGAATGTTGCGCAACGGACAATATCTTATAATACTGTCCGTTTTTGATTATGAGGGATCCTGTTCGTCAATGAAACCGACTTTCTGAAAAGGATCCTGAATTGAGATCTCGTTTCGGTCTTTTTAAGCTTTCCTTGAGACCGGACTCTTTTTATGCCGCCGACTGTGCCAAACAGATCTTGCCCGAAAAAAGGAACATAATGTCCGATCCTTTCCGAACTGAACCGTCTCGAATAATAGATCTTTCGCTGAAAATAAAAGAAGAGATGCCGGTTTATCCCGGTGATCCTCTTTTTCGCAGGGAAGCAGCGGCCTGTCATGAACTGGACGGCTTTTGTGTGTCCGCCTGGTCGATCGGATCTCATTTGGGAACTCATCTTGACGCCCCTTATCATTTTTTCACCGACGGAGAACATTTGAATGATTTTTCGCTCGACTGGTTTTGCGGACCGGCCGCGCTGATCGATTTGACGGGATCTTTGACCGAACAGTCCGCCGATCATAAAAAACAGTCCGAATCGTTGAGTCGCGCCGGTGAAATTACGTCCGAAATGCTTGAGCCTTATGAGAAAATCTTTGAGACGGAAAAAAAGATCCTGCTTCGAACCGGTTGGAGTTCTCATTGGGAAAAGGAGGGGTATTATACGCATTTTCCGTCGATAACTCCTGAAACAGCCGAATGGATCGCCGATTATCCGATTCAGCTTCTCGGTTTGGAATCGCCGTCACTTTCCTCATTTCCGCATCCGGAAGACGACGGAATTCCCGAAGAAACCGAACTTCATTCCGATGCGGAAGCGCATCGGATTTTATTGGGACGGCGTCCTCCGATTCTTTTACTGGAAGGACTGGCCGCGCTTGAGGATCTTCCTGAAAAATTCTTTCTCTCCTGTTTACCGCTTTCCGTTGACAGAGCTGATGGATCGCCAGTTCGGGCCGCCGCAATTCTGTTTTAGTTCAACTCAAAAATGCGGGATTCAATTAAAAAGGACAGAACTTGCTCCTATGATAACCGTCGGCAGGCGGCTCTTTTATTTGCTTGTTTATTCTTGGAAAGCAAACAGACGGAGATATCGGTTTTGTTGAAATGCGGAGAGGTCCGCGTGTTAGTCCGGTCGGTCAAAATTTTCTGTTCTCTCCTCTGTTATACTGCTCTTATTTCAAATTTTCTGTCGTTTGTGCCGATGGACTTCGTGAATCGGCTGTTCTTTTGACGTTATAACGGAAAATCATCATGAAACCGGTATAAAAGCTTGCGAATCAATAGATTTGTCCCTGTCGATTTATCAATCGGCATGTCACCGCCCCAACTTCAGGTCTCCAAATCAAGGTAAAGAGGATCCGCCGCTGATCATTCAATGGGGCAAAACATTGACGCAGGAATAAAGATCCATTACAATAAATAAAAGAGAATACAAAGCGATTTTTGACGATTCGATGATTCACGTAATTTAATGATCGGACCGGAAAATTTATATAATTTGAGAGAAAGGAAAAACGGGATGAGATCGGTTAAATATATTGGAATTGCGATTTTTCTTGTCGTCTTGGGAGTGTGTACGTCAGGTTTTGCTCTTCCGAACAAACCGATACCAAAGGAAACACAAACGGTTCCGAACCAGCGGCTTCGTCTTTCCTGTATTCTTCCAAAAGAATTTCCGTCGGGCGAGAAGCGGCTTGTTCGTGTTTTGGCCATTGTCCGCAGCGATCAAAAAGAACTGAACGTGACCCCTGTCGTCCAAAGTGAAACGTTTCGACTGGTTGCGTCAACGCCGAAATCACGTGACATGGATCCGAACCGATGGTATTTGTTCTGTCTGGAATTTGAAGTTGTTCGAGCTGGAAAGTCGGCTGAAAAGAAGGCGAACGTGACCGGCAAAGACACGTCGACGATTCGCTTTTCATTTCAAAAAGAGTCGGAAGCTCAAATGATTCCGATCCAGCCGGGAATAGATTTAACGCTGCGGCCTTGGGAGGATCTGTATCGTCATGAAAAGAAATTTCCCGCGATCAAGGAGATCCCTTCGAATTTTTTCGAGGGGAACACCTGGGTTTCGACGACGGTTCCCCGAAGCTGGAAAAGGCCCGGCGTTTTTTGGATTCGAACATCGTTCTTTGTTCCTGAATCCTGGCGGGGAATCGATTGGTCACTCACTATTCCCGCGGTTGACGATGCCGACTTGACTTTTTTCAATGGAAAAGTTATTGGTCATACGAACGGCTGGGATCTCTTTCGCTCCTATCGTGTACCGGACGAACAAGTTCATTACGGTGCCGACAATGAAGTTCTGATCGCTATTTACAATCATCCGGCGGCGGGCGGCGGAATTAAAAACGGACCGATCCGCTTTGTTCCGTTCGAAGCGGCCGCGCCAACAGCGACCGTATCAAAACAGCAATCAAAACAGCAAAGTAATACAGTTACCGCAAACAGAGTTGTTCCGCAAACGCTTTTTCCCCCTGAACGGGTCGCGCATGAATCGGTCCGCAAACCGGCTGGAAAAATCGGCAATCCGCTCCCGCTTCGTCCAATGACCGTTCGAGACGGGATTCTCGAATACATTGACGGCGGAGAAGTCGCACTTTGGGGGACCAATTATATCGGGTGCAGTGTCACTAATTACGGATATGCCAAAAAGACAAAAATCGATCCGAAACAAATGATCGATCGTGATTTGAATGATATATTTCCAACTCCGGTTGACAAAACAAACTCACTTGATCCGCGCCGGTTCAATACACTTCGACTTCATATTTATGAAACTGAAATTTCGGACAGTCAGGGGAATCTTGTTCCGAACGAGAACCTTGATCTGCTTGAATACATGATCGCCGGCTGCGAAAAACGAGGGGCGTATTTCTGGCTGACACTTATGGCCTGGTGGAATGTCTGGACCGGACAAAATGATTCGTTTTCGATGAATACGCCGATTTTCGCCATGACGCTCTGTCCGGAAGTCTGGCCGCTCGAAGCTCGTTATATCAAGCAACTGCTGACACATATCAATCCGTATACAAAACGGCGGCTGGTCGATGAACCGGCATTTCCTCTGATCGAAATCATTAACGAACCAAGGTATTGGAAGTATTCGGCGGTCATTGCGGAAGATGATCCGACCAGTACCGAAAAGAATCGTGAACGGGACCGGCGTTTTCTGAAAATGGTTCGTACCCGTTGGGATGCCCAGCTGCCCGGTCGCGATTGGGAATCGCCGGATAGTTGGAATTTTTACCGCTATGAAACAATTCGTCAATACATTGATTTCATGATCGGCGTTATTCGAGACTGCGGCGGACGTCAGCCGATTGCTTACAGCGGATTCGAAGCGGATGAGCCGATCACATGGGCAATCGCCGACAGTAAATGCGATGCCGTGACGACGGTCTTTTATTCCGGACTGACCCAAACCTCCGTGTCGGATAAAGTGTCATGGCTCGATCGGCAGTTCGGCAACGGATTTTGTGAACATTTGCGCAGCAAGGCAAGACTGGTTTATGAATTCGACGCTTCCGATACCCTTCATCAGATCGATTTGTATCCGGCGATAGCGCGAAATTGGCGCGAATTGGGCGTTCAGGCCGCCTGTCAGTTTCATTATGACAGTTCTTCGACGGTTCACTTGAACATGGGAAACTCGACGCATTATTTGAACGCCCTTCATACGCCGTCGCGATTCGTCAGTTTTCTTATTGGGGGACAAACATTTCGAACATTGCCGCGCGGAACTCAACCCAGTTCGGCGGATAAAAACCGGATCGTCTCTCCGCCCATGGCCGTCAGCTGGAAGGAAAACGCGGCTTGCTTTTGTGATGAAACGCTCTATATGCAAGCTCGTGAATCTCAATGGAATCCGCTGAAAATACCCCAGTCGCCGCGGCGTATTATCGCGGTCGGATCGACTCCGTATTATCGTTACGACGGGGCCGGACTGGTCGACTGGAAAGTTGACCCCGACAACAGCGATCAAGCAAGTCTTGTCCTGTTTCCCGATGTCATTCGGCGTCGCGATGGTTTGCTTGGTACGGAAAAAGATCCGCTGACATCGCTGGAAAACAAGGAGCGTCTTTTTGAAATGAAATTGCAATCCTGGAAAAACGCGAAAGTCGAACAGTATGTTGACGGCGTCTGGAAGCAGTTGCCCGGGACCGCTGCTTCGGTCCGTGTCATATCCGGTCAGAGCTATCGGCTGATCCGGTAAAATTTTGTCTTGCTCGAAATGGCGGATCGGATCTTTTTCGGGTCCGCCATTCAGAAAAAACGGAAAATTGCGGCACGCGGACGCTTGGTTCGTCAGGAACAAGCATTCCGACTGATCAGAATGAGAACAAAAAATCAATGTTTCATGTTGAGCTTAAAGGTATCGGAGGAAAGATTTTCGAGAAGAGGCATTGGATCGGTTTTGAAAGTACAGCCGCTGATCGAAAGATCGCCAAAACATTTTTGACCGATATAAATGCCGAAACGTTCTGTTCCGATAAAGTGAGAATTTTTGATTTCGACCCCGGTTACTTTTTTCGGACCGCTCTGAATCATGACCGCACTGAAGATCGAGTCTTTAACCGTCAGACCGTCAAAAACAATTTTTCCGTGATAGTCGTCGTTTTTCGCATGAAGCAGAACGGCGCCGTAAGGCCGGTTTTTAAAAAAGTATCCTCCGCATCGTTCAAGAGTGACATTTTTAATAACGGTTGTGCCCGCGAAAGGACGCGGATCGAATTGAGTGGAAATATTAATTCCGCTGTCAACGAGCGTATCGCAGCCGCTGCAGTTTTCGATCCGGTTATTTTCACCTCCGAACAGGGCAAAACATCGGGCGCGCCAGGGAGCTTCGGCCTTGCAGTGAATGAAAAGATTATTGCGACAGGGTACTCCGTCCAGTGATTTTGATACGGACCAGGACGCAAAGGAATCGTCTCCGGTATTACGGGCGTGACAGTACTCAACTAATGAATTCTGTGTTCCGCTGCAGAGATTGATCCCGTCAGCGAAGAGGTTTCTGAATCGGCAATGACTGACGCGCAGTCCGTCGGGAGGCGTCTTGTAATCCCAACCGACCCAGGCGCCCACTTGGGCATGATCAACCCAAATTCGTTCGATAACGCTTCCGGTGCCGAAGGTTCCGTTCAAAAAGCTGCGGTCCTCATTGCGAACGGTTCCGCCGCCGTCGTAATAGAGATCGGACATGATCGTTTTATTCAGCAGAAGAAAACCGGTCTTCTTCCAGTTTTTCATGTCGGCTCTGCTGTGTTTAAGTATTGAATGCCATAGGCCGGCGCCGCGGATTATCACCGGTTTGTGAACAAAGATCTCTCCCGAAATGAGAAACGTTCCGCGCGGTATGAATATGATCTTTCCTGTTCCTTCGCATTCATGAATGCACTTTTGAATGGCGGCGGTATCATCGAGATCGTCATCGGCAATCGCGCCGTAATCGGAAATGGAAACACTTCCGGAAGGTTGTTTCAAGACCGGGTCCGCTAGTTCCAGATCAATCAGATCGATCATATACCAGTCGGCGGTATCGTCGGGATCTTTTTGAAGACGGATCGTTGCGTCCGCGGGAAATTCTTTAACAAGAAGTCTGGATTCATCGAACATGCGACGGGGTTTTCCTCCTGCCGCCGGATCGTTGACCGGGTATTCCTCATTTCCGTACAGCCAGCTGTGAACGCTGGAAAGAATGAGTTTACCGTATCGAACGCCGTTGACATACAAGCTCAATGTCCGTTCGATTCCGCCTCCTTCGGGGGCATCGGGAATGGACTGCCGGACGACAACGGAATTCGCTTTACAAGGAGATCTCCATTCGACGAAATCACCCGTCCGGGCAAGACGAACACCTTGACGCCCAACACATTCTGCGGCGGGATTTCCTACTTCGAAAGAAGGGCCGATCTTTTGACCGTTGGTTTGACCGTTTTCCGCCTGAAGTGTCATCCACTCGAATTTGATTTCCTTTTGATCCGAATTTTTTGAAGACGGTGAATCCGCTCGAAGCAGGGAGCTGTTGGCGAAATTAAACAGCAACGCGACAAGCAAAAAGGCGTGTCCCGAACATCTTTTGAATGACGCGACCGTTTGGATGAGCGGACGACGGATCTCCGCGCGGTTATGTCGGCGGCGTGTGAATAATGAAAACATAATTGTCATATTTGATCACCTTATCTCGTTTATTAAAGGAGAATCCGGCACGGGCAATTTACCGGTCCAATAAAATAATCCTAACGGAACGACTTTATTATAGTCTATATTTGGGGGTCGGTAAAGCGCCCCTTTTATACTGCTTTTATTTTAAATTTTCCGTCATCCCCGCCGATTGACTGCGTGAATCGGCTGTTCTTTTGACGTTATAACGGAAAATTCATGATGGAATCGGTATATATTGTGAATAATACTTGACGGTAATGTTTCAGTTTGTTAATATATACAGGTTCCAACAAAAATTTTCGATCCGATGTCGAAAGATCTGACTGTTCATGAAATCAATTGTTGGAAAAGATGGAAATTTCAAAATAATGACAGTATAAACACTGTTTTTGAAACCTCACATTAATATTACAAGATAAATTTTGAAAGACTGATTTATGAGGAGTGAAATGAAACGATCGCAAACGTTCGATCTGTTGAGTATTTTTGCTGTTTTTATGATATTCTGCAGTTCGCCGCTTTGGGCGGAAATTCCGAAAAATGTTATAAAAAGAGATGGATATTCAAATTCCAAACTTGTTTTTGAAAAGACTCAAAAAGGCACGGTTGCGTTTTTGGGGGGATCGATCACGGAAATGAACGGCTATCGGCCCTTGCTTTGCAAGTATCTCCAGAAGAAATTTCCTGAGACGCAATTTAAATTCATCGACGCGGGGATCAGTTCGACCTGTTCGATGACCGGCGCGTTTCGACTGGATCGGGACATTCTCGCGCAGGGACCGATCGATCTTTTTTTTATCGAGTTCGCGGTTAATGATGATCAAGACGCCCATCATGAGATCGTCCGGTCCATTCGCGGAATGGAAGGGATCATCCGTCGTTTGCGCGCTGCCAATCCGGCTGTTGATATTGTCATGACCTTTTTTGTGAATGAACCGATTATGGCCGCTTATCGGGCAGGGGACTCGCCGAAGAGCATTAAAGCGCATGAATTGGTCGCCGAACGTTACGGAATTTCCGTGATCAATCTGGCCAAAGAAATAACAGAACGGATCGACGCGAAAAAACTGACCTGGAAGGAATTCGGCGGCGTTCATCCGGCTCCGCTCGGAAACGGAATCGCGGTACAAATGATCAGTGCGCTTTTGGAGGATTCATGGTCGAAAACACCAAAGGACGCTGCTGTTGTTCCTTACACGCTGCCCGCCCCCCTGGACCGGTTTAGTTATGATAAAGGACGTTTTCTGCCGTTTACCGAAGTTAATTTTGAAAAGCCTTGGACCCTCGGCGTTCCTGACTGGAAAAATATTGAAGGATTCTGCCGGAAGAATTATATTCATGATTCGCTGTTGTGCTGTTCGGAACCTGGCGCGTCCTGTCAGATCCCGTTCAGGGGATCGGCGATTGGCGCCTTTGTTTTGGCCGGGCCGGATTCGGGAACAGCGGAGTTCCGCATTGACGCCGGGCCTTGGAAAAAGTGTGACTTTTATCATTCCTATAGCGCGGGACTGCAGTATCCCCGATCGGTTATGTTCGACGATGAACTCTCGTCCGGCACACATCGGCTGACGCTTCGGGTTTCTTCCCAAAAGAATGAAAAGAGTAAAGGAACTGCTCTTCGCATTCTCCGATTCGAAGTCAATGACGACGCGAAAGATTGATCGTTATTCCGACGGTATTTTTCATTTTAATATCAAAAGAGGTTCATTAATAAAGTCAACCGACGAAATTAAATAAAGGCGGGATTCTCCCTGTTCTCTCCGCCTTCATTACTTTGGAGGAGTGATTTCAATGATCCAAAAATCGGGAGGACAACAGAAGCGCATTCGGGGCGAACCTCCCGCTTCAAGATTGGCTCCGGCGGAAACGATCAGATCGAAATGTTTTTTACCATCCGGCGAAACAACTTTGCGGTGCCCGGATGCCCAACTTTTGGGAAGCCGATTCGTTTCTGTCACAAGCGCACCGATAAACGGAAGACAGATCTGACCGCCGTGAGTATGCCCGCACAAAACAAGATCCGATTCCGGATAATTCATTACAAAATCGGGAATATGTCCTAAAAGGATATGAAAGCGATTTTCTTTTTTTTGAGCTTCGTTCAGATAGCGGATCTGTTTGGTGTACTGACTGTCCGTTGGATTCAAACAGGTCAAAAAGATCTCGTCGCCAATAGGAATCGTTTCGGTTTTTTCCTTAAGCTGAATTTGAGTCTCTTTGAACAAAACGGAATCGAATCTCAAATCGCGCGGGGATCCGGATACGGCATAACAGCCCAGCGGCGCTTGAAAATTCATCTCTTTCAAAATAGCGTTGAATTCCTTTCGAAGGTCCCTTGTCCGGCTTCGGGGCAGTTTTGGACGATAGGCGGCAAAGAGAGCCCCTTCCTTAATGACACTTGAACGGGAATACTGAATATAATCGCCGCCGAAAAGAAAAAGATCCGGTTTTTGTTCTTTCATCGTTTCAAAAACGCGTCGGACATAAGAATTGGGGCGATCCGTTTCGATGTCTGACATGAACACGATCCTGACCGGCTTGCTGACGCGGTCCGATTCGATTTTTAGTGTTCTGATCTGAAGCAAATGCGGTTCGATTAAAAAAGCGTCAATACCGACCGCGGTCATAACGACGAAAAGAATCAAAAGAAATGAGCTTTTTAAAAAACGTGTTTTCAATCTGCGGGATCGATCAGGAAGATCCGTTCCTTTGAGGCTGTTTGAATCGTTACCATTCAGATCAGAGCATTCGCGGTCAGAACACAAAGAGACCGGATCGTTGCCGATTCGATTTTTTCCGGCCGTCTTTACCCCCAGGGGATCAACCGAATTTCGGCCGAACAGGATCGACAAGGCCCCGGCCAAAATAAAGAGCGTTCCCTCAATAAAAACACCTTGGGAAAAAAGACGCATTGAAGAAAACATTCGGATCCGTTCGTAAGTATCGTCTGATCGGACCGGCGCTTCAATTTCAAGACCGGTCAAGTCGCCGATGACAAGCGCGTAAACAGCGGCGAAGAAAAGACCGACCGCCGCTCCCAAGATAAACTTGAGATAAAAAAAACGGCCTTGGCAGCGCCGAATTAAATAAAGAGCTGTCAGTCCAAGCAAAAAATGATAAAGAATGGTTATGCGCAGCATATTTTTATTGGTAATGTTTATTCTAAAAATTTTTATCAGAGAATTTTATAGATCGTCCTCATTTGGATTTTTCGCGATTTCCGCCGATTGACTTTGAAAACAGACTTTTCATTTCGACATAAAACGAAAAATTATAAAAAACCGGAATACCGGTCACAATTGGCATTTCCGCAGTCTCCCCCGTTCCAGTTTTTTTGAAATAGCCGGGAATAACACGGAAAACGTTTCGAAAAATGAATGAGAATTCTCAAACAATTATGATTCATAATACCGCCAACAGTTATTCTTCATTATACCGACTTTGCTTCTTTTTGTGAATCGTCTGTCAATGAAAAAATCCCCAATCGATTCGCGTTTCAGTCTTGTTCCGGAAGACTAAAATTTAAGTGATCTTCGGAAATTATTTGGTTCTATTGGCATTCGCCTAAACTCGTTATTGACAACTTCCATCGCACCAGTATTTGCCAAGGAATTCTCATAACATTTTTACTGCTGTTTACGCATACTTATTGTTGCTTTTAATAAAATTGATCTTTTGAAAATTTTTACTTGATCTTTAAGTATTACTTGTTTCTCTGGTGTTTTTTGATATAATTTCATTAAATATTTGGAGAAATTTCCTTTTTAGACTGCTTTTATTTTAAATTTTCCGTCACACCGCCGATTGACTGCGTGAATCGGCAGTTCTTTTGACGTTATAACGGAAAATTCA
>CAZZEF010000016.1:0-1189 GCA_964652875.1 uncultured Planctomycetaceae bacterium
CGTTCGACAAAATACCGTCAGCAGACACTTCAGCTTCGCCTGCTCGCTCTTGACAGTCAAGGAGAGTATTATCAGAAAATATTTTCCGGTCCCAACGCTTTTCAGGATTGGGCCGCTTTCGACTTTTCCTGGCCCGGCCCCGACGCGATCTATCCGACTTTTAAAGGGAAACGGCTTCATTTTATTCCAATGACGGTCTGCAATGTCAACTGTCTCGGATTCGATCAATGGCAGGAACCTCCTTTTCTTGATGTTGCTCATATCGCGATCGGTATTTATCAGGTCGATTCCCTTTATAAAAAAGCTCTTTGGAACTTCGCTTCGCCAACTCTTTCGATCAGCAACGCCGACAAGCCGAACAACGAGTTTTATATGGGCGATGCCATTTGGCCGCAAACAAATGGAAGTCATCCGGTAACAGTCTCTCTGCTGGAAACTTCCGGAAACGGTTTGGCGGAAATGAGAAGCGCCAAAGAAGAAATGAAAAGTTCTCTCAAATACAGTTCCATTCGGGAACTGCTCGACGGTGCCGGCGCCAATTCTTCCAGCAAAGCAATTGAACTGCGCGCGGCAAGCGGAACGGCAACCATTGCGGCGATTGATCAGGCCGGGGCACGCGCTATTGAAGAGCAGCTGATCTTTGCCTCTATTTGGACCGGAGCCAGTGAAGAAACCGCCGGCAACCGAATCAGTTATCTCGCCGATACAAGTTATCTCAATTCCGATCTGACACTCGGCTCCATTACATCTTTTATCGAAAAAAATTCAACCGCCGACTCGGGCACCCCCTTACTGTCAAGAAGAAATATTTATTCCATTCTCGAACAGGCGCTTCCCAATACCCTTTCTTCGTTTGAAGATAATGAAACTCAAAAACAGGAACAGGAAAATATTCAGAATAGTTTTTAATCAAAATACTGATACTGTCAGCATTTTGTATCGGTTCTATTATGAATTTTCTGGAACGATTCAGAAAAACCTCCCGATTGATGAAGACAATCGGGAGGAATGCCGGCAGAATTAAATTATTTGTCCGAATGTCCGCCGAAATGACCGCCCGGCTTGCGTCCAAACGGTTTTCTATCGAACGGTTTCGAACGGCCGCGGTCGCCATACGATTTGCCGCTTTGCCCTTCTGATCGATTCCCGTCAGAGGAACGGCCTTCCCGACGATCACCAAACGAACGAC
>CAZZEF010000016.1:1289-42960 GCA_964652875.1 uncultured Planctomycetaceae bacterium
CTTCCGATCGATTCCCGTCAAAGGAACGGCCTTCCCGACGATCGCCAAACGAACGACCTTCCGATCGATTCCCGTCAAAGGAACGGCCTTCCCGACGATCGCCAAACGAACGGCCTTCCGAACCGGCATTGTCAGAGCCGCGGCCAAATTTTCGAGCGGAACCGCGATAACCGGAACCGGAACCGTCAAAGCTGCGCCCGGTCCGTCTGTTATTCTTTTGATATTTTCGCTGTTCCTCTTCGTAAGCTTCCTGACGAAGTTGTTCGCGCCGCTGTTCCTTTTCGAGACGCTCTTCCTCGGTCTGTCTTTTAAGACGTTTGACCCGAGACGTTTGACGCATCATTTCCCGTTTTGCCAAATAAGGAGGAATCAAACATTCGGGACTGTCGCCGATCAAATCAAGCCGACCGGCCTCATGAAGCGCTGATTTAACGTCATGATAATAGGCCGGATTATAATACATCAGTAACGCATGCTGAAGCCGCCGTTCCCTGAGTTTACGCGGAACATAAACTTTTTCCCCGGTAAACGGATCGAAACCGGTATAATAAATACAAGTTGAAATTTCGAACGGAGTCGGAATGAAATCTTGCACCTGTTCCGGTCGGATATCGTTTGCTTTCAGGTATTCGGCAACTTTGATCATCGAATCATAATCGGAGCCCGGCAAACCGGCGATTAAATAAGGAACCAAATAAAGATCCTTATTATTGGTTTCGATGGATTCGGCAAATTTTTCGCAGAACTGTTCATATTTTTCGATCGGCGGTTTATGAGCGAGCGCAAGCACTTCCGGATCGACATGTTCCGGCGCTGTTTTCAGATGTCCGCCGATATGATATTTGACCAGTTCATCTATATAGGACGGAAACTCCATTGCCAAATCGGTTCGGACACCGGAAGCGATAAAGACATTATCAATATTGGGAAGCTTTCGCGCTTTTTTCATCAGTTCAATAACAGGGGTCTGATCCGTATCCAAATTGGGACAGATCTCGGGCCAAAGGCAAGACTGACGAACACAGACCGTTTTCATTTCCGGATTCTTACAGCCGAGTTTATACATATTCGCGGTCGGACCGCCAAGATCACTGATCGTTCCTTGAAAATCATCTTCCCGAGAAATAACTTTTAATTCATTAAGAACAGATTTTTCACTTCGGGACTGAACGAATTTTCCCTGATGAGCAGTGATCGAACAAAAGGCGCACCCGCCGAAACATCCGCGCATAATCGTAACCGAGTCTTTAATGACCTCATAAGCGGGTATTCTGGCCCCTTGATAAGACGGATGCGGTTTTCGGGTAAACGGCAAACCATAAATCCGATCCAGTTCCTCTTCCGAAAGCGGCAAAGCCGGAGGATTGACAACAACAGCTTCATCGCCGTGTTCCTGAACAAGCGCCTTGGCGGTATAAGGATTCAGGTTTTCCCAAATTGTTTTGGTCATTTCCGAGAAAAGTTTTTTATCTTCTGCAGCCTCTTCGTAACTGGGAAGATGAACGATTGTATCCGATTCTTCGGGAAGATCCTCACTTTTCCCCAATCGGTAAACGGTTCCCCGAACGTCCCGGATCTGTTCAATCGGCTCACCGGCATCCAATCTCCTGAAGATCTCTGTCAGCGACGATTCTCCCATTCCGTAAGAAAGAAGTCCCGGTTTGGCATCCATCATAATAGACCGCCGAACCTTGTCGCTCCAGTAATCATAATGAGCCGTTCTTCGCAGACTCGCTTCAATTCCTCCGGCAACAACCGGAACACCGGGCCAGGCTTCCCGGGCACGCTGACAATAGGCCAGTGTCGCCCGATCAGGGCGGTGCCCTATTTCACCATTCGGCGAATAAGCGTCATTATTTCGAACCTTGCGGTTGGCCGTATAATGATTGATCATTGAATCCATATTTCCGGCACTAACGCAAAAACCGAGTCGCGGCCGTCCGAATTGCGTCCATGGCTTGGGAGAATGCCAATCCGGCTGACTTAAAACAGCAACTTTAAATCCGGCCGCTTCCAGAACCCGCCCCAATATACCGACGGCAAAAGAAGGATGATCAACATAAGCGTCACCGGTTACAAAGACGATGTCCACTTCATCCCAGCCGCGTTCCTTGACTTCCTCCATCGACATGGGAAGCGGTTTACCGGGAACGGGAACCGCCTTCATTCGTTCTTTTTTTGGTTCCTCCGGGGTGTTTTCATTCAGGCTTTTCGCTTCAGCCCGATCTTGTGTATCCGCTTGATTTCCGACCTCAATCAGATCTTCGTCTTCGATTTGCTCAACAGGTACCGTTTGATCGTCAATAACATTTTGATCATCCACTTCCGCTTGATCATTAAATTTGTCTTGATTCCCGCATTCTGACGGATCGTTTGATTCGGAAGTATTTTCAGCGTTCGCTTTGGAATCGCAAGAAGCAGAATCGTCTGTTGTCTCGGACAGATCTGCCGCGCTGCTGTCGTTTTCGGGCGCGTTCGTCATTTGGTTGTCATTTTCTTGAGTTGTTTCATTCATTTCAAAATCTGTCATTAATTTTCCTTAAAGATTAAAAAAAAGAGAGGCGCCGGTAAAACGTCTCTCTTTTGTGACAGCATTAATTCACCGCGGATCAATCGCTCCGCCGGCTTTATCAGGAATCATATTCCGCTTTGCAGGAAATATCCCGATGAATCGAATTTGCTTTGCTTTCACTTTTTCGACGAATACGCTGACTTAAAACTGCCGCGTCATACCAGGTAAAACTCAATTCAGGATCGGACGCGTATCTTCCTATAAGACGAAGAATCTCCGTTCTGTTTTTGTCATTATAAAGAAAGACATACCGTTCTTTTCCTTTTACGAGCGCCAAAACATTGATATCCTGATCCACTTACCTGTTTCCTTTACTAACACATAATCCAAAACGCAAATTATATTTGCTGTTCTGTTCCGAATGATATAATTACTTTTATTCCCGATTAACGCCGCAGTCCTGAAATACGTTGATCAAGCTTTTCTTATTATCGGCAATTTCATTACTTCTCATGAAATTCATGCCGGAAAAAGACGCTTTTATCCGCTTGCGGCCATTCTATTATCTGAAAGATTCATTCTTACCAGAACCGCCGGAACATCTTCCTTTGTTCTTGGACATTATAAACATTTACCGCTAAAGTCTTTGATTTTTACTTTGAACCTCTCTGATTATTATTATCGGTAAACATCCTGTGTTTTCTCCAGTTTAATTTTTATTTTTATGTCTATTTTACATAAATATTTTTATCGAAACTTTTCAGGCAAAAATACGTAATCTGGACAACTGGAATTCTATATATTATCTTACCTATTTTATATTTTTCTCCAATAGGGGGCAAACATGACAATTTTAACGATCTTTGGCGCTTCCGGTGATTTAGTCAAAAAAAAGACCATTCCCGCATTATTTCATCTGTTCATCAATCATAAACTGCCGGACGGCTTTTTTATCCTTGGCATTTCAAGATCCGTTATGACCAATCCGCAATGGCGCGAACATCTTTTTCCTTTTGTTGAAAATCTTTTTGGACAAATCCCCTTTTTCTCCGAGTATTGGGAACAATTCAAAAAAATTCTTCATTATCTTCCCGGTAATTTGGAAGATCCCGTTCTATTTCAAGGTTTAAATCGACTCTTTCAACAGGAACTTCAAAAACATGACTTACTTCATGTTATTTATTATCTTGCACTTGCGCCGGATCTTTATCCAAAGGTCATTAACCAGCTTGAAAAAAGCCGCCTATTTCATAACAGTTCCTTTATTCAATATCGAATTGTTTTGGAAAAACCGTTTGGACACGATTTCGCTTCGGCAGAAGAACTCAATCAAATGATTCATCGAATTTTTCAGGAAAATCAGATCTTTCGCATCGATCATTTTCTCGGCAAAGAAACGGTCAATAATATATTTGTTCTGCGTTTTGCCAATACTGTTTTAGAACCTGTTTGGAACAGAAATTATATTGAAAGCGTTGAAATTACCGCCGGGGAGTCGGTTTTGGTCGAATCGCGCGGAGCTTTTTATGACCAGACCGGTATTTTAAGAGATATGTTTCAAAATCATCTTCTTCAACTTTTAGCTATTATCGCGATGGAGCCGCCGGCGATTTTTGACTCGAAATCGGTCCGCGATGAAAAAGTCAAGGTTCTGCGGACTGTCAGACGGCTACGCCCCTTGGAAGTCCCTGACAACATCATTTTCGGACAATACGCCGGATATTTAGAAGAAAAGGGGGTCGATCCGAAAAGTAAAACGGCAACATTCGCGGCGGTTAAACTTTTCATCGACAACTGGCGTTGGAAAGATATCCCTTTTTATCTCCGCAGCGGCAAAGGCATGAGCTGCCGGTCAACTCAAATTGTCATTCAATTTAAAAAACCGCCGCATCTGATCTTCGAAAACGGTGAATTTGATATTCCCCTGGCCGACCGCAATCGTCTTTTGATCCAGCTTCAGCCCGCGGAAGGAATTAAATTGAGCTTTTTATCAAAAGTACCCGGCCCGGACATGATCTTGAAAAGAAGCGAACTGACCTGTTCCTTCGAAACCACTTCCCCAAAAAATCGAACGACAAAAGAAACAGACGCTTACGCTCGGCTGCTGCTTGATGTTATATCCGGCAATCCTTTTTTATTTCTTCGTAACGACGAAATCTCGAACGCATGGCAAATTATTGATCCGCTGCAAAATTACAAAGATGCGCCAGACACTCCCGATCCGGCTGTTTATGAAAAAGGAAATTGGGGACCGAACCTCGGACGACCTTTTGATCATCATTGGTTCGATCTGTGTCCCGTCATTTCTCCTGAATCATAAATGTTTTATAAATAATTATATCTGTCCGTTCTGACTTTTCTCAGCTCCAAAACAAAAAGAACATCAGATTCACAAACTCTCAATCGACCGCGGAAAAAATTTGAAATGACTCCGCAAAAATATATTATACCGAATTCATCATGAATTTTCCGTTATAATGTCAAAAGAACAGCCGATTCACGCAGTCAATCGGCGGAGATTACGAAAATTTAAAATAAAAGCAGTATAAATTCAATCAACAAACACGGTTAGCCGAAAAACAGGGAAATAAACAATTTTGGCAAATTTATTTTGAAAAAGGGTAATATTATTTCATTATTTCGCCTTAATAGGTGATTTTTCGTATTTTTAGGATCAAAAGCTCCTTCAAAAATGCTGAAACGAACTTTTTTTTAAAAAAAAGAAAAAAATTTCCCCCTGTTTTTTGAATTTTTAAGTCAAATGTTTCAAATATAAAAAAAATTATAAAAAAATAAAAAATTTCATCTTTCCGGAACAAGCCATGTTTGATAAAATACTTTTGAAAGTGAATGGGAACAGGTCGTTTTCATAAACTTTTCTGGAAAGCCGAATCTGTTTCCGGTTTAATTCTTTTAACTTAAGTTTTTTATGGAAGGTTATTTCATGAAAGAGGAAATTTACGCTGACGGTATTGGTCAAATTCAGTTTTCAGGCAACATGTTTCGTTTCGATTTCGTAACAATTCAGCCGACAGGCGAAAAAGAGCCGAATAAATTCGAAGTAAATCAAAGAATAATTATGCCGCCGCAGGGATTTCTCGCCGCATTCAACAGCATGCAGCAGCTGATCGACAAACTGGTTGCCGCTGGTGTTCTCCAGAAGAATCCGAACGCTCCGCAAAACCAGATCCAAAAATAATAATTCGACCAACTTTAATTAAATCATCAAATTTTATTAGAGCAAGTTTATATACTGCTTTTATTTTAAATTTTCCGTCATCTCCGCCGATTGACAGCTTGAATAGGCTGTTCTTTTGACGTTATAACGGAAAATTCATGATGGAACCGGTATAATAAAAAGGAGAGGAGCGCCGAATTATAACGACGTCCTCCTTTTTTATTATTCAGACTGTTTTATAATTCAACCATGATCAACAGGGAAATTTTAAATAAAACGGTTCAGGACAAAGCCGAGTCCGTTCGGACCCGAATTGCTCAAGCCGCTCAACGTTCGGGACGATCCGCTCAAGAGATAACTCTTGTCGCAGTATCGAAATATGCCCGTTGCGATGACGGGATCATACCCGCAATGGTTGACGCCGGCTGTTCTGTTTTAGGCGAAAACAGACCGCAATTGCTACTGGAAAAAATTGACTGTTTTATGATTCAGCGCAAGATCGCCCTTTCCCAACCGGTTCAATGGCATTTTATCGGCAGTCTTCAAAAAAACAAAATCAGAAGGATTCTTCCTTTTGTTTCATTGATTCATTCGGTCGATTCTATAAAACTTCTTATGGATATTGACCGTATCGCGGAGGAAGAAAACCGCAAAAGAGCAGAAGCATTTTCTGGTCCGTCGAAAATTTTAAACAATTCCTTCTCTGACAACAGCACTTCAAACAGTAAAACGTCCAACGAAAATTTATCCAGCAGCTTCGACGCCGATCTTTCAAATCGTTTTCCGATTCCTTCGAAAATTCCTGTTCTTTTGGAAGTCAATATTTCCGGAGAAGAGAGCAAACACGGTTTTACTCCCGAAACTCTTCCTGATCTTTTTCCTCAAACGCTTGATTTCAAACGGGTTAAAATTTGCGGCCTAATGGGAATGGGCGCGTTAAATGGAACTTCAGACGATGTCCGACATGAGTTTGAGACGTTGCGGAAACTTCGGGATCTTTGTGTCCGCCGATACGCTCCGCCTGAATATTTCCGTGAGCTTTCAATGGGAATGAGCAGCGATTTTGAAATTGCGATTGAAGAAGGCGCTACCATCGTCCGAATCGGATCCCTTTTATATCCGTAACCCTTCTGTTGTTTGGAATTATATGCGGGCATTTCTGATCTTAACCAATTATTGACAAGACAAATTAGGGTTAAAATCTATCATAAATCGGCATAAAAAGACAAGAAACGAATTCCTGCTTCTGTTATGTTTTTATCAGACCCAACTTATTAATCAGTCTGTTGAAAGTTATCGTCTGAATATTTTAAGTTCTCCTTCTTGCGGCAGCAAAAATCAAACGAACTTGACTTCGGACCACCGCTCTTTTTTAAAATTTATTTTTTTTTACTCTTTTTACTTGAATTTGAATGATAATTTATTAAAATTTTATAAGTATTATTATTGCCCCCAGTTTAAAAATCGGTATTTTTTTGACTGTAAGTATTTGGCATATCAATATTTTATATTGCCGGTATTTTACAATTTTCATTTTCTCCCGGTTGACTTCGTGATCCGTCTGTTTTTCCGGCCTTGGAATTGAAAATCTAAAAATAAAGTCGGTATATCCCCTGTATTTTTTAATATCCTTTCCTTTCTTTCCAAATTAAGATCCGTCATGCAATATTCCATTAGAAATTTCTATCGAACTTTATTATTTTTCATTGCGGTCTCCGCGGCTGTTTCGAGCATGAATTTTTCATTCACCGCTTCAAATAACGCCTCCGGCCAGGAACAGAAACCATCTCTTCTTGACGAAGCCCGAAAGGCTGGTATGCCCGAGGAGATCCTTTTCGCTATTCGTCGGCCCAGTATTGACGGTCATTGGTACGCCAATTTTGGGAACTATTCTATCGAGCCGTTTTCTTGTCCCTTTCATAAACACTCCGGCGGTAAGATCAGTATTTACAACGTCAAAACGAAAAAAACCAAAACTGTTTTTGAAGATCCAAAAGGGAATGTGCGCGACCCGCAAATACATTACGATGCCCAAAAATTCATCTTCTCCTATCTGCCAGCCAGCGAAGATCATTTCAGTCTTTATGAATTGAATCTCGACGGAACCGGATTACGCCGTCTGACCGGCAAATCGGTCGAAATGAAAAATGATCCCCGTCTCGCGCACCGGCCGGGCGAATGGGACGATATCGAACCGATCTATCTTCCGGACGATCAAATCATTTTCTGTTCTTCCCGGATCAACCGGTTCGTTCAATGCTGGCTGACCCCGGTAGCTACGGTTCATAAATGCGACGCCAACGGACAAAATGTTCGGGCATTGTCCTGCAATGTTGAACATGACAATACGCCTTGGGTTCTTTCCAACGGACAAGTCATGTATATGCGCTGGGAATACATTGACCGTTATCATTTGGGGTATCACCATCTTTGGACAATGAATCCGGATGGAACGCGGCAAATGATCTTTTACGGCAATCAGCGGTCGGGGGGATGCTTTTTAGACGCTAAACCGGTTCCTGACTGCGCCGGTCAGGCGGTCGGGATCTATTCGCCCGGTCACGGAATGAAAGAGCATTACGGAAGAATCGCGCTGTTCGATTCACGACTCGGGCCTGATTCCCCCAAAGGTCTGACATTCATTACTCAAAAAAATGATTATACCGATCCCTGGGCTTTTTCCGATCAGTATTTTCTCGCCGCTTCCCGAACAAAAATCGTCCTTCTTGATGATTCCGGCCGGGAAGAAACCGTTTACTCTCTTTCGCCGGAAGAAATCAAAGCCGGTTATTGGATCTCCGAACCGCGCCCGGTGGCCAAACGGAAACGGGAACCCATCATCGCCGACGCAACCGATCTTGCTTCCGATCACGGAACACTGGCGCTGGTCAATGTTTATCATGGTCGGCAAATGAAAGAAGTACCCCGCGGATCGATCAAGGAACTCTTGGTTTACGAAGTTCTGCCCAAACCGATCAATTATTCAGGAGCGATGAGCGAGATCTCCTCCGGGGGTACCTTCGCCGTCGAACGTCTGCTCGGATCCGTTCCTGTTTCCGAAGAGGGAAGCGCCTATTTCAATATCCCCCCCCTGCGGTCCGTTTTTTTTGTCGCTCTTGATGAAAAAGGACATTGCGTCAAGCGAATGCACTCGTTCACCTCTGTTATGCCGGGCGAAAAAACAACCTGTATCGGATGTCATGAAGAACGTCAGGAAGCTCCCTCCGTTGAAGAGGGGCTTCTCTTAAAAGAACTGACCAAACGGGAACCGGTCGAACTTAAAAAAATTGAGGATGTTCCTGAAATTTTCGACTTTCAGCGCGATATTCAGCCTATTCTCGACCGACATTGTCTTGAATGTCATAACCCGGACCGCGAAGACGGCGATTTCAATATTTCCGGACATTGGGGGCCGGTTTACACGATCGGTTATCAGCAGATGTCTTGGCGTGAACTTTTCGGCGACAATCGAATTATTCTTCCTTATTCCAAGCATACCAAAAGCAACTTCAAGCCTTACGAGATCGGAACCGGATCAAGCCGTCTTTTGAAACTGATCGAAGATCATCATCAGGGGGTAAATATGCCGGAACAGGAGCAGAAAATGATCCGTTTCTGGCTCGACGCCGGAGCCGCTTATTCCGGAACTTACTGCTGCAACAGCTGGGGAACCATCGGCTATTACGACAAGAATAAAAACTGTCGAAACGACGCCGACTGGCCGGAAACAAAAGCGATGACCGCGGTGATCGAAAAACGGTGCGACTGCTGCCATGCCCCGACTCCGAAAGAAAGAAAAATCGGATCTTATTCACTCCCCGCCCAATTTTATACTATTTATTATCCTTACGAAATACATCAGAAAAACAAATATCTGGCGCACACAATGTCAGAAGACGGGGGACGTTACAATCGTCATCTCATTTTCGATCTCTCCTGGCCCGATCAATCCAAAATTTTAAGAGCCCCTCTTTCCAAAGAAGCGGGAGGACTCGGGATCTGCAAAGCAAAAAATGGAGCGAGTATTTTCGCCGACACAAAGGACCAAGATTATCAAACAATACTTGCCGCAATCATTCGGGGACGAAAATACATTTTGGAAGAGTGTCCCCGTTTCTGCATGAGTTATCCGAATCCCAATAACGGGCCCGACTGCCCCCAGCGGTTTTTCGCGAGACCGGAATATATTCATCATATGATCCGATACGGAGTTCTGCCGGAAAATTTCGATCCCAAAACATCAATCGATCCGTTTGAACTCGATCAAAAATACTGGAAATCGCTTTGGTATCAGCCTCGACCCAAAAAGAAATAAGAGATCCCAAGACGATTAAGAATTTCATTTTTACTCCCGATTATTTTTAGAAATCGGGAGTTTTTGATACCGAGAACTTTTTATACTGCTTTTATTTTAAATTTTCCGTCATCTCCGCCGATTGACTGCGTGATTTGACGGTTCTTTTGACGCTGTAACGGAAAATTCATGATGGAATCGGTATAAATTAAAATGAGAGTCATATAAAGACTCATTCGTTTTTAGGAACAAAGGTTGCTTTTTTAATGCTTTCGGGCGTGTCTTTATAATCCGCGATATTGATTTCCATTTTATCGGCGGTATTTCCCATTTTATAAACCAAGGGAGACAGTTGAGAATCACCGAGCAGATAGGGGACTTCCGGCGGAAGTTTTTTCGCCTTCTGCCCTATGGAATAGCGGTATTGGTCTCGTTCGTTTTCCGACATTTTAGCCAGATCTTCAGGAGATTTTTCTTCAACAGGGACGGCGGCTTTCGTCAGATTAATACGCCATTCCCCTTCGGGCAGCCCGGACGCGCTGTATTGGCCCATTCTTGTTTGAATAACAGCAATGCCATTTTTGTCGGTTGTTCCTCCAACAGCCCAGGAATTGCCTGATTCCGCGGTTGGACGAAACATGACTTGAACATCGGAAACAGGAGAACCGCTTTTATGCACTTTTATTTCAAAAGGATAGATCTTCGGAAATCCTTCCGGACTTTTGGAACACCCCAAAAATAGCGAAAGAAAAATCAACGGAAGCAGCCAAAAACATCTCTTGCCAATAAATTCACTCTTCATAATATTTAACCTGTCTGATTGATGATTACTTTTATACGCCCCTTGTTTTAAATTTTCCAACTGCCCCGCCGATTGACTTTGTGACTCGACGGGACTTTTGACTTTAGAAAGGAAAATTCATCTTGAAACCAATACAATTAAGATGATTTTGTATTAGAGGGCCTTTGTTTCACCGCCGCTGATAGTACCGTAAGCTCCCCAAACTCCGAATGGACTTGTTCCGCTGGAAATTTCTTTGGAGGTATCTGTCGTAAAATCGAAATTTTGATTTCCGCATTCGATCGTATCGGAGATAAAACGAACAGCCCCATCGGCAAAAACAACATTGACACCGCCGGAATGATAACTGGTCGCACTTCGAAATCCGGAATTATTACAGCTATCCGCGCAGGAAGGGGAGTTCGGCGGAAGAATTGTCTGGAAACTGTTGTATTGATTAATTCCGTTTTGGAACAGATAGCCCCGTCCGCCCTGATCGGTTGTATTTCCTTTGGAGGAATCATATTCGAGCGAATTTTTAGGATCTCGCGCATTTTGACAGTCGGAAGGAATGTTGTATCTTTTGTTTAAAACTTCTCCTCGAATCGATTTATTGGCGGTTGGCTGAATACTTGCCGCTTCCGCACAGGCAATCGTATTGGAAGTGCCATCGATAATACTGGAAAAATTGTTCCATTTAGGGCCCAAATAAGGAGAGGATCCTGTTTCATAACTGGTACCGCCGCCGAAAAATCCCCGGTAGCTCCAGCGCGGACGATTAGTCCAATGAAAAGCGTCGCCAAGTGAGCCCATGCAGTTCGATTTCGTATTGCTTCGGATATAAGGATCAAGCGCATAAGATCGGAAGGACAATGAAGATAACTGATACTTCCTTTAAAACACTCGCGTTCGGTATGAGTACTCGGAAGACAGCCGCTGACTTTGGTGTTCATAATGGCTTCGTAACGCGTCTGCTGTTCGCAATACGGAAGCATAAAAACATGGAAACTGTAAACGCCCATATTATTACTGTCATAATCGGTCAGATTTCGAACTCCCCCTGATCGAATAGCGGGAAAGGATTGGTAAACGTCATGATAATTATGAAGTCCGATTCCGATCTGTTTGAAATTATTGGTGCATTGCATGCGCCGGGCCGCTTCCCGCGCCGCCTGAACCGCCGGCAGCAGCAGTCCGATCAAAATACCGATAATCGCGATCACGACCAGCAGTTCAACCAAGGTAAAAGCCAATTTTTGAATTGTTTTCATGATTTTGTTTCCTGGGCAATAGGAACCTGATCTAAAAATGAATTATACCAATTCTATGACAGATTTCCGTTCCAATGCTAAAAGAACTGCTGATTCACGCAGTCAATAGGCCAAAAGGACGAAAAAATTAAAATGAGAGTAATATAAAATACAACTCAACGCCTATGTTAAGTTTTATAAAATGTGATTTAGATCAGATTCACATAAAAAATTGCTGTTTAATTGATTAATGTCTTTCATTACTCTCATTTTGCTCATTATAATGAAAGACATTAATTTTAACAAGTTCTTAAATCAACAAATAAGATGTTTTTTTGATTTTATCAATAGATTTATCTTTATGCCGTTGTTAAATATCAGTATAATTGCTATTTTAAATTTTCCATTATTTCCGCCGATTGACTTCGTAACCCGGCTGTTCTTTTGACGTTATAACGGAAAATTCATCATGAAACCGGTATAATATAATTACTAATTGATAAAGATTCGATCAAAAACGCGACATGACAATTCCCCGATCCGATTCTTTCAAAACGATCAACAGCGCAAATGGTCCTTTAATGTTGGTCCTGACCGCCTATCTCGTTTTCTGGGACCGGTTGAATTCCGGAGCGAAAGTGTTATACGCCCCAATTTCGAATTTCCGTCAAATAACGCGGTGCGTCAGCCACTTTTGATCTTAAAAATGATTATTTCCTTTATGAAACAAAACACACAATGTACATACAACCTTAACAGAAAGCAGAAATTTAATGAACCCCGAATTGATCTATCCGCGACCTGCCGACAAGCAGACCGTGTATTTAAAAAACGTCATTCATGACTCCGCGATTCAAGTCGGCGAATTCTCTATTTACAACGACTTCGTCAACGATCCGGTCGATTTCGAAAAGAATAATGTTTTATATCATTACCCGATCAATCCGGAACGGCTGATTATCGGTAAATTCTGTTCTGTCGCCTGCGGAGCGAAATTCATGTTCACCTCCGGAAATCACGCGCTGAAATCGCTTTCTTCCTTTCCGTTTGGAATTTTCACCGACGATTGGGGAATTCCTTTTGCCGAAATGACCAAAACTTGGGACAATCGCGGCGATATCGTTATCGGCAACGATGTCTGGATCGGTTATGAGGCGGTTATTATGCAGGGAGTAACCATTGGAGATGGAGCAATTATTGGATCACGGGCAGTCGTTACCAAAAATGTCGAACCTTACTCTATTGTCGGAGGAGTACCCGCGCGCTTTTTACGTAAACGCTTTGACGATGATACTGTTTCAAAACTGCTTGCCCTTCAATGGTGGAACTGGCCAACCGAGAAAATCCGCGCCAACCTCACTCACCTTGTTAAAGGTCAAATTGATGAGTTATTTAAGGTAAACCAATAGATCGTCCATTTATACTGCTTTTACTTTAAATTTTTCCGTCATTGCCGCCGATTGACTGCGTGAATTGACTGTTCTTTTGACATTATAACGGAAAATTCATGAAGGAACCGGTATACTTTGTCAGCAACGTAACCGTTTCCTGACTCAAAACAGTCCTGAACAAAAATCGCGTCGAAGACTTTTCGGACATCGACGCGCGGTCGTCCTCTTTTTGGCGGATCGCATTTCTTCCGATACTTTTTTTATATGAATCCTTCTTAACGTCACCTTGTTGTTTGCCATAGTGACACGATCAGCTTTGTTTATGTAACTATTCAGATATTAGGACAGGTTCTAAAAAACAATCGATGAATCGAATAAAGGAACGCAGGCCATTTTGGACCTCGTTCCTTTTTTTACCTAATGTTTTCTTTAGATTATATTTTATGTGATTTTATCAGAATCGCCAAGTCACTGTTCCCATTCCCGCATTGAGCGCCGAATAATTATTGATGAACAGATAATAATCCCCTAAAAGTGTTATGTTATCGGTCAAGGCAAAATTCGCGTCCGCGATATACTCAAACCAATCTCGTCCGGCGTTATTTCCAAAAATTTCCGCAGAAACCGGAGTGCCGCCGAAATTGGTCGTTTCAATGAATGACGCGTTTACGTCAAGAAGTTCATGATGCCAAGCGGCCCCAACCATCATGCCGCCTTCCCGGTAATCGCAGCCGTTTAAGTTATGCGACCAATCGGCATAGCCGCTGATCCCGTAACCGCTTAACCAAAGCTGGGGTGAGCGGCGGGGCACAAGGACAATTTCCTTCGGAACTCTGACCGCGCATAACAGAACCATGAAGGCCCCCTTCATATTGAGACCCTGTTTCATCCATTACGCGGCCAACGATCATTTTATGCAGATAGGTGAGTCGTTGAATCTGCGCCGTTGCGTTGGACGTGAACAGCAAATCGTAACGGGTCGTCATATCCTCGTTTTGACGAGGTAGCCAGTGCCCTGAACCCATGCGTTTCCCGTTCCGAAAAGTATTGCTGCCAGATCAAGAATAACCGCTTGGCGTGACCGAAACCATTTACTCTTTGCAGAAAAAGATTAAATCTCTTGTTCTTTTTAACCGACATCATATATCTTCCTTTATCTTCCTTGAAAAATGTTTCTATCACGAAGGGACTCCGACCATTCCGCTCTCTAAATATTAAATACTTTTTTATCCGGCAATAAATACTTCTTTAGCTGAAATTTTTCTAAAAAAAAGTATTTTAATTAGAAAATTTTTAATTATAATGTTAATATAAAGAATATGACAAACATGAACAAACACATTATTTTGTCTTTAGCTCTGATTTACCGCTTTCGATTGCTGAACTTTCGAAAACAAATCAATATTTGACTATATCGCTGGAAAATAGAGGACTTACATTCCCTGCTCACGGGCTGCGTCTCCATTCGAAAAGAAAATCATCTAAGAACAATTCGATTTTTTATCTCCCGTCCGCAAGTTTTTTGATAAATCGACGACTATTGAGTTTTTTATCAAGATAAAATTTATTTTCCTCCTATGTAATAATTGAAGTTATATTGTAAAATCAGGAGCTGTTGAGTAATTATACGGTCCTCATTTTAAATTTTCCAACTGTCCGCCGATTGACTTCGGAAACCGACTGTTCTTTTGGTTTGGCAACGGAAAATTGATAAGGAAACCGGTATAAACAATCGTATCCCGTTTTTTATCATCGGAGAAAAAAATGAAAAGACGTAATTTCATCGGTCAGGGACTTGCCGGATTGTCGATTGCCCCGGCGCTGTTATCCAATCGGGCTCACGGGAAACATCCGGGTCCCAATGACAAAGTACGCGTTGGTTTTATTGGTGTTGGAAACAGAGGATCTCAGCTTCTTCACAGTTTTATGCTGAATTCCGATTGCGAGGTCGCCGCTCTTTGCGACGTTTATGAACCGATGCTGACTCGGGATCCCAACGCGGTTGAACCTGAATTTCCCGCTTCTTTGGGCGGCTGGTTCCCAAAATTGGGTGAAAAATTCGTTAAACAGCCGCAATGTTACTCCGATTATCGTGAACTTCTTGACCGCAAGGATATTGATGCCGTTTGCATTGCAACGCCGGACCATTGGCACGCGCTCCAAACAATTGACGCTCTTCATGCGGGCAAAGATGTTTATTGCGAAAAGCCGCTGACGCAAACGATCGTTGAAGGACGCAAAATGCTTGACGCGGAAGCAGCTGGCGACCGGATTGTAACTGTCGGACTTCCCCGCCGGGGGGCACCGGTTTATCAGGAACTTGCCAAAATGGTTCATCAGGGCCTACTCGGCAAGATCACACTGGCCCGAATAGCTTATGTGAGTAATATGTTTCCCGCGGGAATCGGAAAATGCCCGCCTCGAACCCCCCCCAAAGGCCTCGACTGGAACGCTTGGCTCGGTCCTCGCGCCTGGCGGGATTACCGAACGACAATCGCCCCTTACAAATTTCGCTGGCAAAGTGATTTTTCGTCGCAAATGGGTAACTGGGGAGTTCATTACTTTGACACAGTTCGCTGGCTGACCGGCGAACGGGCGCCGATCGCGGTAACCGCGGTCTGCGGAAAGAAATCACTGGACGATGACCGCGATATTCCCGATAACGCTTTGGTCAACTTTGAATTCGCTTCCGGAATGCTCCTTTCATTCACTCTTTCGGAAACGACCGGCTTGCAGATCATGCCGCGCGAACTCTGCCTTGCAGGCAATAAGGCCGCGCTTTACGCAAATGTCCGCGGCTATGAAATCATTCCCGCCACTAACGGACAATTTCAAAAGAAAGTTCCGAATCCCATTCGCGCCGCCCAGCGAAATGAAAACAAGGGAACAGGAACCGATGAACTGGTCCGCAACTTTCTGGATTGCGTAAAATCCCGGGAAAAATCCTGGTGTACTCTCGAAGAAGGACATCTTTCGACCTCTATGTCGCATATCGCCAATATCGCACTGAAGGTTGGAAAACGGCTCGAATGGGACAGTTCCAAAGAACGGTTCACCAATTGCGAAGAAGCCAATCAATATCTCTCTTACGAATACAGGGCGCCTTGGAAACTATCCTGATTTTCGCGTCCCGTTAATCCATAACGTCTTCAATGGACGCGGATTTAACACAATAAAAACAAAAAACGCCTTTTCTCCGTTCATTCATTATTCGGGGAAAGGCGTTTTTTCGGTAATAAACAATCCGTAATCTCAAACTTTTCAAAAATTATTTGTCCGTCCCGGTAAATATATTTTGTGAGCCTGTCATGACAGATCTGATTTTATTAATATCTGAGGTGTATATGTTCTTATACACTTAAAGTGAATATTTCAAACCGCTATTAATTATTTTTTATCAAACATTCGGCTGATCCCTTTTAAAGACTCTTCAACAAGGACCTGACCGCCGTCCGGGCCGACTGTTATGCTTTTAACGATGGCACTGTAACCGCCGCCATCATAAGCGAGCTTGGTCGGAAGATATCCGGCACTGGACGCGGTTCCGCAAATTCCGCAGCCGCCGGTCAGCTGAACAACAAACGTTATCGTCGCGGGCGATCTTGACTTCAATTGCGTTCCATATGCGGTAAACAGTTCAAACGGATTGGTGCATAAAGCGATATCACCGATTCGAACGAAATGAACGGGAATATCAAAAGACGCGTTGGGATCTTTTTGCTGCGCTTCATAACGCTGAACTATTGTATTGGCCCAGCTGTATAAACGTCTTTTATTCGGATCGGTTTTCATCGCTTCCCAATTAACTTTGGCCTCCATTTTGGAATGATCATATTCCATTTTGGTAATTCGATATTGGGGCAATTTAATTACTTTGTATTCATGAACAAAGGGGATCTCGCCGATTTTTTCCTTTTCGACCGCTTCCCAAACATCAACAACGGCATTGGAGACTCGTCGTCCAATTTCGTCAAGCCGGGATAAACCGCGCAGTTGGGACATTCTGTTTTCCGCCGCATTTCGATATTGCGTATGCGGAGACATATCCCCAGCCGCGCCGCAAAGAGAAACGACAACAACATCGTCACCAAATTTTTTATGAAGCGTCTGCCGAACCGGATGCCAGTAATCCGCATGAAGAAACGACAAGGCTTCGTCTTCCTGCGCCAGACAGGCAACATTGACGATCATTCCGACGAGCTTGTTTTTTCCGTTCCAGAAGAAAAGGCTATTGACGTCATGATCTTCCTGACCTTCAATGGCGCGAAAGTCGGGACGATTGGTCTTTCCGTACATTTCCGCGTGACCGTCCGAATAAACACTCCGCCGGTTATAAGCAATAACAGCGGCACTTAATCCATAATTGTAACGGACCGGTTCTCTTTTTTGCCAGGCGGCAAGCAGAGCGGGCGCTATTTTTTTTGCCGCGAATTCATTGAATTCATCCGGTCTCATACAATCCGCTTTAGGGTCAATATAATACTTGTTTTTATCAGCGACCGGGGCAGTATGTGTATGTGTCGCGGAAAAGATCAAATTATTCAGATCGAATTCCGGCAGAAGTTTTTTAAATTCTTTGCGAATCGCGTTTTCAAATTCGGGCCGGATGCCAACCATGTCGAAGGAAGCGGCAATACACTGATATTTTTGCTGGCCTGCATTCTCCCCTTCAAGCGCGATTATATTGGCTGTAATCGGAGTTTTCACTTTTTGAGACAATCTCGTTCCCATTTGTCCGTCGAGCGCGACCGATCGGGGCGGAGTAAAATCACAACTTTCAAAACCGGCTTTTAATTCCGCCGCTTCCAATTTTGAACTGTTCTCGGAAAAAACGGCAATCGATAAAAGAATTGATAGGATTGATGATAAATAATAAAAAATTGGATGTCTCATTTTTCTCCTTTTACTGTTACCTCGTGTTTAAATATTGTTGACTATCCGATGTAATCGTCAATGAACGGATATACCCCAAACTTCAAATTCGACAAGTCCGGGCCTGTATTTCGAACCGGGCCTCCCCTGTCGGTCGGACTCAAATTGCAAACCGGTCAGTCGGACGAACGATGTTTTACGCTTCTGAAAATGGAATGTTTGCGGTTCCAAGACTGACTTAAACTCAATGAACTCACTTGATCCGTCCGAAAAAACAAGCTGTCCTTTCTTCCAGTAAGGACCATTTTTAAAATCAGCGTCAATTTGAAGAACGATCTGATCTGTTTCGATTTCGTGTCCGAGATCAACGTTAAAGACAAGATCAGTTCTCAAGTCGGGACGCCAGGCGGAGACTCGATCCGCGGCTGTAATGGATCCTGTTTCTGAAAAATCGCCATTAATGGCATTCATGGCCGCGTTGACTTGAAGATATCGATGTTCACTGTTCGCGGATGCATGCGGATAACTTTGGATCCCGCCTTGAACATCGGTTCGATTAACGGCAAGATTCCTGCGAATATTTTCCGTTCCTGTTTTTCTTCCTGTTACCGGGAAAGTCCGTTTGAGATAGTCATCAAGAAACTTTGCTTTATATTCCGGACCGCCTTTTTCAAACTGTTCAAGATCAATTAACCCGGGGAGCCGATTATTCAGCCGTCCATTTTCAACCCGTTTCATATTTTCGGCAAGAATGCGGTTCATCTCGTTTTTCTTCATTTCATAATAAGCGTAAATCGCGCGTTCCGCAGGTGTCCAGTCGGCCGCTTCCCGATAATCGCCGCAGTAAGGAACCAGCAGATCGATCCAAAGCGCCATTGATCTCAATTCGCGGTCGGTTAAATGAACGTCTTTATGATTGGCGTCTCCTCCGGACCGAAGCATTTTCATCATCGGACTTAACGCGGATCCGGCAAAATAAGGAGGAAGCAACTGCGGCCCTTCCTGAACACCAAGCCAATGAATATATTTATTGACATGATTGCCGAGTTGAGTCAAATTAATATAAGCTTGAGAAAAATTGCGTCCTCCTGACGGATACGACTGCGTAAATCTTGATGTTTCCGCTGCGTTTTTCGATTTCGGGGGAAATTCATAATCGTTGCCAAGAAGACTGAAAGGAGCTTTTGATCCGTCCTTGTTTTGACCGCCAGTATGACACTGTATGCAATGATCATCCAAAATCGGCTGGATCTCGCGGATAAAACTGAATCCGTCTTGAAAAATTCCTTTCGGAAGATCCCGACGCGTTATATCGACCGGCGGCTTTCGAAGCGCTTGCGACGAAAGAGATCCAAAGTTAACCATCGTGTTTTCTTTCGGTTCATGACATCCGACACAAGCGAAAAATTCGCCCGGCTGGAGAGTCGACCAGCTTCTCATTGTTTGAACCGTGTCACCTTTGGCGTCGAGCATCTGAAAATAGACCGGCGTATGAGCGGGAACCTTGAAATAAGCCGATCCGTCCTCTTCAACAGGAACGACCCCCAAGACATGTTTGGTATCCCAAGCTCCGTTGTTAATCGAAACAGGAGTACAACTCATCGCGCCTCCCGCCGGACCGGAATTACCGTTTTTACCGATACCGGCCGGACGGAATCCAAGACTGACAACGCGCAGTGATTTAACCGTTCCTTTGGGGATCCCTTTCAAGCCGGGTCCTTCGTAAATATTGTGAACATAAAATTCACCAGTTGATTTTTTCAGATCGACCTGAGAGGCGCGAACCGCCGGTTTTTCCCGCGCCATTAACGGCACCTGCTGGTTGCAGCTGATCGATGGATCATAAGCCAGCAGTTCTCGTTTGCCGTCCGCATCCATATAATATACTCCAAACGGTATCGGATATTGTCCATGCCAGCGTCCTTCCGGAAGATAGGTGACCAAAAAATTCGATTCATCCATCGCGTAAGGATATTGAAACAGTTCACCGATCTGTCCGTAAGTGTCAATTCTTTCCGCGGGCGTTTCTCGGACAGGAGCGATAAGAGAGCATCCCAAATTCTCCTGATTGCCTTTGGCCCGATCAATTAAAAGCAGTTTGCCGTGTTGGTAAGTATGATGACCGGCGGCTATCGCGATGACTTTATTGGAGTCGGGAACAGGACGGCCATGCATGATCGACGTTGGAAACCAGGAATTGTTCCCGTAATATTCCGTCTGTCCGGTCGCGTCAGAATTCATAACGAACATCGGCTGCGGAAAGATCTGCCCTCGATCATTGTAATCCCATCGGGTATAAATAACTCGTCCGTCATTAAGGACCTTCGGATAATTCACCGAGACTTGATCGAACGAAACGCGCCGCATGGCCCGGCCTTCGGAATCGATCATGAAGAAATTGGAAACTTCAGTCCACCAGCAGTCGGTGATCTGAACGCAGCGGGTCGAAGTGAACATAATATCGCCGTTAGGCAAATAAACAGGCTCGATATCAGCAAAACCTTTGCCGTAAGTCAGCTGACGAAGATCTTTCGTTTCGATATTATATTGATAAAGATGAAAGTCATCTTTGGTAAAATGGCGGCGCATGGAAAAGAGGATCTTTTTACCGTCCCAAGAGACATCAGGATCTCGAATCGTTCCTTCTTTCGTTTCATAAAGAACTTCATGTTTGATTTGACCGTTGGGCAGAATTTCCATTCGGCAAAGCTGACCGCCGTTACGTCGGTCCCGACTGAAATCTTTATATTCTTCATCAGAAGCGTCTTCCGTGTAAGCGTAAAAACTTGCGCCTATAACATAATGTTTTGTATAAATCCAAACAGGAGAAAATTCAGCGATCATTTTAAGCCGCAGTACTCGCCGGGCATGACAGAGTTTCTCGTAAAAAGTACGCCATTTCGGATCGGATCCGGGTACTCTTTGAGCAAGAAGGACTTGACGTTCCTTTTCAAAAGAGATCCGTTTTTCCGGATCAATTCCTTCCAAAACACTAGCGGTCAATTTCGTTTCGATCGCGTTGCCGGTCCGGTCAATAAAGCATGACTGCGGTTTTCCCGCCGAGTCCTGAGTCAGCCAATCCTGAAACAATCGAACTTCAAATGACGGCGCGACCGGTCGGACAGACTCGGTCCGTTTTTTAGGAGGATTCGGACCGGCGGCCTTAAGATTGGCCCCCCAAATAAAAAAGACAAACAGACCAAGAAAAATACGGACAGCAATATATTTTGTTTTCATATTAATCACTTTCATTTATATACCGGTTTCATAATGAAATTTTCGAAACGAAGCCGAAAAAACTCCCTATTTACAAAGGCAATCGGGAGAGAGGGCGGAAAATTTCAAATGTCGGCGGTGTAAATATATCGGCGGGGTCATTTCAGTTCATTCGGAAGTGTGCGCGTTTCAGTCGAAAGATCCGGATCTTTCAAACAGTTCAAAAAAAAACATTTTTGTTTTCTGATCTTACAATAAAGGAAAAACACCAGATCCCCAAATAACGGATCCATAATAAATTTTCCATTATAACGTCTAATGAACAGCCCATTGACAATGTCAATCGGCGGAAATAGCGGAAAATTTAAAAGGAGTGCGGTATAACATCACGTTTTGAATATTATAAAGTTTCTAGAACATTATAAAATTTGATATCTGATATTAGAACATAAAAGTCATTGCAATGTCAAGAGACGGAATTTAAAAAATATGAAATAAACTGTTTTAAGAGAATAATTAAGCATGCCGATTTCATGACCGCTTTTCCATTCCAATGAAAAAAACCGATTCACAAGGTAAATTATACTGCTTTTATTTTTTAATTTCCGCCATCTCCGCCGATTGACCGCGTGAATCGGCTGTTCTTTTGACGTTATAACGGAAATGTAAAAGGAGATTCTTAACAGGTAAATATTTTTGATTTAAACCGATTCTTTATGAAATTTTCATTTCAACATCAGAAAAGCAGACAAGTTAAGAAGTTAATCGATAAAAATCATCGAAAATTTAAAAGTTGACAGTATAAAAACATTGAATTTTGAAAAACAATAATATATAATAGAAATAATATTTGGAAATCTCCTAACATTGACAAAACATATATTTGGAAAAATAAATTCAAATGAGTATGATCAACAATTCTTTTGAATGTTTTCAGCGCGGTCAGCTACTTCTCAAATCAGGAAAAAAGTCTGAAGCCCGACTGATGTTTTTGCGTTCTGTCCGTCAATGGCAAAAACTAGCGGCGGAGACGGAAGATCGGGAAGCTCAAAAAGTTTGGCTGCAACGCGCCGCCCGGGTAAAGGATCTTGCGGATCAGCTGATATCCGAAGAAGAATTATCTCGAACGCAAACAGGTAATATTATTGAAAAGCAACTTACCAACAGTGATAAATCTGTTTCTGACAAGCAGGAAGAGAAATCCCCCTGGGAAATCAATATTAAGTCGAAAGTTCGTTTTTCAGACATTGCCGGAATGGACGAAGTCAAGAATTTAATTCAACGGCGCGTTATTCTGCCGAATAAAAACCGACAGTTGGCGGAACTGTATCATCGTCAATCAGGCACAGGGTTCTTAATGTACGGTCTTCCCGGTACTGGAAAAACAATGATGGCCCGAGCCATTGCGGGAGAGCTTGGCTTTACCTTTTTTAAAGTTCAGTCAAGTTCTGTCATGAGTAAATGGGTCGGAACATCGGAACAGAACTTCAAGGATCTGTTTGAGGCGGCTCGCGCCAAAGCGCCGGCAGTTCTTTTTTTCGATGAGGCGGAAGCATTTATGGCCGCGCGGGAAGAAGGACAGTCGGACGTTATGGGCCGAGTCATTTCCGAGCTGCTGGCTCAAATTGACGGAGTGGACTGCGGAATAGAAAATCTCGTTTTAGCCGCGGCAACAAACTGCCCTTGGAAAATTGATCCCGCTCTCAAAAGACCGGGCCGTTTCGGAGAGCAGATCTATATTCCGCTGCCAGACTTGAAAGCAAGAGAATTTATTCTGAGACAAAAATTATCAAAAATCCCCGGAATGAACAATTATGATTTCGAAAAACTCGCCGAACGAACCGATCTCTTCAGCGGCGCTGACATTAACGGTCTGGCCGATCGTATTATAGACCCGGTTTTTGAACGCGCCAACTCAAGCGGTCAAGTTGAAAATGTTTTGGATTCAGATATTGAAAATGCGGTCGGAAGATCCAAACCGTCAGCAACTCCCGCACAAATTGAGCGAATGAATCAATATCGATTGACTTGTGAGTAATTTGCAGACAACTGTAAATATACCGATTCCAAGATGAATTTTCCGTTACAATGTCAAAAGAACAGTCGATTCACGCAGTCAATCGGCAAAAATAACAGAAAATTAAAAATAAAAACAGTATAAATGTTACTTCGTTTATATAATTTGAAAGACGAAAAACTGTTCTGATAAAAATGGACAAATTGGTATAATCCATTTATACATCCGTGTCATTTAATTTTTATAATTTCCGTTAAGGGACTTTGTGAATAGAATGTTTTTAACGCTAAAATGAAAAATCATAATGAAACCGGGATAACAGTTTTCATGTTTGTATCAGGACAGGCCCCCAATCCAGCAAAGGAGAATGTATGGCTTTTTTAGGTGGACTTTTAAAAACAAAAGAAGAACGGGAAATGGACCGTCAAATTACCATTTTGAATTCAGTCAGCAAACAGAAGCAGCTGATAAAAAAACTTCAAAAGCATGAACGTGAGTACATGAAAAAAGCCGTTCAGGCCAAACGGCAAAAAGACATGATAAACTTTAAAAGACTTTGCAGCATGGTTGCTCAAACTATTGTCCAGCGCCGCAATATGGAAAGTCAGCTCTTGTTTTTTGAAACTCTTCAGCAGACTTGCGAAAAAGTTCAAATTTTTAAAGAGTACGCTCTCGGCCTGAAATCAATGACACGCACGATTTCCGACATATACAAAGACTTCAATTCCGGCGAACTCATGCGCGAAATAAATATCATTATGACACAAAGTACGACCATGCAAACCGGCATGAACGCCGTAATGGAACGAATATCGACCGCCAGCGATTCAATGCTTGACGAAGACCAAACAGATGGAATCAAACTTTCCGAAATTGAACAGACCGTCAGTTCGCTTGCGGATGCTGAAGACGAGTCGTCCGGACTTGACTCGTCTATCGATGAAAAAATCAATCAAATTGAAGATGAACTTCAAAAACAAGCCAAAGAAACTTCCTGATCCGATTGATCTTTCATTTAAACCGGTCCCATAATGAATTTTCCGTTATAACATCAAAAGAACTGCCGATTTACGCAGTCAATTGGCCAAAATAACGGAAAATTTAAAATAAGAAAGACATACTAAAATTTTATACCATCGAAACTTGAGGAATTATTCCGCATTGACCTTCACCGGTGTTCAGAAAATGAACCGGCGAAAACTTTAAAGTATTGACGGTATAAAAAATTTTCTTTTTTGTTCTTTACTGATTTTGAGCCGAACCAAATGGTTGCCTGATCCTTAATATTAGGGGGGAACCAATGTTTTTGACAAACAGAACCGGAACGCGGACGTTACGTCCGCACCCTTACTCCCAAGGCACCCCCGCCGGTTTGGTTATCTAAAGTAACTTGTAAAATAATAGGGTACAAAAGCACCCCGAAGTCCGCTTGCACCGGTCACGAGCGACGCGTCGAAGTCGGTAATCGCCGTACAAAAGCAACCCGAAGTCCGCTTGCTTTTTGTCAACAATCGTTTAGAGCTTTGTTTGAATTTGCATTTTTAAACAGGCTCTAAACAAGGCCCCCCGAACACACTTTTCAGGAAAGCCGTTTTTTGTTTCGCGTTGATATCAGAACACATTCTAATTACTTGAATCGTTTACACTGTTTGATTTGCCGGATTCATTGATGACAGGACGAAAACCGAGAACGCAAGTCATTCTCAATTGTGCATCAAGGGACCGATACGCCGATCGGCATTCAAGAGGAGGACTGAACCATGATCCCCCGCGGTTATAACGTCCTTCGGTTGATTTCTTTTTGAAATTGCCAATCGCGCCGTCTTTGCACCATTCCATAACATTTCCGTGCATATCATAAATTCCCCAAGCATTCGGTTTAAAACTTTTTACCGGCGCAGTATAAATAAATTGATCGTTGGAAGCGATCGTACTCATTGAGTTATTGGATATTTTGGGAAATTCCTTCAAAGTGGAAGAATCCGCCGTATTTCCATATTTCGCCAGTTCTTCCCGTTCATTTCCAAAACTGTATGCGGTCTCAGAATTCGCGCGGCAGGCATATTCCCATTGATCTTCGCTCGGCAGATCAACTTTTAAACCAATTTTCTCCGTCAGCCAATCGCAAAATTTCTTTGCTCCCGGCCAGTCTACTTCTGTGACCGGATGATCCTCCGTCTGTTCGAAGCCGGGATTTTCCCATGTATATTTAATCGAAGGGAAAAACTTTTTCATTTTTACATCGTACCCCCGGCCTCCGTATCCGGACTCACCTTTTCCAACCTGATAATTGGTCTCGTTTATAAAATTGCGGAACATTTTTACTGTTATTTCATGTTCAAAAATCCAAAAACCGGAATCAATGTTGACATTATGTTGTCTTTCTGCGGGCATATGTCCATCTTCATTTTGAGGACTCCCCATTACAAACTCACCCGGAGGACACCAGCGAAAGCAATAATCTATTCCATTAACAGTAAATATTTTAATACAATGTATTTTTTTTGAAAGACTTTGCAGCTCACTGCTTTCCGGATCCAAATTCAACGCCTCGCTGATTTTTGTCATTGCTTTATCGAATTTTTTTTCGTCATACAAGGATTCCGCCTCCGATTTCAGCTCTTCAATTTTTTTATTGATGCTGTTTGTTATTTTATTTTTTTCGTTGACAGCATCCGGATTATTCGGAGCCAAAGTAAGCGCGGATTTCGTTTTTTCCAGCGCTTCAATATATTTTTCGCTTTTATACAAATTTTCCGCGTCCTTTATAAGTTCAGCAACGCATTTCTCTGTCAGCATTTTTACAAGACTCACAATTTTTACATCATTGGGCAAGAGTCGCAGTGCTTGTTGAGCAGAGTTTAACGCCTCCTGATAATTTTCATTTACTTCAAGACGGTTGGCTTCTGACACAAGATAAGAAATTCTTTTTTGTTTTTCTTCCATATCGCCGATCTGATTTTTGATTTTTTCAACCGTTCTTAACGCTTCTCTGTTGTCGGGATCCAAATTCAGCGCTTTCTCTGCATTACTTAACGCGTTGTCAACATTTCCTGTAACGAAATCGTTATTGGCAAGAGTTAATAATTGGGCAACATCTTTTTCAACAAGTTTACTTTGAATAGTTTTGAGCAAATTTTGAATTTTAATATTGGCCGGATTAAGTTCTGAAGCTTTTTTCGCACTGTCCAAAGCGTTGTCAAACATTCCGCCTCTTAAGAGAGACTCCGCCTCCGAAAAAAACATTTCGGCCTTCTTTTCTTTAATTTTATCATTGATCTTTTTTTTGAAATCAATATTTTGTTTATTGCTGTCATCATATTCCAATGCTTTATTAATTGAGGTCAACGCTTCCTCATACTGTTCTGCGGCAAATAAGTTTTTTGCTTCGGAGACAGCCATAGAATACTTCATGTTGTTATTATGCCAAGCGAAGAATATTCCCCCGGACAAACAGACAGCCATAATAATCAGGGCAAGAACAATTCGTGAATATTTTTTATGTTCAGAAATTCCCGCGTTCAGATAAAATTTCCCAAACCGGTCCGTTTTTTCAATCGGCAGCCAATTCTGCATTTGATTGTTTTTGACACTGGTTCCTTTGGGCACCAGTCCATTCAAAATCCTTTGCTCAAGATCATTTTCGCCAAATTCCGTACACGTTCCATTCTTATTTAAACAAAGCCATTTCGAAACAGGTTCATTTTTATGCAGATGAGCTTTCGCCAAGGCTTCTATAAATTCAACGCAATTTCCGTAACGGTTATTAGGATCTTTGGCAAGCGCCTGCAAAAGAGCCTGATTAATATCTTCGGAAACGTTCTTGATTTTTTCCGGAAGATTATTTATGACCGCATGTTTGAGTAAATTATTATCCGCGTTTTTAAAAGGGGGTGTTCCTGACAAAAGCTCGTAAGCAACAACGCCAAGAGAATACTGGTCCGTTTTATCATCCTGATCACGCCCGCGCCATTGTTCAGGAGACATGTATCTTCGCGTACCGCTCGTGTTAAACAATGTTTGCGATGCGTCAAGCATATGCTCGGGCAACGATTCCGCCAATCCAAAATCGATCAACGATATATCCGTTACCTTTTTATTTTTCATCGTTAAAAAGATATTGGACGGTTTCACATCACGATGAATGACATTGTTTTTGTGAGCATAATCAAGAGCTTTGGCAATCGGAAAAAGAAGATGAATTACTTTTTCAGGAGATAAATACTTTTGTGATAATTTGCTTTGAAAATTCATACTTTGCTTTAACGTAATTCCGTCAAGCCATTTCATAACAAGGTAATAACCGAATCGACCGCCATTTTCCAACGCATAGACCGGACAAATATTTTGATGATTCAAAACATGAATGGTTTGAAATGTTCTTTATACCTGTTCGACCTCCTCTTTGAAATTTTCCAGGTCACACGATACGAATTTCAGAGCCACCCAACGTTTTCCAATTCGATCGTAAGCTTTCCATACCTCACCCATTCCTCCGATTCCAAGCTTGGCGTCGAGTATATATTTTTGGGCCAGTACAACTCCTCGTTCGAGACGAACCGGTATTTTATCTTCCCGTATTTCATTAGGTCCCCGCTCAATCGGCGTACCGCCACCATCCGCGAAAGTATTGTCATTATCGTCATGATGTCGACCAAAAGTATTGTCATCATCGTCATGACGTCGCCCGAAAGTATTGTCATCATCGTCCTGTCGTCGACCGAAAGTATTGTCATCATCAAAATCATTTTGCATGTCCTAATCCCTTTTCTGCTGTGTATTATATTATTTGTACAATGATATTCATTTATATTAAAAAGATGATCTTTTTTGTTTCTTTTTCAAATCGAATAAATTTTCCGTAAAACAAAAATGTCCGAAGAGAATTATTATACTGCTTTAATTTTCCGTTATTTCCGCCAATTGACTCCGTGAATCGGCTGTTCTTTTGACGTTATAACGGAAAATCCATCATGGGATCGGCCTAACATTGTTTTATACTGTCCGCAATTCAACTTTTCTGTTTTTCCGCAGGTTGACTTTGTGAACCGCCTCTTCTGCAGATGCAGGAAAAATACAGCCGCTTTGTCTGCCTTGACCGACACCATTCTAATCGCAAACCTCAAAATGCAAATCTCCGATATCAAATTCCAGGCCCGGTGTTATACACATCATTCCATCTTTGTGAAGCCAATCCAAACGCCATCCTTTTTTATCTTGATCAGTAATGATTTTACATTGTATCGGTTCGGCCGCATTATTCACCAGACCAAAACAATCATCGCAGAAAAAAATTGACGCGTGAAGACTTTTTACCTGATTTTTTACATCAAAAAACATTTCAGAAACGCCATCTGCACTCCCTATTGTAACCGACTGAAAAACAATATAATATTCTTCCTTGGCAAGGGAATCGTATTTCCATGCGTCCGTTTTTTTCCATTCCGATTCCTTTTTCAGGTATTCTTCCTCTAAATTTTTTCTTATCAAGTCCTTCAGCAGGCGTTTGCGCACTTCGACATCATTTTGAACGTGTTTTTCGGATCGAACAACTTTTAACGCGTCCAATTTCAGACAGCTTCCCAGCTTCCATAAATAATTTTGTTCATCTTCCGGATGAAACCCCTCTTTTTCAAGCAGACTCTTAATCTGATTCGTCCGTTCCTTTTGCGGAAGTTGAGCGATTATAAGACAGCCTGTTTTGCCAAGGATCATTTTCATTGGAGATCGGAATCTGTCCCAGTGTATAGTGCATTTTCTGTCATCTTCTGTTGTTCCCTGAAGAAAATAATTACTTTTATCGCTTAAAACAAGATCTGTTCCAAAACCGCTGCACTCATCTTTTACCCCCAATCCTTCCTCCTTGAAGGAAAGAACGCACTGTTTGCGCGAAACAAGATTACTCAAAAAATATTCCGGTCTGTCCGATTTGTCCTTTTGTTGGTAAAATTTATATAAAATGTCATTTTCCGCGGCACGTCCGATTTTGATCTTTGTATTGGCATGCAAATACCGATAATATATTTCTCCTTTTTTATCCGTCACTTTCAAAGTAAGCTTTCGAAAAGGAACAAGTCCCGAAAAATTGTCGACCCGTTCCTTTTCAATCAAAAAACAGCAAAACAGATCCTTTAAAGGATCGCGTTCTTTTTTATTTTGGTCTGATTGTAAAAAATCATCAGAAATTCCTTTGGACAAATTGACTAAAGAAGTACCGCTTCCTTTAATAACAAGCCGGTCGAATTTAGACCAGTCAAAACTGTCCGTATTCACCAACGCCCCATCGGCCGCGTCAATAATAATTTCCCTGTTGTCAGAAGTGTTGGGATCTTTTATACTCAAGGACACATCAACTGCGTACTCAAAAGTTTCCGGCATCTGCTGTATAATTTCATTAAATATTATTTTAAATTTTATCATAAAGACAGCCGTTCCGCGGAATTCCGTTTTTGGACGGATATTCAACTGTTCAATAAAAGACCAGCAGGAAGATCCTGTTTCTTTATTATCCGCAAATTCGTCCGTATCGCCAACATGACCGCTGTTCCGACGCATCGCTTGCGGAGAAGTGTTCCAACCCTCTTGATCAAGTCGGTCATCAAGTTCCGCTTCAACTCGCGGTTTCGTCTGATGAGAAGAAATAATCGTAAATTCGGGAGAAAGCTGCGCTCCTGTTTGAGGTTTTGCGCCCCAGGATATTTGCAAAAGAGTTTTATTGTATCTGTTATTTAAAGATCCATCATTATTTATTTGATTCATTAATGACCCGCCTTTACTCTCTTCGAAAATCTATAGAACTGGATTTTATTCTTATGTATTTTTCAGTCGATTGTATTGATTATAAACATATAACAATATAAAATTATATCAATAATAAAAATGTCTTTCAATATATTTATGATTAATATTATTCCATAATTAATTTTTGATTTCCTCAAAAATAAAAACCTCGTTTGAAATAAAAGTTTCATTGATAAAAATTTTATCGTAACCGTTCACAGAAATTATTTGAAACCACTGATTTCACGGATGAACACGGATGACCTATCCCGAAATACGGTATTTCGTCATAATGATATTAAACAGGATATTGATATTTTTGTGTTCTCCTGAACTGGTTGTTTTTCGAAGTACTGTCCCTAAAAAATTCTGGGGATTACGATATTTTCTCCGTTTTATGACACTTTGAACAATACAAGCAACAAAGAACTGGTCTTGGAATTTTCCCAAAATCATATCCGTGAAAATCCGTGTTATCCGAGGTTACAACCTCTCCGTGAACGGTTACAATTTATCTTACCGAATCAGTAGCAAAACCGTCTTGTTTCTTCTTGTTTTTATCATCTTTATTCTGAATGACTGAAAGATCAGATTGACAAAGATCGCCATAAGGATCCATCCAGCAAACAGGCGGATCCTCCTCCAACAAAATAGCGGAGTTCTTCAAGTCGGAATTTTTATTATTCGGCCAACTTCCAACAACATTATTATCACCATAAAACTTATACTCATAAAGACGTATAAGAGATTTTTTTTCCGATACATCACCAACAAGTTTATACGCGGTCATACCGGTTTCCCTTGTATTAGACTTATCCGGATTGTAAAAGATGTTAGGCATTTTTGAATGAAATTGTTTATTCCAGTCACTGTCCCAAGACTCATAAAGTTTAATATTTTCAAATAATTCTTTTTCACCAAGAAATGGAAGCAAATGGACTCGCCAGGAATGCGGATGAAAGTTATATTTATCGGGTTTTTTTTGATTTTTGCTGAAAATCATCGGATATACGCCTGTCTGTTTTTTAAACTCTTCAAGCGCCTGCTTTAATTTCTCCATATTTTTCTGGGCGACATTCTGTTTCAGATAGGACGTAACAGTTTTTTCCGCGATTCGCGGCTTATTGTCAGAAGCAGACAAAGCAGATTCCGTGTTCCGCCGATCCGGAGTACGGAAAAAATAGAACGTCAATTGTCCCCCCAACACAAATAGAGAAATAAAAAGAATGCTTTCAATCATTATTTTGATTGTTTTCGACAAGGACATAAAATGCTTACTTACGGCAATAAGAAAAACAACGATAAAGAAATTAAAAGCGGTCGGTCCGGGCAGAATTCGACCACGAAAAAATAAAAACAGATTGAACAATGATATGGCCAGAAGCAACAAACAGCAGATAAATTCAGATATTGAAATATTCTCTTTTATAACGGGGATCTCGTTCGGATCAAAGTTGTCCGGAACTGTATTTTTCGGGATATTTTTTGAATAATCAGGAAAGAGAAAAGAAAATTCCTGAAAAGCATTTTTCAATTCGGGATGATCTTTGGCCAACAGCCATTTATTCATTCCGGGCTTCCAAATATAAGTAATCGGCAATACTTTTCCCAAAGATATTGATTCGTACAACTCTTGCTCAGTTAATGGACCTGTACTTTTTTCATCTATTCGACAATACCACATAGCAACGTTTTTCCTCTTATTTCAATAATTTTTCTGTTATTTTTTATCTCACAGATTATTAACGTTTTTCTGTTTATTTTGAGTTTCTTTTCAGATCCTTTTCTTTACAATTATTTGACCATTCACCGATTTTTGCAGCGTAATCGTCAAGACCATGTTTTCCTGTCGATTTTTTTACGTTTATGATCAGTGTCGAATAACAACCAAGCATATTAATACCGACACTGGTAGTCGACAAATTACCCTCCTCTTTTTTCGAATCACTTCTCATTTTCGATAAACCGATCAGGACCACATCGTCATAATCATAAACATTGATCAGCGGCTCCGTCAAAGCCCAAGAAGCTTTGGCAATATTTGAATTGGAAGCATTCGGTGTTCCGCCAAGTAAAATGGCCTGTTTGATTTTTACATTGTTATTTGCCAACTGTTCCAGTGTTTTTATAACAAGATGCGATCCAAGCGAATGTCCACATAAAACGATATTTTCAGGATGTTTTTTACTTATTATTATTTTCGCCGCTTCTTCCGCATATGTTTCCGCTATTTTTTCTGTTTCATTAAAAATTTTCAGATCATTGATATTTTTCAGTGTTTTCAGCCAACTATCCCATTTACTGGATCCGCTTCCCCAAAATTCTCTGTTAAATTTTAATTTATTATTTCCATATATGATGGAAAAACTTGGTTTAATAAGATCAATTTCCTTCGAATAATCGTTATCCTGACTGTTAAATCCTGAAAAAAAAATCATTTCCGTTTCCGTACTCTTGGGAAATTGCAATGGAAGATAAGCGGAATTTTTCGGAGAAGCCTCGTTACCCATTACTGAAATTTCCTTTTTTCCGGAATCGGTTCTCTTTATTGAGTTACCTGTTTTCGGCAAGTTGTTTTCTTTCGAAACAAGATCCTTCCTCGAAACAGATCTTTTCGTTAAAGAATTATTTTGAACTCTGTTTTTTTCCTTGTAAAAATGACTTAAAAAAATTCCTGTTCCCGCGCCGGAAATTAACGCACTCATCAGCAGAACAAGAAAACAATTCCATTTTGTTTTTTTTGCTTCACTGTCAGAAAAACTCTCGATATTCGAAGACAATTGGAATTTATCGCGGAAAAAATTTGATACTGACATTATAAAAACCTTGACTTAACCTAAATCTGATAAATACAATGTTATCCGTTTAATTTATATTCACTTGACTCAATAACAACAGAAAAAATTTATTTTTCGTTATTTAACTGTTCTTTAACATTATCAAAGGATTTTCTTAAATTCTCTTCTCTTCCCCAAGCGCGCCGGACATTTTTCGGATCCAAAATACGGCAATATCCAGTAAAGGTATTTTTTTGCAGTTTCCAGTCTTTATAACTGTCAAGGTCATTCCAGCAAACTCTTCCGCCCAATGTTTCTGTTTTCGCGTTAACAAAATCTTGAATAACATTAATGTTACCCGCATTTTCCTTTTTTTTCAATTTTCGTTTTTCTCCGGTCAGCTGCCAGACAACTTTATCAAAAGATTTTTCCATTACCCCCCGGCGTCCCCAAGCCATTCTTACTTTATCGGGATTCAAAATCCTGCAATGTCCGGAAACATTATTAATCTGAAGTTGCCAGTCTTTGCAGGAATCCAAATCATCCCACCAAATTTTCGCATCTTGCGTTTGTAGCTGCCAAACCGGTAAATCTTGCGGTACTATTATCTCAGAAGAAATCTCCCCGTTTTTAAGATCTCTCTCATTTTTTTTGTTTTGAAGATATTTTAAATACCAATTCAAATACAAAACGGCATCATGAATTTCATTGTCGTTTCGAATAATTTCTTTAAAATTTTTGTCGTTGACAATCTTGGCATAACCTGTTCCCAAAGCAGGATAGTCTTCCGCAAACCGATAATAATACCCCAGTGCCTTGTCCTGCGGATTGACGACGCTGATCGATGTTTCCCGAACAGCTTTAACCGCTTTTTCAATATCGGCGTCATCATTATGCATTGCCGCACCCACAATGATAAACTTCTTGATCTGAACTCCGGAATTTTGACAACGAGCCAATGTTTTTATAACAATATTACCGCCAAGCGAATGTCCAACCAGAATAAGTTTTTGTTGGTCCTCAAAAGACATCGCATTGATCTTTTGACAGACTTCCTCCGAAACCTGAACCGTTCGATAAAGAGTATCGCTCCAGTTTTTACCCGTTTGCAATATATTGGACGAAGGCGGTGCTTTCCATTTAATAACCTCTGTTTTGGATCCTTGAAAACATTTTTCCAAGATCGAAACCGTGTCATTGGTCGGATTACTCTCCGATTGAAAGCCTGGAATATACCAAACAATAGAAAAATCAGTTTCCTCACAAACTGTTTCGCTGCAAAACACCGACCCAATTATGATCGTCAGCAAAAAACAAACATACACGATAAAATTTTTCATGACTACTGATCTCTTCTTTTTAGATCCGTTTTAATAAGTCTTTCATAATTAACAAAACACTTGCTGCACATTCTTTTGTATTATATTATTACGATTATCATTTCAATATTTATAATTATATTATCATTTTGACAACTCATTATTGAAATTGCAGTTTTAAACAATTATACTGATCTCAATTTCTACTTTCTCCGATTAACTCTAACTCGTTTGTTCTTATAATACAAGAACGGACAATCCATAATAAAATCGACTATTTCTTCGTTGTACTATTTCCTGAATTAAAACAGCCCAAAATTGTTCGAACAGGGAGTTTCAAATCTTTTTTTATTTTGGGATTTATGTTTTGACGTATTTCGCCGAAAATTCAGCCATCGCAGTTCGATCTGCATAGCTGAAAGTTTGTTTTATGCGAAGGACGCCGCTCAAAATCATCCCCAAAGGATCTGTTTGTTTCAAATGATGATATGCTTTTGTGTATCGATACCCCTCTCCATTGAGTCGATACCAAAACGCTTCTGTTGAACAAGCCGCTAAAGCGCCATCAATAACTTTCAATAGGCATTACCGATTCAACTTGTTCCATACATAAAATAATTTCATTGATTCGTTTTGTGTGTCTTGATGATCTTCCTAAGACACTTTCTGTTAGGATTGGTTTGTAATACATCAAACAATAACAAAAATAAAACTCTCTTTTCAATATCACTTTTATAAAATTATCCCTTACTCATAAAATGATGTAAGCACGGCACCAATAATACTAAAATATACACGTAATAACGCATTATACCGTTTTCATTATGAATTTTTCGTTATAACGTCAAAAGAACAGTCGATTCACGCAGTCAATCGGCGGTGATAACGGAAAATTTAAAATAAATGAAATATAAAATATTTTATAAAAGCCGGTTCGTTTCTTTTGATCAGGAACGAACCTGATAATTTTATTTATGATGAACAATTAGTAGATCACCGAACAGGTTGCGTCCAGGCAGTTTCGGTTTCCGGTTTGCCGCGAATAATCCGAACCGGCGCTTTACTGGATACAATTTTCGCCCGAATATAAAGAAGATCATCGGTCATCTTAAAAGACGCTTTTGTTCCTTTAACGGTTTTAAGCGTTTGACCGATTTCCTCTGAATAAACAGAAAATGTTCGTGCCGGTTTCTTCTTTTTTCCCGTATTTCCGGCCGGTTCGTCAAATGTTGTTTTCTTGCGGTCAAAACCTTTTTTCGTACCAATGAAATTAATTGTGTATTCAACGCCCGCTTTCGGATCAATTTCAACGGTCAGTGTTTTCGTACTCTTGTCAAACAGGATATCCTTGAGCCGCACTCCGTTTGAGACGTAAAAATCTCCGCGGTACATAGCGTCAATAATATCTTTTACCGTCAGTTTTTCAGCACGAACCATAATGTAACCGTCTCCGGAATTTTTCGGATCGTCATAAAAATGATTGTATCCGTGAGTATCGTCATTTCCAACTCCGTAAAGGAGCTGTCCGCCATCTTCCGCGCGCCAGGAATTGACAATATCCCAAAATTTATCCGTTGTCCAAGCTTTCGCGGGTCCGGGAAAATTGGGACCGCAATTTATAACTTCAAAAAATTGATAATCCGCGCGGTTAATGATCATTTCAGGTTGAATGTCATAATAGATCCAGTCAGGATGGTTGAGAAAAAAGATCGTTTCCTTTTCCCGGCCCTTCCGGAGATCCTTGGCCCGAGCGCAGAGAGCGTCCATCGTTTTGTGTTCATCCGCAAGTGATTCGAATGGAAAAGCCTCTTCCGTATTGATAATATTGGAGTGAACCTGAACGCCGTTTTTAGCTCCTCCGCTCGGTTCAAAACCGGGAATTAAAATAAAACGGCCGGGTATTTCGGTCAGCTTTTTGAATTCCTTGAATGTTTTGAGTCGGACGAATTCTTTTTCAACGCCTTTTACAGTTTTTTTCTGAATTTCAACTGGATAGTTCGGATAACGTTTTTGAAAGCGCTCAATCGATGAAGGCCGAACCATTCGCTTTCCCTTATCGGATATTTCGCGGAAACGGGCAGGATCACTTTGCGCCGCATTATGATCGGAAAGACAGACGAAATTATAACCGGCGTCCCGATACAGAGAAACCGCTTCTTCCGGAAATACTCCGCCGTCACTCCAATAAGAGTGCATGTGAAGATTTCCGCGATACCATTCAGCAGCGGAAACCGGCGCATTCAAAAAGACGGTCAGAGTCATGATAAACAAAGGCAGAATAAGGATTTTTTTCATTTTATTCCTTTAAAGTATGATTAGAGTTAAATATCAAGACACATTTTTCAAGGCCAGACTGAAAATAAAGACATTATAGAAAAAACAAAAAACAGTCAAAATGACAAAAATCGCAACAGAAAATGTATGATTCCAATGAAAAGGAATCAAAAGTGCGCAGGCGATCATATCGATCGACGTGTACACAAAAAGTGCCGTTAAGTTTGCCGAATTGGACTCTTTTTTCATAACGTCCTCAATATATTTGATAGTGAGAATTGGAAAAATCAAGATAATAAGGAGCCAAAGCGCGCCCTTTCCGGGAATAAAATGAGCTGGCGCTGTTGATTCTTTATTTTTATTTGCCGTATTATCCTCAATTTGTGCATCATTCTTTTTCTCTTCATATTTCTTCGGTGTATACTCACCCATACATATTTCATCACCGCTTTCGGTTTGAGTTACTTTCCAGTTGATTTTTAAATCCTTTTTTTTATCATAAACAACATTTCCACTTAAAACGGCATCCGTACCATTTTCGATCCCCCAATTTTTAAGATCCTCCGGAGAATCAGGAGTCGGAAGACTCATATTAAAAAATTCACGAATTTTCATTTTAATTGTTTTGGACGGAACGTTCAGGCTCTTGTCTGTGTTAGCGGACAAACGGTTTCTTAACGTGTCGGCAACAATATAGGACGGATCTCCGGAAAAATAGACAACAGAGATGGATTCTATCTCTAAAGGAATTTCTTCTACTATTTCCTTGAAAACTTGATCTGCGTTAGTCGTCAAGAACTTGTTTTGTTCAGGGGTCATATCGGAGGTATTGAATCCTAAATACGACATCGCTACTGTCCCCAAAAGAAAAATCATGGCGGTTATTCGGGTAATAATTCCTTTTGATCCTATAAACATTAAAAAACCTTCAATAATTGTTCTTGTTAAATTATTGTATGACATAATTACTGACTCGTTGGCATGAATTGTTTAAATGGTAGAAAAATCGCGGAAAACGGTAAAAGTCCGTCCCCGATTTCCGCGAAAAAATAGCGAAATCAGAACTTCATTTTATTTTGATAAGAATCGAATGCCTCTTGAATTGCTGATTTTTTGGATCGTCTGAAGGCGAGGAAGAGAATAAGGAGGATCAACAGACAAACGGAAGGAAGGACAATAAAACTCCAATTGACGGAAGCGTAATTGCCGGCGTTGATTTTTTCGATATTATTCGCGACAGAATCGATCATAAGATTAAGACTTCCGAAAAATGTTTCTGAATCATTAACTTTTTTAGACAGTTCTTCGCATTCTTTTTGAAGACGGGCTTTTTCATCACAGGCGGTATCAAACTTATTATTAAGATCATCCAAATATTTTTTATAGTCTGCAATTTGTGTATCGGCAAACTTTTCTGTCAGTTTTTTCTCTGTCCGCAAGACATCGTATTTAGAACTCATCTCATTAAGTTTTTTTTGGACTTTTTCCAATTCTGATTGATTGTCAGCGAATTTCTTCTTAAGTTCAGCATTTTCCGCCAAGGCATCATCGCGTTCCTTTTTCAGCGTTTTGATTTCATTTTTGAACGAGTTGATTTTGTCAAGCGCTTCTTTTTGATTTTTAACGCCGTCAAGCGCCTTCATCAATTCTTCATATTTAGTTTGAAGGCTGTCGCTTTTGCTTTTGAGACTTTTATACCGATTCTCCCAATCTTTAACTTGCTGACGAAGAGAAGCGATTTCAGAATTTTGTCTTTTAACCGTTTCTTTAAGTTCGCCGTTTTCAACGGCCAGTCTGATCTTTTCTTCATCCAGCTTTGCGTATGCAATTTCTGAGTCAACCGAACGATTTTCAGCTTCAATTCTCCTTTGGATCTGTTCAATAATATCCTTGTTTAAAGCAGTAAACGCATTTTCCTTATCTTCATTTTTTGGTGAAAGTTCGTCAATTAATTGCTGTTTGCGTCCGATAATGATTTTAATCTCGTCAATTTTCGCGTTAATTGATTCGGAATCGGCTTTCTGTCCTTTTAACGTTTTCAATTCCTCTTCGAGTTTTTCTATGACGGCATTCTGTTCAGTAAGAAAGCGATTGGTTTTTTCGAGAACAGGTTTTAAACTCGTGAGAAGTTCTTCAGCGGATTTAAGCTGATTTTTAAGTTCAAGAATTAAATTTTCCTGTTCAGTGCTTTTTTTCTCCAAACTATTGATTTTTTCCTGATCTTCGTTAATAATAATATTTTTTTCAGCCAGGGCTGCTTTTATATTATCAATTTTTTCGGTTAACTCCTTTTTGTTTTTTTCTGCCTGCAGTTTTGCGTTAGCATCAGAGAGTTCTTTTTCAAGAATGTTTTTCTCATTTATCAAGATCGACAATTTACTGTTAAGAACTTTTTTTTGTGCGGAGAGATCCGCAAGATCTTTTTGATTCTTTTGCAGTTGGCTTTTCAGGGCTTCGCAGGACTGGCAAACGGGGATCTCACAAGTACAGCAGTTATAGCAGCGCCATCGACCGAGCGCGTTTGCGGCTGGAATGAAATTTGAAGCAAGCAGTACAAAACTGATCGCGGCAAAAACAACACAATGTAAACTTTTTAAAATCATATCTAACTCCTGATGAAAATTTTGATACCGAATATATTTGAAAAATTTCATTGACGGCAGAAAATGAATCAGAGACGCCACCCTCCCAACTTTTAGTTGAAAATTTCAAACATGTCAGTATAAAATACAAATAATAATTGAACAATATTGATACACATAATACGGACAGCAAACATAATCAGACAGAAGAAACAGAATAATACAGCGCTCATTAATATTTTCAATGATCCGCTGTTTGACTTTGTGAATTGACAGTTCTTTTGACGTTGGAACGAAAAATTATAATAATATGGCATCTATCGGTTTGATTTGGGACTCTTCGTTACGTCATAAACAAAGAGAAAAACCAATGTCAGCAGACGTTAATTGCGAAAAAAATCAAATATCGGCGGTATGAAATGATTCTGAAATCGATTCCGAATGATTTATACTGCCTTTATTTTAAATTTTCCGTCATTTTCGCCGATTGACTACGTGAATCGGCTGTTCTTTTGACTCAATAACGGAAATTTTATTATGGAACCGGTATATACGCGTTTTTTTCTATCCTGTCTATTATTTCGGAAAGACGGTAACGCTAGTCTTTCCGATTTTAAAAGCGGGTAATCCTTCAGTTTTAACCTGTTCCTCAATTTTTGTTCTGGACAAATTTAAAAATTGCATGACTTCCAGAGTATTCATATAACAATCGTTTAAAAAACAGACAGTTGATTTCTGGAATTTTTTAGCCCTATAAATACTCCTTAAAGGTGACCTCCGCAATTCGGACAGAATTTATTTCTGGGATCAACTTCAGTTCTGCAGTTCGGGCAAATAATAACTTTTTTTACATTGTCCGAAGAAACTCCAATAACAAGGGGATCGCTTTGTCCAGGAAGAACAACCGTTTGATGAACTTGACTTGTCGTTGAAGAGTGCATATTAACCATACGGTCCATTGATCTTTCCTGAGAAGCCATCATTTCCTTGAACATTCCCTGCATTTGATCCATCATATCGCTCCGAAGCTGTTCTCTGCTCATTGCGGCATTTCTTTGTTCTTCCATACGGGCAGTGACTTCGTCTGATTTTGACAATTCGACATAAGCTTGTGTTTGTCCGGCATTCAAAATCGCAAGTTCACCTGCCCGGCCCATGTCTTTAATGACTTCAATTTTATCAAGTTTCATTCGAAGTTCATCGAGAACGAATTTTTGATCCTGGGCTCTTTGGAGCATATCGAGTTCAGTCGTGAGACGTTGCTGCCGCTCTTTTATATCCATATCAAAAAGCGATTGTTCGCGATTTATTTTTTTAATAGCCGCCAAGCGTTCCAGCTGATTGTTTTTAGCCTGTTTTTGCAGATCCAATTTCCAAACTTCTCGTTGTTTTTCAAGCTCTAAGCGGTTTTCCTCATCCGCGGTTCTCATTTCGAGCTGAACTTTTTGTATTTTTTGTTTGGCCAGACTGTTTTCAAATGCAATATCATTTTCCGCACGAATCGCTTCCTTTTTATCAAGGATTCGAGCTAGATTTTCTTTACGTTCTTCCCGTTCCCGTTCGAGTTGCAGAACCCATTTTCTGTTCGATTCCGTATCCTGTTTTTGAGCCAGTTCGATCTGACGATCCAACGCGTTGAGAGCAAACTGATGATTGATCGCGGCGACCAAGTCCTTACGGTCACGTTCCATTTGGATATCAATTATTTTTAACGCGGACTCTCTGCGTTTTTCTTTTTCAACAGACTCTTGACCTAAAACTTTTTTTAATTCATCAAGTTCAGAATCCCGGATAAGACCTGCCTTTTTGGTTTCAAGCAGAAATTTTTCCAACTCGGTATCGGAAGACATGCTGTCGAATTTATCGGCAAGCGTCAATTTTCTCAATTCCTGATCAATTCCCAATTTTCTTTTTAAAATGCTCAGGTCACCTTCTTTTTGACCGGTAAGAACATTTTTGGCCAACAGATCCAGTTCGATATTTTTTTCATTTTGTTTGATAATATTTAAACGGCGTTCGTTGTCAAACTCATTTCTGTATTTTTCATTATTATGTTCGAACTGATCCAAACGCAGATCGTCAAGCTGCTGCTGAATTCGATCCAAACCTTCATGATCAACGGAAAGCAGGGTCATGGAAACGAATTTTAAACCATACCGAGCGAATGAGGAGCAAATCGCCATATCCATTGCGGCATCCAAATACTTCCGGGTTTCCGGTTTATTAAGATCGGCAACAGTAAACTGATGAACCGCCGATTTTAAAGCCGCAAGAACAGTTGTTTCCGTATCGTCATATAACTGCTTGAGACTGTATTGCTGTTCAGACGAGGTTAAATTTCGAATTAAAAGAAAAGGATCCGACAGTATAAAAGTTTGTTTTGTTTTTACGGCAACGGTGAAATCATCGTTTGCGATAAAATCTTCCG
>CAZZEF010000017.1:0-8960 GCA_964652875.1 uncultured Planctomycetaceae bacterium
CAGTTTCTGATGTCGGCGCTGCATTGAGCAGTCGCGTTCCCAAAGATGACAGACATTCCCGAAATTATCGGCAATGATTTGCGCTTCGACATGACGCGGACCTTCAATGTATTTTTCCATGTAAAGATCGCCGTTGCCGAAACCGGTAAGAGCTTCCTGACCAGCCTGTTCAAAAGCGTCGGCCACTTCAGCACGACTTCGGGCAACACGCATGCCTCTTCCTCCTCCGCCCGCAGAAGCCTTGATCAAAACCGGATATCCGATCTGATCGGCCAATAACTCGGCCTCTTTTGCGTCAGCCAGAAGTCCATCGCTTCCGGGAACGGTCGGAACACCGCCCTTTTTAGCGATGATACGGGCAGAATTTTTATCTCCCAAAAGATTCATCGCCTCAACAGACGGACCAATAAATTCATAACCGCAACTTCGGCAAACATCGGCGAAATGCGAATTTTCGGCCAAAAAACCGTAACCCGGATGAATAGCGTCGACTTCGCCCTGTTCGGCGGCGCTGATGATCCGTTCGATTTTCAAATAACTTTGCATCGCCGGAGCCGGTCCAATGCAGATCGAGCGGTCGGCCATATCAAGCCAAGGACTTCCCTTGTCCGCTTCGCTGCAGACGGCAACTGTTTCGATCCCCAATTCACGACAGGCGCGAATAATTCGAAGAGCAATTTCACCGCGGTTGGCAATTAATATTCTTTTAAACATTGTTATGTCACCTTTGAAAATCAGGCTTGCGTATCAACTTTATATAACGGGGTACCGTATTCAACCATATCGCCGTTTTTGACAAGAACGGCAACGATTTTACCGGAGATCTCGGACTGGATCTGATTGAAGACCTTCATCGCCTCAATAATACAAACCGTTTGATCAGGACTGACGTAATCGCCAACTTTGACATAAGGCTCCGCGCCCGGTTTTGCGGCGGTATAAAAAGTTCCGACCAGTGTTGAATTAATAGTTGTCATTGAACTGGGTTCGGCTGCCGGTTTTGCAGACGCGGCTTCAATCTCCGGAGCCTTGACCGGTACCGGAGCCGCGGGAACAACCGCCGCGGGAATTACCGCCGCCGCTTCGCGTTTGCGTTCAAGTTTTATGCGGTCTTCTCCGTTTTGCAGGGAAAGTTCGGAAATATCGTTTTCCCGCATCAGTTCAACGAGCTGTCTGATCTTGTCAACATCGAAAACTTCCGTCTTTTTGTCATTGGACATTTTTTATCTCCGGATTGATAATTATATACACGTTCATTTCATCTGATTCGAAATCTTATCAGATTATCGACAGTCTTTGCGACAATGAACCGTTAAATACAACAGTTCGAAAAAATACAATATAAAAACTGCCTGAAACAAATTTCATTGCGGTTGAATCGTCAATTTTTAATTTTTCAGAGCTGATTCTTAATTTTTCTTCGAGTATTTTTTTAATCGAATAATACTCAAATATTCTTCAATCATTCATTATTTTCTTATCTTTATACTGCTCTTATTTTAAATTTACCGTCATTTCCGCCGACATACTTCGTAAACCGGCTGTTCTTTTGACGTTATAACGGAAAATTCATCTTGGAACCGGTATAAATCAAATTTGCTTTCAGCATAACTTTCAAACGACACAAACAGCATCGCATGTATTTTCAATGAATCTGTTTTCTTAAGGAAATCGATTATCGGATCTTCAGTCAATTTCTTACCGCGGCGGCAAACCGTTCAAGTCTCGAAAGATCTTTTATTTTTTTGATCTCGCACCAATTACCGTTTTTTTGAAAGATCTCGATAACATGATCAATAATCATCGGACTGGCTTCGATAAAAATATTTCCGCCTGATTTAAGATAATCAGGGGCGTTCTGAACAATTCTCCCGATCACCGAGCATCCGTCCGGACCGGCAAGAAGTGCTTCCTTCGGTTCAAAATCACGGACCATCGGTTCCAGTTGACGATATTCCTCTTCCGTCACATAAGGAGGATTTGAAACGATAATATCAAACGGATCCTCTCCCGCAGGCAGGGCGGCAAAAAGATCCGACTTAATAAAACGAATTTTATCGGAGACTTTATTTTTATCAGCGTTTTTTCGGGCGATTTTCAGTGCGTTTTCGCTGATATCGATTGCTGTAATTTCCGCGGCCGCAATATTTTTCGCAAGGGTAACCGCGATATTACCGCTTCCTGTTCCCAAATCACATATTTTCCAAGAGGCCTGGTTTTTATTTTTTTTGACCAGCTCAATCGTTTCCAAAACAAGATGTTCCGTTTCCGGTCGCGGAATCAAAACATCGGAAGCAACGTTGAATTCAAGAGAAAAAAATTCCCGGGCGCCGGTCAAATACGCGACGGGTTCTCCTTTACCGCGGCGTTTGACAAGATCCCGAAACAGAGTTTTCACCTCTTCTTTCGGTTCTTCGTCAAAACGGGTATACAGCTCAATTCTTGAGCATTTAAGGGAATGAGCCAAAAGAATCTCCGCTTCCAAGCGCGGAGATTCCGATCCATGGTCTTTAAAAAAACCGGTTGTCCATTCAAGGAGACGCTTAACCGTCCAAGCTTCTGGCTGCGACATAGGAATCCTTCCCCGATAAAAACGCGATATAAATATCAGAACGCAATCAGTCAAAACTTCCGAAGCTGCTCTTGAGTTCCTGCCGCTCGTATTCCAAAAGAGCGTCGATCACCGGAGCAAGATTTCCGGCCAATATCGTATCCAGCTTATATAATGTCAAACCGATCCGATGATCCGTAACCCGATTTTCAGGAAAATTATAAGTCCGGATCCGTTCGCTGCGGTCGCCGCTTCCGCTTTTGCTCAAACGGTCTTCCGCCCGTTTCTGTTGTTCTTCCGATTGCTTCTGTTCATAAATTCGGCTCTTAAGAACACGCAACGCTTTGGCAAGATTTTTATGCTGACTTTTTTCATCCTGACAACTGACAACAATTCCGGTTTCAAAATGGGTCAAACGAATCGCGGACGATGTCTTATTGACATGTTGCCCGCCCGGACCGCTGGCGCAAAAACGATCAACGCGGTAATCTTCCGGTTTAAGATCGACTTCAACATCTTCCGGCTCAGCCATAACAGCAACGGTCGCGGTCGAGGTATGAATACGCCCTTTGGCTTCCGTTTCGGGTACACGCTGAACCCGATGCCCGCCACTTTCAAATTGAAGTTCCCGATAGCATCCTTCTCCTTCAACTCCGAAAATCATTTCCTTAAAGCCGCCCATTTCCGTTGCGCTGGCGTTCATTATTTCCGTCTTCCAGCCATGATCATCGCAAAAATGTTTATACATTTCATAAAGATCCCGGGCAAAAAGAGCCGCTTCATCGCCGCCGGTACCTGCCCGTACTTCCATAATGCAGCTTGTTCGATTGGCGTCCGCGCCTCCGATGGTCATATCCAGCAGTTCATTCCAAATTTCTTCCTGCTGATTTTCAAGATCGGGCACTTCTTCTTCCGCAAGTTTTCGGACATCCGGATCAGGATCACCGCAAAGTTCTTTCGCTTCGGCAATTTCGGTTTTAAGCTGTTTAAAGCGCCGATACTTTCCGCATAACTTCGCCAGCGATCCATGCTCCCGGGCAACGGAAGCCAAACGATCTGGATCGGCAAGGACTTCCGGATCAATCATTTCCTTTTCGAGAACATCAAATCGGGCTAATTTTGTGTCAAGCAGCTCACGCATCTTATTCTTTATTTCTTCAAAAAAGTAAAATTAATTCGGCAATAAAATTTGGGATCAAAACAGACTCAAATCTTTTCGGTCAGTCTGTTTCGAAAAACGTTAAAGGAAAGCTTATTGCGAAAAACCCAATATTTGTAACATGTTCGTTTTGGGGACACTATTTGCATTGTCTGCATTTTTAAAATTTTCATTTTTCCATCGACTGACATTCCGAACGGACTGTTTCCTTGAAGTCAAGGCCGGAAAAACCAAATTCCTCTAAAATACAAAAACGTTTTGAGCCAATATTAATCAGCCCAAAACGTCATTTCTGGCACAACGGATTTTCGGAAACAAACGAACATTGCCGAAAAATCCGCCGAAAATTTCATTCTCAGGCAAAATCGGAATGCGATTATCCCATTTTAACTTTCAAGGATAATCTTATTACTGAAACCGATCCTATTTTATCATATTTTATATTGATCAACAATACGTATAAATCAAAAGGGATCGATTACCTGATAATTTATTCTTCGGTTTCTGTTTTGCTGTCCAATCCGTATTTTTTCCGGAATTTATCGATACGTCCAGCAGTATCGACATATTTCAAACGACCGGTATAAAAAGGATGGCAGGCATTACAGATATCAACGCGAAGTTCCGGTTTGGTACTTCGTGTAACAAAAGTGTTTCCGCAACCGCAGGTTACCTTCGTTTCCATATACTTGGGATGGATGTTCTTTTTCATCGTTCGATCTCTAAACTATTATATGATTTACATTTAAAACCGTTTTTTTTGACAAAAACAGTTTGGTAAAAACTCTTATCAGACACTTGGAGAGACGACATCGGATCAATGCGCCCCTTTTATCAGGAAGAAATCCCTCCAACAAACTCATTATTCTAACAGATAATAAGGAGTTTTACAGGGGGGATTTCTTTTCTTTTTTACCTGTTTCTCTTGTTTTCTCCAGGAACGACGATCCATTCGAATCCGCATTCCTTTTTAAGATCTTCAATCAGATCCTTATAAAACTTTATATTGGCCATCATACGGGACTGGGCAAAAACCTGTCCATAATCACGCATTGTGCTTGTTTCAAAAACAGGAATCAGCGTCTCTTCCGAATCTTTTTCCATCATTTGAACGACGAAATAACGATCATCAAGCGCGTTGGCCACTGTCGCGACTTCAAGCAGTTTCAGATTAAAAACGGTTTCATAAAAATCTTCACCTAAATAAAGAAGGACTTTATTATCGGTGCCGGCTTTACCGAAATCGACTTTTTCTTCCCGAACTTCACCAAGATTAAGCCCGGACATTTGGGGGCCCATCGGCTGGTCATACCAAGAGAACTTTTGTGTTGTCGCGAAAACAACCGGTTTGCCTGTTTCTGTCTTGACGACTTCGGCCAGAGGTTTTTTCTCGGCCTTGACTTTTTCCGCAAGGGCTTCGGCAGCCTTTTTCGCGAGCTTCTGAGCTTCCAGTCTCTTCCAAGTCTTTATAATATAAGGTTTGGCTTCTTCGAAATCAGGACTCTTTTCCGCTTCCAGTTTATTGCACCAGTAAAGATAATAAGCGCCGTTGACCATTTTTTCAGTCTTTTGCGGAGTGTACTCCAAAGACGAAGAGTTGCGATAGGCTTCGGTCAAAACTTCTCCCGGCATAATATTTTCAATAGCGGCTTCTTCATAAAACATAAGGCGCGGTTCCGCTTTTACCTTGCCGTCCGCCGGTTTGGAAACTGTTTCGGAATAGGTGAAACCATGTTTGGCAGCAATCGATTTAAGATCAAGAGGAGTAGCCGTTTCATAATTCTGACTGAATTTATCCATTTCGGCAAGGACTTCATCAAGTTCTTTATTCAATTTTTCCTGCGCGATTTGACGTCGAATGTATTCAGAAACATCTGAAAGCGGAAAATAACCATTATCGGCCGGTTTGGCGTCCGCTTTCGGAGTGTCCGCTTTTTTCACTTCGGCCGGTTTGGCGTCCGCTTTTGGAGCGTCGGCTTTTTTGGCTTCGGCCGGTTTGGCGTCCGCTTTTGGAGCGTCAGCTTTTTTCACTTCTGCCGGTTTGGCGTCCGCTTTCGGAGCGTCCGCTTTTTTGGCTTCTGCCTCATAGGAAACCAAGCGGAACGGATTGTCTTTGATATTTTCGGAAGATTTTTTAGAATCTTTGGGAGCCTCAGGCTTGGGAGCGTCGGCTTTTTTGGTGTCAGCAGGTTTCGCTTTATCAGCGGAATCATTTTTAGCCGGAGCTTTTACCTCTTCAGCAGGAAGATCAAGACCTTCGCCAGGAAGCTTGAGATCGTCGGCGGGCGCCTTCGGTTCTGCGGCGGGAGCGGGTTTTTTAAACTCTTCTTTATGTTTTTCATAAAAATCTTTAACTTCAGCATCGGTAACGGCTTTGATCCGTTCGTCGGTCAATTCCGCCTTAACGATTTGGAAAGCCAAACGGGCAGGAAGATGAAAACCAGGCTCGCTCGAAATTGGACTGTATTGAGCCAATTTATATTTTTCGTAAAAGTTCTGCATCGTTTTTTCATCGGGATCAGGAACATCTTTGATGAAATCTTCCGCTTTAAAAGCAGCGGCATCGATACGCGACTTCTGGCGCAGCTTGAGAAATGAAGAAAATTGTTCCGATGGGGCACTGGGAATGCTTCCCTGTCCGGTAATCGGCGCCTGTTCCGCAAAACCATTGAATTCTTTGGCTTTGGCAACCGAACGCATAAACCGTTCGAAAATGATCTGGTCACCGATAAGGATATTCAGTTCATGATAAGAACGAATACCGGCCTGCGGCATGACCGCGTCGAGATCGGCCTTTCCCATGGTTCCGCCAAAAAGGGAATCGAGATAATTTCGAATGCTTGTATTCACATCGTAAGTATATCCGTCTTTTTTGGCCTTTTGATACAGCAGCCAGCGATTGACAATATTTTCGCTGCTTGAGAGCGAAAAACGGATCTCCTGAAGGGTGCTTGTCAAATTGGAAAGGGAAACAGGAACCTGTTTTTGCGGATCTTTGGGGTCGGGAACGAGCGCGCAAAACGAACCGTCATAAGGAAGCTGAAATATTCTTTGGGATTGAGCCAGCCGATATACAGCCATTTCAATAAAGGTTCCAGTCATTTGCAGTTCGTTTTGATAACTTTGAAAAGCTCTCTGATCGAGTTCGCCAAAATCCTTCGTAACAGCGTAAACGACATTCTGCTGTCCGTTTGACGGATGGCGGGTCGCGGTACACTGATACATTGTGCCCAACACAATAAACGAGAACATTGTAAACAGAGTAAGCCAGCCAAGCATTACCTTCTGATTACGCCGAAAAATTGCAAAAGGATTATGTTTTTTAGCCATTAAAAATCATCCTCTTTTCAAAACATAAAATGTCGCGGACCGATCGAAAACCGAACAGCCGATCTTGACCGATCAAACGGAAGTAAACTTAATTTATTCGGTATTCTGCAATTTCATGGACTCTATTGCCGGAAAATGAGAATACATTCAATTTTGCATTATAACAGATAAATCTGTTTTGATAAACGGCAGGTTGCCAATTTTTTCATAAATTATATAAAGATTTGTTTAATGATCCTTTCTTTTTTATTGTTTTCGAGTACTTTCTGTTTGCTTTCTCCCGATCAATTCGCATCGGACAGAATCTTTCTTCTGTATTCAAAATTTCAATGTCGATTCTTAAAAAATTTTTTGAAGTTTTTATCCTTTGCTGTCCGTCAAACTTTTTTACACTATATTATATACATATCTGATAATTTATACCAGGCGCTTATTATTGTGTCTAAGATCGATAATGGACCGACAGGAACTTGTTCTTTAAGATCAATAGTTGCGCAACGTTTCGCGTAATTGGTTCTTTTGAGTGTTGCGATTGCTTGAATTACCAACTTCTTTCCTTATTATTTATTTTTTAAAGATTAATAAAATAAAAGCGCGGCTTATCCAAAAAAGACCTTGATTTTTAGCCAATATTTTATATATTAAAAGATGAGTAAGAACGAGTCCGATTTTCGGATGACAAATTTTATACCAACAGTATTTTATTTCCCGATTTTTCTGTCCACTGGTTTTGTATACCGGTTCCATGTTGAATTTTCCGTTATAATGTTAAGAGTAGCCAATTCACAAAGTCGATCGGCGGAAACGACGAAAAATTTTAAAATGGGCAGTATAAAACACTTTTGATATTGAAACAGAGGAAAGTGCAATTGGTATAGCAATGAAAGGATTTCTTGATGGGTGTAAAAACGCTTTGCCGCAGTTTATTTTTTTTCGTCTTTGTATTTTTACTATTTTCTTTATTTTGTCAAAATATTTTTTGCGACGAAGGTATGTGGCTCTTTTCCAATCCTCCCCGTCAGATGGTCAAAGATAAATATAATTTTAACTTGACGGACGATTTTCTTGCGCATCTTCAAAAATCATCCATTCGATTCAGCAACGGCGGATCCGGTTCATTTGTTTCGCCCAACGGCTTGATCATGACCAATCATCATGTCGCTTATTCTTCGATCCAAAAGTTGAGTACTCCGGAAAAAGATTACCTTCATTATGGATTTTACGCAAAAACAGAACAGGACGAACTTCCTTGCTCCGGACTCGAACTGATCGTTCTTGATCTTATTCAGGATGTAACGGAACAGATCAATTCGGCAATCAGTAAAAAAGAGACTACCGCGGAGGCAGAAATTGCCCGTCGGGCCGTTATCAATAAAATTGAGGAAGAGGCTTTTAAACAGATCACGGAAAAAGGACTTGATAAAGTCAATTACCGCTGCGAAGTGGTTCCATTTTATCAGGGAGCCGTTTATCATCTTTATATTTATCAAAAACTCGAAGACATTCGGCTTGTATTCGCTCCTGAAGAAAACGCCGGTTTTTTCGGCGGAGAGCCGGACAATTTTGAATTCCCGAGATTCAATCTCGACTGTTCATTCTTTCGTGCCTATGAGAACGGGAAGCCTTACAAACCGTCCAATTATCTCAAATGGAGCGCGCAAGGCGCGCAAGAAGGCGAATTGGTCTTTGTTTCGGGGCATCCAGGAAGGACCGATCGGCTTAATGTCGCGGAACATCTTCTTTTTCAAAGAGATATTTTCTATCCTTATTATCTGAATAAACTCCGACGACAGGAAATATTGCTGACGTCTTACGCGGAACGGGGCCCGGACGAAGCTCTGCGCGTTGCCGGTGATCTTTTTCGATTGAAAAATTCCCGAAAAAACAGATCCGGCATTCTGCTCGGACTTCAAACACCGG
>CAZZEF010000017.1:8970-41321 GCA_964652875.1 uncultured Planctomycetaceae bacterium
TCAATCAAAAACTGGCGCAGGATAAAAATTTATACGCCTTGACCGCAGAAAAGAAACTGGTCGATCTTAAAAAAAATGATCCTTGGTCTTATATTTCGGAAGCGTTATCCATTTGGCTCGGTATTCATCGGCCTTACGACATGTTTGAAGCGGGATCCGCTTTCGATTCCAAACTGTTCAGAATCGCGCGCAATATCGTCCGTATGGCCGCGGAACGCCAGAAACCCAATGAAAACCGACTCAAAGAATACCGCGATGTTTCTCTTGAATCAATGCGTGAATCGATTCTGTCCAAAGATCCAATTTACGCGGATCTTGAGATCCTCCGGTTGACCGATTCGCTCGGATCCTATTTGGAAGATCTTGATCTCGAATACCCGACCGAAGAGAAACCCGGCCTGAATTTTCTTGACGGGCGCTCGCCGAAGGAAATGGCTTCTTTTCTGGTCAGCGGAACCAAACTCGCCTCTCTTGACGAGCGCAAAAAATTATTGGACAGCAGTTACCGGGACTTGACCGAATCAAATGATCCGATGATCCGGTTCGCTCTAAAAGTAGATCCGATTGCCAGAAATTATCGAACTCAATACGATCAGCAGGTCATCGAACCGCTCCGGCAAGCTTATACGATGATTTCCAAGATCCAGTTCAAGGCTTACGGTATGAACAGTTATCCGGACGCAACATTTACTCTGCGTCTTTCAATCGGTAAAATCGCCGGTTACAATGACGACAGCGGTAATTTTATCCCCGCCTGGACCGATTTTGCCGGCGCGTTTCAACGGGAAGCCGAACATCGGAATACTCCTCCGTTCAGTCTCCCGGATTCCTGGCACCGCAATAAAGACAATCTGAGATTAAATACCCCTCTAAATATCGTTTCAACCAACGACATTATTGGCGGAAATTCGGGAAGTCCCCTTGTCAATAAAAAAGGGGAAATTGTCGGCTTGATCTTTGACGGAAATATTCAATCGTTGGTCAGTAATTTCATTTATACCGAAAAACAGGCCCGGGCTGTGTCCGTTCATTCCGAAGGAATTATCGAAGGTCTGAAAAATATTTATCATGCCGACCGGATCGTTAACGAAATTGGAAAATAGGCTTTGAAAAATTTTTAAATGATAATGATATTATACTGTTCTCATTTTAAATTTTCTGTTATTTCCGCCGATTGACTTGGTGAATCGGCTGTTCTTTTGACGTTATAACGGAAAATTTCACTGAAACGGGCTTGGCCCGCGAAAAAACTTTGGGTCCGCGTTATTAATAAATGTTTTGTTATGACAGGAGTTTTGTTATGACAGAAGATGATCTCGAAAAAGAAGAAAACCTCCAAAGGCCTGAAGAAGTCGTTTTTCATGAAGGAGAACGCGCTGTTTTTTCCGGGACGGTTATCGAATTCGTCGCTCCGGCACCGGAGAAAATCCGCAATGACGAAGATCATGACGGAATTAAAGATGATCGGGACATCAAAAACAACTACGAAGCCGGAGATGAGATCAGTTCCCGGGAAAATATATTTAAATTTTCCAGCGGATTGGCCCAAAAAGAGGAGGTTGAATATTTTAACGATTCCGCCGATTCGAATGAACCGGGATCATTGATAAAAACGAGTATTTCTTTCTCCGCGGATAATAATAGAAACAGAGATCCGGACGGCTCAATGAAGCTGGTACTTGCGGACACGGACCCGTCCAATCAGGAGGATGCGCCTTTCGTTCTTCCGTTTCCGGGCAATGGAACAAGCGAAGAAAACAATTCTTCCAATCAGTCAAAATTTTTCTCCCAATTTTTCGAAACAGAATCCAATGACAGCGGAGAACTGACCAAAAGTTTCGAAAATGCGCTTCATAATATATTTAATACGAATACGGAAAGTGATTCGGAAGAAAACGCGGAGGGGATCGGCGGACTTGAACAAACGGAATGTTCCGATTCGTCCGAAAACGAGACCGGCGCTGATTCGGAAAATGAACTTTCCGACTCGGAACGTTGGCAGCAAGAAGAAGAGCAGGCGCGCCAGGAAAATCTCGACGCTTTAATAAAACAGAATGACGCCGATTCCCTTTTTGAGTTAGGTGCCAAATATGAACCGCCGAATCCGGATCTTCTCTCGATTGAGGAACCTAAAAACACGGAAGTGCGGCCGGAGAGTATTTTGGAGGCAATGCTCTTTGTCGGTGACCGCCAAAATACTCCGCTTGATCTGAATAAAGCCGTCTCCCTGATGCGGAATGTCAGTGTTGAAGAAGCGGTTACGGCAATAGACAATTTAAACAGGAGATATGAACGATCCGGCGCCCCTTATTGGATCATTCAAAAAGAAAACGGTTATTCTTTGGAACTTCGTTCCGAATTCGAACCTGTTCGAGATCGTTTTTTCGGAAAAATACGCGAATTTAAATTGTCTCAAAAAACAATTGATCTCCTTGCGCTGATCGCCTATCGCCAGCCTATTTCCCTTCAGGAACTTTCCGATTACAACAGCGGATGCGTTCCTGTTTTATCCTCTCTTTTAAAAAGAGATCTTATTGCCGTTGAAAAAAAACCGGTTGAGAAGAAAATGATCTCCTATTACCGGACAACGGACCGTTTTTTGAAAATTTTCAATCTCGAATCACTTGACGATCTACCGATCGTCGAAGAGATCAATTACCGTTAACGATCGTCTCTTTTTGAAAAACGGGCAAAATTCGCTAACATCAAACGGCAAGCAAAACGGTTTAAAAAATTTTTCAAGATCAAGACTGCAAACGAAATTTTTTTGTTTTTGAATTTTGGCTGATTTTTGAAATAAGATATTTTTTTGACAGAGAAATGAAAAACCGGCCCGGAATCATTATAAACAGCCTGACCGGGAGCTTGCAGGGTTAAGAATAATTGGTAAAATATTTACAAACGTCTGAACAGACAAATAAAAAACAGAAAAGCCCTGCAAACCGATTGATCCAAATGCCTGCCGGAGAATTTTTTGTTTGAATAATTGGCGACGTTGCTGAACAATGACATTTTCGCTGAAACAAGGTTATACCGATTTCATAATGAATTTTCCATTATAACATCAAAAGAACCGCCGATTCACGCAGTCAATCGACGGAGAGGACGGAAAATTTAAAATAAAAGCAGTATAAATATTTACCAGTTTTCATTTATTTTCCAATTTTAAAGTCAAAAGAACAGCCGGTTTACAATAACAATCGGCGGAGAAGCGGAAAATAAAAAAATGCTTACGGTATAAAAAGCAATTGTCAAAGCCGCAAATTCGTCAAAGCGGTGAACCAGTCCGTTACTTGGACGTTTTCTGAAAAACGAAAAACACCGCATTCAGTCTGCTGTACCGATCCTAAAAACGTTTTTCAACGACAGCCATTTCAAAACAGAGGAGATTTTTATGGCAAAGGCAACATATAAAGATTCAGGCGTCGATCTTGAAATTTACGCCGAGTCAATGTCGCGGCTTCCCAAACTCGTTCAGACAACGTTTTCCCCCCGAGTCATGCGGCTTGACGGCGGTTTCGCCGGTCTGTTTCATCTCAACGGCGACAATAAAAAATATGACGATCCGGTTCTTGTGAGCTGTACCGATGGAGTTGGTACGAAATTGAAATTGGCCTGTCTGCTTGGAAAACATGATACGGTCGGTATCGATCTTGTCGCGATGAGTGTTAATGACGCGATTTGCTGCGGCGCGGAACCGCTCTTTTTCCTTGATTATGTCGCAATGCCGAAAGACGATCCTAACCGTCTTGAAGAACTTGTTGACGGAATAGCGGAAGGTTGCCGTCAGGCAGGCTGCGCGCTGATCGGAGGCGAAACGGCTATTTTAAACGATCTCTATCAGCCCGGCGAATACGATTTGGCCGGTTTTTGCACTGGAGTTGCCGATCGAGCCAAAATCATCGACGGTAAATCAATTGAGCGCGGAGATGTTTTAATCGGTGTCGCCTCTTCCGGTTTTCATTCCAACGGTTACAGTTTGATCCGCAAAGTCGTTCTGGATATCGCCGGTTTGACCGTTGATCAGAAGATCCCCGAACTTGACGGTCAAACCGTAGGTGATGTTCTTCTTAAACCGACAAAAATTTATGTTAAACCGGCTTTGGCCTTGCTTGAAAAATACGGAGCCAATGACGGTATTCGCGGTATTGCGCATATTACCGGCGGCGGACTCGAAGAAAACCTGTCGCGCGTTCTCCCGCAAGGATTATCTCTTGACATCAACTGGAACGCTTGGGTCATTCCTCCTGTGTTTCGCTGGGTTCAAAAACTCGGAGAAATCGAAGAGGAAGAACTGCGCCGCGTCTTCAACTGCGGGATCGGCTTGGTTTTAGTTGTTCGTCCTGATCTGGTTCAGGAGATCGTTAAATCTCTGGATGAGATGAACCTTCAAAACTGGACCCTCGGCACCGTTAAATAATTTTGACTGGCGACCTCTTTAAGACTTCGCCGCTGCATCGGCTTGGCAAAACAATAGCAACACAAAAACTGTTTCGTGATTTTTATTCCTTTTATTTTTCTGTTATAAAATTTAAGTTGCGTAAATTTCACGAAACCGTTTTATATTTTACGCCATCTATTTATATTGCCTGTTTTTAAACTTTTTGTTTTTGACTTCTTCTCACTAAATAAAATTTTGTGAATCTTTCTTAATATATCTTGGATAAACAGAAAATTTTTACTAAAATTTTGACGTAATTTTCCAAAAGACGACTTTTTAAGTTAATTTTGTATATAATTTGGAAAGACTCTGCTTTACCCGTCCGATAATAAACGAAGAAACAGTTTTAACGATTGTATTGATTACAAGAATTAAATAACATTTACAAGGAAGCAAATCAATGCCGCAACGATTAATACTCGACATGGATTCCGGACTTGAGGAGGCGCTGGTGTTAAGTCTTGCGCTTTTTTCTCCGGAAGTTGATCTGCTTGCACTGACAACCGTCGGCGGCAAGACGGATGAACAGACAACTTATCGGAATCTTCGCGGATTGATAGAATTTTTGGATCCTCCCCATCTTCCCCGGATTGGATTTGGAGAAGCCCCTAAAGAGGGTATTCCGATTGACGCCGGTGAGTTTTACGGAACGGACGGATTCGGAGAATTTTCTTTTCCCGCGGTCAATCGCCGATCACCGCCGGCGGCGGAAAAAATTATTGCGGATCTGGTTCGAAGCAATCCGATGGAAGTGTCAATTCTTTGTCTCGGTCCTTTAACCAATATTGCCAAAGCGTTTCGTCGGGATCCTGAACTTCCCCGCTTGATCAAGCGTCTTTATATATGCGGAGGAACCTGGGAATGTCCGGGCAACGTGTCGCCAGTTGCGGAATTCAATATTTTTTGTGATCCGAAATCAGCGCAGACCGTTTTTCACTCGTCGGTGACAAAATCAATGATCCCGCTTGATCTCGCTTTTCAAATTCCGTTTTCACTGCAAATCATTAAGAATTTGCCGGATCGGAACAAAAAATTCGGATCCTTTTTAAACGTGCTTTTTACGGCGCTGTTTCGATATTATCGGCAGAATTATGGATTTGAAACGATACTTCTGCATGATCTTCTTGCTTGGTATTCCCTGTTTGTTCCCTCAATTTATGAAACAAAATACGAAGCTTGTGAAGTCGAACAGATCGGACTTGTTACTTCCGGTCAAACGGTATTTGACCGGCGTCCGAATTCTGTTTGGCGAAGAAACATGGAAGTTTTTTACAAACTTACAGATCCAGAGGCAATTCGCATCAAATTGTTGAAGGACCTTTACGACGTTGACCGCCGTCTTTCCTGACGGCGTTTTTCTGATAAGGATATCCATGAAAAAAGATAAAATGACAAAAAGAATGAAATTTTTTTCCGCGATGACCATTGCGTTTGTTTGGAGCGTTTTGTCATTGCTGACCGCTTCATTGTTAGCGGCGGACAATTCAACCCAGCTTAAGTTTGTTCCTCCCGATCAAAAATCGAAACAGACTTCTTCGCTTGAACTCAAAAAGCCGTCCGCTCCTTCCGTTCAAAATACCAAAGAACCGGCTTCCTCTTTGAAACTGGCTCCAACTTCCGCAACCCCGAACGGACATTCCGGCGGAATTCCGGCGGCTATTGAAAAATCAGAAACCAAATCTTCTGTTAACCAACAGTCAAACGGCGATCCCCAACGGATCCCGCCCGTTTTCAGGAGTCCCTTTAAAGCGGAAAATTCCGCGTCAAAAGTTTCTGCTGATACGGGAACGCCCTCCAAAACGGGAATACCTGTTCAAACAGGAACACCGTCGTTAAAAATACCGACTCAAACAGCCTTGCCGACGGCGGTTAAACCGCTTAGCAACAAGTCGAACAATATTACCGCAGTCAGTTCCGCCGATTCAGAAAAAAACGGGATGGAACCTTATGATCCGATCAAGGAAAACGGTCGGTATTTTGTTGATTGGCCCAAACCGAAAGCGGCGCTTGTCTTGACCGGTCTTCTCGACGGGTATATTGAACCTTGCGGTTGCGCCGGTTTGGACCGAATGAAGGGAGGTTTGAGCCGCCGGGCAACGTTCCTTCAAGATCTGACGGCTAAAGGCTGGAATCTGATATCTCTTGATACCGGAAAAATCGGCAATGGATTCGGTGTTCAGGAAGAACTGAAGTTCGACATGACCATTAACGCTTTCCATTTAATGAATTACAAGGCGATTGGAATCGGTCCGAATGAATTAAAATTCCCGGCCTATTTTCTTTTGACCTTTACCGCACCGAGCGGCAACGACGAGCCAAGTCTTTTCGTTTCCGCCAATGCTGCCGTTTACGCTTTCAACAAGCTTTATACTCTTCCTTACAAGATCATTGAAACCGGTACTTTACGGATCGGTTTTACCTCGGTTCTTTTTGAAACGGAAGAACTCAAGCACCGCGACGAAAGCATTTTAATTGAGGAGCCTCAAAAGAAACTCCGCGAGATCATGCCGGAATTTCTCAAGGAAAAATGCGATTACCGTATTCTTGTTGTTCACGGATCCGAATATCAAACAACGGAGCTGGCCAAGAATTTTCCTGAATTCAATATAATTTTGACCTCAGATTCTCCGACGATTCCCCCTTCGGAACCAAAAATCATTAACGGAAATCAGAAGCTCATTGAACTGGGAGAAAAAGGGAAGTATACCGTTGTTCTCGGTCTTTACGACGACGCGAAAAATCCAGTGCGTTATCAACGGGTCGCACTCGACTCCCGATACAAAAGTTCGGAAGAAGTTCGACTCCTCATGCAGGGATATCAGGATATTCTCAAGACCCTTATTACAAGCAAGGGTTATAAAAGCGGGCTCGGATTGAGTCTGATCGAACCCCCCAAATATGCCGCGCTTGGAAAATACACCGGTTCAAAAAAATGCGAGTCCTGTCATGAGGAGGAATTCAGGATCTGGCGAAAAAGCGGACATTCAACCGCTTGGCAGTCGTTGATCAAAAAGGCCAATCCGCCGCGCGATTTCGATCCTGAATGCATTAGCTGCCATGTGATCGGCTGGCAGGGGATCGAAAACTTTCCTTACGCCGGCGGGTTCGATCAGGCAAAAACAACTCCGCATTTAACCGATGTCGGCTGCGAAAGCTGTCATGGAGCGGGAGAAAAACATATCGCCGCTGAATTGGGCGATGACGAAAAACTGCAGGATGCCCTTCGAAAAGAGATGCATATCGGAAACGGTGTTCGAAAGCTTTGTTATTCCTGTCACGACGGCGACAACAGCCCGGAATTCGACTTCGACAGCTATTACAAAAAAATTGATCACGAAATTAAAGACAACAAATAGAATTAGAGAATGATCTTTTTCGATCTTTACTTAAAGATGGAAAACCAAAAGTCTCCTGTTTCTTACATTATAAAAGTCCTTGATTTTTTTAGTCAAGGACTTTTTTTTGAGGAAACCGCTTACGTTAAGGCACTGTTTACAAGTAACGCTCGTGTTTGAACGATTTCTATTTCTGAAAGGATTACCTGCCAATACATAACAACGGAGAGAAATTTGTCGGCAAAGTAAATTTATTCTTTTATACCGATTCCATCATGAATTTTCCGTTGTAACGTCAAAAGAACAGCCGATTCACACAGTCAATCGGCGCAGACGACAGAAAATTTAAAATAAAAGCAGTATAAAATATGATGCTTTGATCCAAATCGATCATTGATCGAACGATCTGGATCAAACGATCAATCATCGATTGTTATTGTCTGGTAATATCAAGAAGATTTTGATGCAGTTCAGGAGTAGCTGCGGCTAAAAAAGCGGGTCGGGCCAGATCAAACGGCTGCCCCTCCGCGTTGGTGACAATACCTCCGGATTCGGTGACCAATAAGAAACCGGCGGCGACATCCCAAGGGTGTGTTGTCGATCCGTTTGACTGCGCGTCGAATCGTCCGGACGCGATATAGGCCAAATTTAGCGCGGTCGATCCGCTTCGCCGAACCGCTTGACAATGCGGCAGCAGTCGAATGAACGACGCTAAAAAAGGAGAATCCTCTTCAATAGAGGTCGGAAAGGAAAAAGAGACCAGCGCTTCTTCCGGTCGGGTAATTTTACTGACATGAACCGGTTGTCCGTTGAGCCGGGCTCCCGCTCCTTTGGCGGCGCTCCAGCATTCATCGGTTATCGGATTGTAAATAACACCGCAAAGAATTTCGTTTCCGCTGACAAGCGCGATGGACGGTCCAAAATGCGGAACCTGATGAACAAAATTCGTTGTCCCGTCCAACGGATCGACGATCCAGGTCAGCGGGTTTCCGACCGGCGCGAGTGATCCGCATTCCTGTTCCGCCAAATGATTCGGTCGCCCCTGTTCTTCCCCGATAAAAAAATGATCGGGATACTCCGTTAACAAGATCTCTTCAATTAAATTTTGAGCGGCCAGATCCGCTTCCGTAACCAGATCAGCAGGATGCTTTTCTCGAAACGCAACCTTACCAAGCTTCTCCGACAATAATTTTCCCGCTTCTTTAGCCGCGCGAACGGCTGTCCGCAAATAATCCATCGTATCCATTTTCAGCCTCTTACGTGTTCTTTTTGACTTTCTCCGATTTCATTCAATATCGATTTTTTTGTCAGCTTTTCCCTTTCAGTATAACACTATTTTCAAAAAAAACAAAATCCCCCGGGCCGATCTGTTGATTTTTGACCGATAAAACATTATATTGTTTTTATAGGCGTTAACAGAAATTTTTGTTTTGATCTTGTTTCATGTTGTCTGTGACTCTGTTAATTTACAGCCGCAGAACGATGTTTTTTAGATTTGATTTCCGATTTTATTTTATAACAACGAGTGATATTTTTTGCTTTGTTTTCCCGATATTCTTCTATTTTCGAATTTTCAAAAAGAAAATAAAATACAAAACAATATCAACGCAGCCAGATATTTTCTGACAGCTTCAAACGGAAATAGATCGCATTCAGTTATTAATTATATAAAATATTTTTGTTATTGGCGGCGGATTTTGTTATGTTATTAAAAATTTTATTTACAACACAGAAAGAAAAACTGTTCGCTTTACTTCGCGACCGTTTGGGAAATTCAGGAAGTTTTGAAACAATGAAAAGGACAGACCGTATCGACGAATTCGGTTTAAATATTCTTTTTCGCAGTTCAAACAGCAGAATTCAAAAGACCGTTTCCTGGCGCGCAATCTGCTCTTGCCCAGATCAAATTCATTTTGTTAAAAAAACATTTTCGATAAGATTTATTGTTCGTTTTTTTTCGGTTTGGCGTATGTCTTTTCGTTTTATTCTCGATTGTCTAAAAGAATTTTGGGATACTGAAGAGACTTGTGAATCGGAGAATACGCCAAAACAATTTGACAATAAAAGTCAAAAAGCCAAAGACCGACTCGGTCGGGAAGGCGAAAAAGCAGCCGAATCCTACCTTATCCATCAAGGATATAAAATTCTGTACCGCAACTACAAATTTACCTCTTGTGAATTTGATCTGATCGCAACCCCTCCCCAATCGAAAGAGATCGTTTTTATTGAAGTAAAAACAAGAAGAACACGATCCTGCGGTGAACCTTATGAAAGTGTTGATTCCCGGCGAATAGGCAAACTTCTGACCGCGTCAAAGGAATTTATCCGCTGGCGTAAACTAAAGAATCCGCAAATTCGATTCGATGTCATTTCCATTCTTTGGCCTTGGAAACAAGATCCGCAAATCAATCATCTCATCAATTTTTTTGACGGTGACGGAAATGTTTTTTATTAATGATCTCTTCGAAAACCTGTTTATACTGCTCTCATTTTAATATTTCCTCCTTTGCGCCGGTTGATTCCGCGAATCGGCTGTTCTTTTGACGTTATAGCGAAAAATCGGTATAACCGCTTTGAGTTCGTTTAAAGTCCTTTTGGATGTCAATGATCGAATAACAACAAAATAATTACTGAAGACTGTTCCAATTCGGACTTCAAGACGAAACGGCGTTATTGAACTTCAAGAGTCGAAGTAAAACCTTTTGTATTGACTCTCATGGACCGGGAAATTTATTGATCAGAAACCGTTGTTTAAATTCTAAATATTAATTTTTATAATTGACGCTGAATTGACTTGATAAATCGACTTTTTTAGAGTTTGGGAACGAAAAACCCCCAGGACGAGTGCGATTATATTTAATTTAAATGTATAAAATCGAAAATTTTATTGTTTTTTTTGGTATTATAATTTATATTAAAATTAAAGCATTTTATTTATTACGGGAATTATTTTTGCGCTTTCATAAAAAATATTTTTAAAAAGGGCCCCGAACAATGAATAAATTTTTTCTTCTTTCACTCATTTTATTCGCGTTGATTTTCTTTACAGGATCTGTTTTTTCGGAAAATTTTATCGGGTCGGCTCAAGGACAGGACACGATCAAAGAAGTTCTTAAAAAATCTTCTCAAAAACGGATCTCGTCGATGAAGGCCAAAATCGAACTGCTTCAATCCAATTTGGAAGAAGTTCGAAAACTCGCTTCTATCGATGATTTTGAAAAACTGCTCAAACCGTACACACTGCCGGAAAAACCGAAATATCCCCATGTTCCGGAAAAGAAAAATTCCGGCGCTGCGCTGAAAAAAGATCCTGGTGAATCCGACAAAAGCTTTAATAAACGAGTCGAACAAGCCAATGCCCGGGACAATAAAGATTTTCAATTTGAAGAAATTGCCTGGCGTTTGCAAAAACAGAATATTGACGATGAATATGAAGAGAATCTGAAAAAATCGCAAAAAGAATATGACGAATATGTTAAAAAAGAAAAAAACAAACTTCTTTCTTCCCGAAACGAACTCGGCAGTCTTACAGAACAAACAAAAAAGAATGTTAAATTTATTTACGATTGCATTGACGAAGAAAATTCATTGCTGCAGATCTTTTTGAATCATAAAAAAGAATCGCCGTTGTTTACGGTTTGTAGTTGTGAACAGCTGCAATCCATTGACAAAAACAAACTCCGTTGCCCGGAAATAAATATTACCTGCCCGGAATTTACCCATAAATTCGGAAACGAAGATTATGTTTTTTGCGCGGAAAATGTTCGTTTGGAGATTGTCTTTCCAACTTGGGAACATGCCCGGCAATTTAAAATGCTGGCCAAATCCAATAAACTTTTTATTGGACAGACGGCCGATATCAACGTTATCGAAAGCCTGCTGAATTTCAAAGGAACGTCCCGTATTACTTTTTGGAACGATGGGTATCGGGTCCGGGACTGCGAAATATTGCGCTTTCTTTGGAAAAAAGGTTTGGATAATATCGCCGCGCCTCCGGTGACAGTTCAATCAGGGCAAAGTTCTGATGAGGAAGCCAATGCCGACAATGACGAATCGGAAACTTTTCCCGCCCTGGTCCCTAACGCCGGCATCAGTCGGGAACCTGATCTCGAAGTTTCGGAAATTATGGATACTCTTCCCCTGCTGGAAAAGAAAAATTATCCACCGGTCAATAAACAGGCTCCTGTCAAATATTATCTCGGAACCAAAGAGACCGTTTTGACAGATTTGGAAATATTCGTTAAAGGCGATTTCGTTATTAAACGAGTTTCGAAAATTGTCCATCAAAAGAACTTGCCCAAAACAGAAATTAAATCGGACGGCAATATTTTAGAATTGGGAACAAAGGCAGGAGAACAAAAAGTATTAATACTCAACGGCATTGAATATGTTTTTCGCTGGTGTCCGCCCGGTAAGTTCCGAATGGGCCTGAATGAGTTTCATGACGTAACGATTTCGCGCGGCTTCTGGATGCTTGAAACAGAAGTTACTCAAAAAATGTATAAGGATCTTACAAGGAGCAATCCGTCTCTTTATCGGGGAGAAAATCTTCCTGTTGAGAACGTCAACTGGCTTGACTGCCTGTCCTTCTGCGATAAGCTGACCGGAGCGGCGAAAATACGCGGCGTTGAATTTAAATTGCCGACGGAAGCGCAATGGGAATACGCATGCCGGGCCGGATCCGACACCGAATATTCTTTCGGCTTCAATTCCGATCTCCTTTATGAATACGGCAATTATTGCGATATGTCCAATACCAACGGCTGGGAATGGCGCGATGAAGCACATAATGACCGGTTCGACAAAACGGCCCCTGTTAAATCGTTTAAACCGAACCCCTGGGGTTTTTATGATATGCACGGAAATGTCTGGGAATGGTGCGGCAGTCGTTTCGGTACTTACACCAAGATCCCTGAAACCGATCCCATCGGACCTAATAAGGGAACATTTCGTATCTTTCGCGGCGGATCCTGGAGTATCGGAATGAAAGACTGCCAAAGCGGAACCCGTTTCGCCTTCGTTCCTGATTTTCATCGGGACGATATCGGATTCCGGATCTGTCTTACTCCGGAAACATCGGTTGAAACCGGTTATATCGAATAAACAGACACAAAAACAAGAGGATCGGAATAATTTTTATAATTCCCCTTGCTTTTTCCCGAAATTATGAAATATTTATAATTTCGGGCTTGTTTTTGTATTAAAAGAAAAATTTTTCTGTTTAAACCGCCTTGCGATCCGGAGAGAATTTTTCAAAAAGATTAATGCCTCTTGGTATTTTGGAAATAGCGGAAACGAATCCGAAGCTTTGATATTTATTGGATAATTTTGAAAATTTTTATTCGGAAAGACTGTATTTAAAAATGACAAAAGACAATAATTTTCTGGTCGGCATTTTAATGGGAAGCGACAGCGATTGGGAAAAGATCAATGGAGCATCCTCCGCGCTGAAGGAATTCGGCATTGCTCATGAAGTTCATGTTATGAGTGCGCATCGAACTCCGGACCGGGTTTTGGAATACGCAAGCACCGCAGAACAAAGAGGACTTAAAGTTATTATTGCTGCCGCAGGAGGTGCCGCTCATTTGGCCGGTGTTGTCGCTTCTCATACAACTCTTCCTGTCATTGGAATTCCTGTTAAAACCGATATGATGGGCGGCTTGGATTCGCTTCTTTCAACGGTTCAAATGCCGGGCGATATTCCGGTCGCAACCGTCGGAATCGGAAGCGGCGGAGCGAGAAACGCCGGTTTGCTGGCCGTTCAGATCCTTGCGCTTTCCGATCAGAAACTGCGCGATGCCTTGGTCAATTTCAAAAAGAATCTTCAAGAAAAAATCGCCAAAAAAGACAGCGCACTTCAAGATCGCCTTTGATTGTTTTCCAATCTCCTTTTGGACCCGGCGGTTTTATATACTGCTTTCATTTTTGTGTTGAACCTATTTTTTCGCTGTTTTGCCGATTGTCTTTACAATCGGTGTTTTTTTTGACGTTATAACGGATATTTTATTATTTGAACCAGTATAAAACGCGTTTTGAATCAATCATTTTTTTGATTGCGCAAAATTTTTGAGAGATCGATTTTTAGTGTCTGCCCCTGCCCCATTATCTGCTCCCGAATTATCTCAATTCGATCTTTCAATCAGCTTTTGCCGCCTCTGAATACAATCTGAACCTTCGAGGCAAATTTTATTATCTTTTGTTTGTTGTTTTATATCATTTTGACCAATTTTTTATTAATATTTTCCCGATTTTGTAATTAATGGCACATTTTTTCGTTTTTATTCTCCATAATTTTAAAAAACTTTTTAAATTATTGGTAAAATATATTTTTTGCCATTTTTTTCTTTGTTCTCATACTATAAAATATGAGACGGAATCTTCGATTTTATACTGATTCCATTTTGTTTTTTCGTTTTTCCGTCAGAAAATTTCTGATTGGTCGAAATTATCGGGAAACGATATGCGGAAAGATATTTTATTGGCGGTATAAAAATCGTTTTTCTTGAAAAATTAAATTAAAAGAAAGGTTTGAAACTGTTATGGCAACTTCAACTATTATTCTGCTGGCTGTTATTGGCGGTATTATTTTTATTGCTTTTATCATCTTTGTTTGGTTTATTGGAGTTTATAATAAACTGGTCGGACTTCGCAACCAATTCAAGAACGCGTTTGCCCAAATTGACGTTCAGCTCAAAAGACGATATGATCTGATTCCCAATCTGGTTGAGACGGCCAAAGGTTACATGGCTCACGAAAAAGGGACTCTTGAGGCCGTGATCCGCGCAAGATCATCCGCGATGGGTGCTGCGAACAATGTCAACCAAAATCCCGGCGATCCGAACGCGATTCGATCTCTTGCCGGTGCAGAAGGTGAACTCACCAGCGCGCTGGGACGACTAATGGTAGTTGTCGAAGCCTATCCTGATCTGAAAGCGAATCAAAACATGCTTCAAGTTCAGGAAGAACTTACTTCGACAGAAAATAAAATCGCGTTCGCCCGACAGGCTTATAACGATTCGGTCATGATTTACAATACTCAACGGGAACTTTTTCCTTCCAACTTTGTTGCTAATTTCTGTAATTTTACCGTCGCCGCAAGCTGGGAGATCGAAAACACCGAAGAACGAAACGCTCCGCAAGTCAAATTCTGATTCGGTCGCTTTGATCCTGTTCTCATTTTAAATTTTCCGTAATGCCGCCGATTGACTTCGTGACTCGACTGTTCTTTTGACGTTAGCGCGGAAAATTCATTATGAAAATCGCAACTGTTTTCGCGCTTGAATGATTTTATTTTTGCCGATTGCGCTTTACTTTGGTCCGTTTTTATCTCAAAAAAAACGTTCCTGAACTTGAAGTCAATCGCCAGAAAATGAAACAGTCAAAAGTTGACGGAATAGAATCGCGGTTTGATCTTTTGTTTTTATGTTGATCTTCGAACAGGTTTGATATTGCCGGAAACTGAAATATTCCGTCTTTTTACCGGATCTATTGAAAAATAAAAAATTTTCCGGCAATGCCCCCCAAAACAGATCTCCGTTAAACAGATTCTGATTATTAAGAATATAGAATCACAAGGCAGAACCTTAAAATGATAATTTGACCTTGCAGGGTTGAATTCACTTTTTTGACACCTAAAAAATAAAACACCGGATGTATTGTTATGACCAATCAGATAAAAACTCAAACAATGAATTTTTTTCAGCATCAGGAAAAAGCGCGAAAAAAGACAGGGATTCTGATCTTCCTGTTTGTATGCGCGATTACGGCGATTTTTTTGTCGATTCATTCGCTTATTTCCTGGCTGATCTCGCTGGATGCGCATAACGCCGGATTCATACAGGTCTGGCTGAATCCGAAACTTTTTCTTATTGATACCGGCATTGTTTTTCTTATTGTCGGCGGCGGATCTCTTTTTAAGATCGCTTGTCTGTCTTCATTGCAAGGAGACGGAATTGCAAAACAGCTTGGCGGCCGACGTGTCTCCCCCGCGACAAAAGAGCTTCGGGAACGGCGCCTTTTGAACATTGTCGAAGAAATGGCCATCGCTTCCGGCATACATGTTCCCAATGTTTATATTTTGGACGGTGAACAATCGATAAACGCTTTTGCGGCCGGCTTTACTCCCAATACATCAGTTGTCGCTGTTACAAGCGGTGCCTTGACCTATCTGAACCGCGATGAACTTCAAGGAGTCGTCGCTCATGAATTCAGTCATATTTTAAACGGCGATACAAAAATTAATCTGCATCTGATCGGTATTCTGTTCGGATTGGAGATGATTGTTATACTTGGAACCGTGATTTGCCGAAGTATTTTTTTCGTTAATGTCTCCAGTCGGGACGATGAAGACAATAAGGGCGCGCTGGCTGTTATCGTCGGAATGTTTCTTTTTGGGCTGTCGTTAATTATTATCGGCGCCATTGGTCTTTTTTTCAGCAATCTGATTCGGGCGGCCGTTTCCCGTCAGCGCGAATTTTTAGCGGATGCGTCCGCTGTTCAGTTCACCAGAAATCCCAATGGGATCGGAAAAGCGCTTGCTAAAATCGGATGTCCGCGGATCGGATCAAATATCAATAACGCCAAGTCGGTTGAGTCCTGTCATTTATTTATCGGCAGTGTTTTTAAGCCCGGTTTTTTCTCTTCGCTCTTTGATTCGCATCCGGATCTTGCGGAAAGAATTCGGCGTATTGATCCGTCGTTTAAAGGGAATTTTCCCAGTATTCTTTGCGAAGTCAATCAAGATACCGGGTATGAAGAAAACAATCCCGAAGTGATTGTTCCCGATAATGCCAGTGCGAACAAAAACGCCGCCCAAGCTTTAACCAATAATAAAAATTTAATCGATCAGATTCGAAATAATTCCGCCAGCCCGATTGAAAACGCGGGAAATCTGCCTCAATCGGTACTCAACGCCCTTGGGGGAACAATGGCCGCGGAAGCAATCGCTCAAAGCATAGGCTCTTTGCAAAAGGATCAGCTTGATGTTGCCGAGACATTGATCCAAACGATCCCCGATGAAATTAAAGGTTTCGTCCGATCTCCCGATACCGCTGAAATGGTAATTTATTCTTTGCTGATGGTCGAGTATTTCAAAATGCCCCGAGCGGATTTCGATCAAGCGGTCTGGACCAATCCTGTTTTGAAAAAACAATGGAACTTACTTTGCTCTGAATTGTCCACTCATGATCAGACCGTTTTCAAGAAGTTGCTTATAAAGATCAGCAGTCTTGCCATTTCCAGTCGGCTTCCTGTTGTCGAACTTGCCATTCCAACACTGAAAATGATGCGGAAGGAAGAATACCGGCGGTTCCGAAATAAACTGATCGAACTGATTCGTGCCGATAACACTGTCGATCTGTTTGAGTATTCGTTACAACACTATTTGATTAGAAATTTGGATGTCTTTTACCGACTGGTTCCCGCCGCGCAGGTCAAATACACCCGATTTGGTGCTGTAGTCGAACCGTTTCGTCAAGCTCTTTCTTATCTCGCGCATTCCGGTAACGACGATCCGGAGGCTGCACTGTCCGCTTTTAACGCCGCGTTCGAATATTTTTACATGCAGTCCGAAATTGTTCCAAAGGATCAATGTACCCCCGGATCTTTTGGATCGGCGCTGAATGAATTGGCTTTCGCCGCTCCTGTTTTAAAGCAAAAATTACTGACCGGATTTTATTACTGTGTTGCCAACGACGGAGTAATCACTGAATCCGAAGGCGATCTTATGCGAGCCGTTTGCGCCGCGCTTGATACGCCAATGCCGCATTGGCGATCTCCCGCACAAAATTATTCAACCGGTAAAGCATGATCGCCATCGGTCTGAATCCTGCCGCTGTTCTCAAGAAAATTTCGAAAGAAGCGAACCGCAACAAATCAACGATAAAACAAAGTACTTGTGACGGATTCGCTTTATACCGGTTGCGATTTCTGTTTTCTCGACAGCTGACTTTGTGAATCGTTTTTCTTCTGTTCTCAAAACTGAAGTAAACAACCTGCCGCCGGAACAGCCACTTCTCACGAAGAGAAGGAGATCTTTTTCATGTGTTATTCAAACAAAAACGAATCCGTGCGCCAACCTCGCGCTTCTTCTGACGAAATAAATTTTCATTTGTCTGAAGATTCGGCAAATAAAAATATTAAAATGATATTTGTTCAAGACACTAATGATGAATCCATTCAAAATATAAACCATTCCGGTCATCATGCGCTGCCTTCCTCTGCTTCATATTCGGGCGATTGTTCTTTGGGGGCGGGTGACTCAGCCGGTCCCGAAGATCCCGAATTTGTGTCTAATAACAACAATGTATTGATTGCCAATCATAATTCCGCAGACTCGTTTGAGGGGACTTCCAATGATCCCCCAAAAAAATCTTTCGATTCTTTAAACGGTAAAGTCAAACATCAAATACATTTTACCTTAACGGAAATTCTTGTTTTTGCCGCGTTTTTGGGAATGATAATCGCAATGTCTCTTCCGCCGGGACGTCCGCTTCCTTCGTCGATTCGATCAGGAAGACGGATTACTCATCCGGAGGGGTTTTCTGTTTTATGTCCCGGTAAATGGAAAGAAACCCTTTTTCAAGCTGACAATACGCTTAAAAATGAATTAATATTGAATGAAGATTCAAATACAAATTCAACAAAAAAACAACCGGATTTATTTTCTGGAATGAGTTCTTTAAAGGGAACCAATACGGGCCAAAATAGTCAAACAACCTCTTCCGGGAGCGGGGGAAAAATCAAGACATGTTCATCCATTATCCTGTTCCCCGACTTTCCGATGGACAGCCGCCGCAAAGAGCAAATCAGCGTTGTGTCCTGCCGGAAAATTCCGATCCAGTTATTCCAGCAAACAATTTTTGAAATTATGCCGAATCAAAATATTCCGGCGATTCTTCAAAATGTATCCGATCAAAATCGAAAGGACCTTGATCGAAATTTATCGGACAATTCTCAAAAAAAGATATTGGCAACTGTTGCCCGTTGGGGTATTCTTTCTTTTCAAGGAAAAGAACGGCCTGTCTTGTATAAATATTTTTCGCAAGGGAAAATTTCATTCTGGTCGGTCTGTATTTTTGTTCACCAAAGCAAAACAACTATTGATCAGCTGGCCGAAGATTTAACCTCAGTTTTTTCTGAATCAGTTAATGCCAATACCAAAGAATTCATGGAGGAAAACAAAGAAAATAACAAACAAAATAGTAAGGCGATGAAATCCAACTGGTATATGATCACTTATTCAGAAAGTGGTTTTATTAACTCCGATAAATTGAAAACGAAAGAGATCCCCGCGAAAGTAACGCGTTGGCTGAATACCTTTCAAGCAGAAGATATTTCCAGAGACTGAATAAAAGTATTATTCAATTTCTGTTTGCCTTCCGAACTCATATTCGTTAAGGAATGAGAGATCTCTTCGAAAAAGATTTTGTCCATCTTCCAATCTTTATTGCCTTTTTAACAGGTATTCTTCCTTTCGTTCCCTTGTTCGAAACCAGAAGTAAAAACACTCATAAGTCCCTGAATCGAAAGAGTTCGACTATTTTCTTTATATTTTGATTTTACGCCGCCGACAATGAGTTGATGTATTCGGGCAATTCGTCAAATTACGACGGGGCTTGACGGAGTACCGATGGATAATATTCGAACATCCGATACTTTTTACGGATCACTCAGTTGATATCCTTTTGAAGACAGTCTTGATTGGACATAATTTTTCATTCGTCCTGAGAAAGCGGCCGGAATGAGTTTTATACTGTTTTTTAAATTTTTCGTTATTTTCGGTGATTGACTGCGTAAATCGCCTGTTCCTTTGACGTTATACGGAAAATTCATCAAGAAAACGATTAACAAGAATATCATTTTTCTTCTTTTAAAGAAAATCAATGAAAAGACTTGACTGTTGGACAGTTTGTTAAGAAGTAAAAAAACAGCGGTTGAAAACCTCACCTTAAGGATTATGATACGGCTGTTCTTTTAACTTACTGATATTTACTCCGGCCGTTTTGGCGAGTCAGCCGTTTTTGGTCGTAAAAACAAAAATAACACAAATGAATCGATATTAAAATGAAAATACTTTTTATTGTTTTTTTGGTAATACTGCTGTTCGGTCTGTTATATTATAATATTAAATACGATATCATTCCGAGGGAGAAAAGAGCAAAAGAAAAATTTAATTCGAGAGATCCGGAAGAATTTGAAATATTTCTCGCGAAACTTGATTTTATTCCGGAAAAGAACGACATGGAACTGATCCGTCAAATTCGCCGGACGATAGCCGAGTACGGGGAAGTTTCCGAAACGAGTGTAAGGGCGGAAGACACCATTGGCGGTTCAATGCTGGATCTGCCCGGCTGGGACAGTATTGACTGGCTTGATTTTATATTTTCCTTGGAACGCGCAACGGGAAGGCATTTTGACAGAGATCTGATCACTGACATTTTTCCCGCACCCGCGACATTGGAAAATTATCGAAAAACAACGGTCGCCGATCTTATCCGCACGATAATAAAATATACACATTCCGATGAGGAAAAGAACTGAAAAAACAGATTTTATACAAAATAATTCTTTTGACGGAAAAGATACCGACCGTCAAAATTTTGTACTGCCGCTATTTTATGTTTACTAAATTTTAACTTTCCATTTGGCCGCCGATTGATTTTTTGAATCGGTGATCCAACGGAAATTTATATTGCTTATATTATAAATTTTCCGTCATTTCCGCCAATTGACTGCTTGAATCGGCTGTTCTTTTGACGTTATAACGGAAAATTCATGATGGAATCAGTATATACAAAATATCAGCTGTTATATTATTTTCTTTTAACGGCGTAAGGGTGTTTGAACAGACCTATTTTATCGAAGGGGATCTGCTTGAACCCCAACTTCAAGGCGGGTGAATCGGGCTTTAATCGGTAATCTCCTTTGGCAGCGTCGACAAACATCGGATCGCCCTGAACGAAATTATCTTTCATTTCAAGATAAGGAAGGGCTTTTTTTTCAATGCTTGTTCCCTGCCATTGTCCCGATTTATTACTGTCCCAGGTACCGCCGACAGCGATATTCCGGGCAATAACATTTCCTTCCGGAGCTTTCGGTTCTTTGTCAAGAATATGAGCGAGAGCGGGATATTTTTCGCTGTAAGGTGGATCTTTAAATTTAATACCGGAAATAGTTCCTTTTTCTTTGGCTTCCTTTAACCAACCATCCGCGTGATCGTTGCACCAGCCGAGCGCCCGGGCATCGACATGAAGTGAAGGTTTGCAGTTAATGAAAATATTATTGACAATATGACAGTCCCGTCCCCCTCCGATCATTGCCGCCCGAGTAACGTTGACAAATAAATTACCAATCATGTCCGCGGAAGAAAACATATCATCCAAATAGATCCCGACACATCCTCTGTTGCGGAACCCGGAAATATCATGAAGGTAATTGTATCGGAGAACATTGCCGCGCATTGTCCAATTGCGGCCCGTATAAATGGCGCCGGCGTCATTGGATTCAAAGCAGACGTTATAGATCTCATTGTATTCGATCAGATGATCATTGCCTCCGAAGCCCATGCCCATATGAGGAGCGTCACTAACCCGATTGTGCGCGATAAGATTGCCGACGCCGCTAACAGTAATACCGGGCCGGTAAACCCGATTGATCAGGGCGTAATCATGAATATCGTTGTTTATGACACAGCAGCGGCCCGCCGTTAATGTTTTTCTGTCACCGCCGGATACCGAAATTCCTGTCGAACCCAATTGATAAAGATGACAACCGAATATCGATTGATTGGAACCGGAAACAGAAATCGCTGTCCCTGTAACATTACGGACACAGCAACCCGCGATCAAATCGCCGCTTCCTCCGTTAACGGAAATGCCCGATCCCCGCGAAGCTTCGATCGTAAAGCCGGCAAAAATCATATTCGAGACATTGGACATAATGATGATATTTTGCAGCAGCGAAACGGCAACGGAATTTCTTCTGACCTTTTCCGGCGGATAAAAATAAAGAATACCGCTTTCCCGATCAATGTAATACTCGCCCGGCTGATCAATTTCCGAAAGAAGATTGAACGCGTAAAACCATTGTTTATTTCTGTATCCGTATATATGATAAGGAGGTTCGACTTTGATCATTAACGTGTCGGGATCAATCGACGCAACTTTATGACGATCTTCTCCCCAATCCCAAAACCAATAGCCGTGAACCCAGATCTCTTTTTCGTTTTTCCATTCAAGAATACGTTTGTCATCCGTTTGAAATACCCCTTCTTTGATCCCTTTGGTTCCCCGAACGTTTTTTTCATGAGTATTGTCTTTTCCCAAGCCGGTGATCGTCATAAAACCATCGTTCGGATATCGGGAAATTCGCATCGGCTTGTTATTGAAGAACGGTTCTATTCCGCCCCCTTTTGGGGATCCGTACTCGCTGATGCCGGCCGCTTTCAGATCAATTTGAACGATTTTATTTCTAACGTCCGCTCGAAACAGTTTTTTGATATTTTCGTCTTTGACCTGTTTGACTTTGGGTAAAAATTTACCCCCGATCAGTCTGACCTCTTCACCTTTTTGCGCTTTCCAAATCACCGGATTTTTATCCGATCCGCCGTCCTGCTGTTCAAAGGTTAGTGTTTTATCAAGCTCATAAATTCCGCCGCCAACAGTAACAATGATCGGTTTATCCGATCCGTTGGGCGATTTTTTCAGTTCACGGACAGCGTTCCGAGCGCGTTCAAACGTCCGAAACGGACCGTCGGTTCCCGTTGAATTTTTTGTCATTAAACGACCGGACCATTGGTCATTTCCTTTGACGGAAACATAAAAATCAGAATCAACGCCGTCTGTCAATTGCTTTAACCGGGTATCGCAAACGGACTGATCCGCCCGCGATAAATTCCTGGCACTCTCAGTGGCAAAAGCATCTTTTGCCAAAACACAAAACAGAACCAATGCGAATAAGACAACCATCTTTTTCATGTCTCCCCCCAATTTTTAAATTTCAATTTCATCGAACGATTTATTTCAATATTTCGTATTCAAGCGTCATCGAATAGATGGAGCAACGCAACATTTAATTTTATTGATGCTTGAGATATCCCGAACCTCTTTCAGATTTTCCATTCCAACGTTAAATGAACAGACGAGTTACGCTGTCAATCGGCTGAAATGACGAAAAATTAAAAGGAACAAACCGACTTGTAAAGTATATCAAATGGACCGCAAAAAGTCAAATTTCTGTCATGTGTTATCGTTTTGTATTGATTTTGATTTTTTACCCGATATAATATAATAATTCGATTGGAATGTAATAAAAAAACTTTTACCGTAAACGGGAAATATTCGTTCTCGAATCGAAAAGCCAAGATGAAAATTGCGGCAAATTTATTGACCGAACATTTGCTAAACCAAAGACGTAATAATAAAGGAGAGTAGAATGAACAGTAAACTGACACGTCGGGAAATTCTTGGCAGCGCGTTGATCGGTGCCGCCGCTCTGACGGTATCATCAAAAACCATTGGCGCGGAAGCGGAAAAAGATTTTGTCAAAAAAGCCAATTTCAAGGGAAATATTCGACAGGGGGTCACCCGGGGAACCTATCGCAAATACAAGCTTGACGATCTTTGCGCGAAATGCAAAAAAATCGGTGTTCTCGGTCTTGATCTTGTTTTGCCGGAAGAATGGGAAACCGTTAAAAAGAACGGCATGACCGTTTCAATGGGTTCGCTTCCCCAATTGGAAGGCGCGCCGTTCCGTCTTTCCATCGACAAGAATATCAATCGGACCGAATATCATGAAATGGCAATCGCTCTTTTTACAAAGTATATTCCAATGGCCGCCGATCTGAATGTTCCCAGTTTGATCACTCTTTCGGGAACACGAAAAGGAATGGACAACGAAACCGGAATGAAAAACTGCGCGGCCGCGCTCAAAAAGATCATGCCGCTGGCGGAAAAATACAAGATCAATATTGTCATGGAACTGCTCAACGACAAGGATCATCCCGACTATATGTGCGACCATACGGAATGGGGCGTCGATCTGTGTAAAATGGTCGGCAGCAGCCGGTTCAAACTTCTTTATGATATTTATCATATGCAGCGGATGGAAGGCGAGATCATCAATACGATCAAAAAATATCATGAATACATCGGACATTATCATACCGCCGGCAATCCGGGCCGATCCGATCTGGACGAGACGCAGGAACTCTATTATCCGCCGATCATGAAAGCGATTTTGGAAACCGGTTTTACAGGTTTTGTTGCTCATGAATTCCGTCCGAAAAAGGGATTTGAATCACTTTACAACGCCGTCATGCTTTGCGATATCTGATCCCCAAAGACAAAAGATCAAATCCCGGATGTCAGACCGCCAGCCTGCTGTTTATCAAAAACAGGAATGTCTGGGACGTTCAATGGATCTGAAACGTTTTTATCCCAATTAAAAAGGATTTTCATCAACAGCAATGAAAATCCTTTTTTTGTTTTGATTTCAGCCAAACGGATCAAAAATGTTGAAGCGCGAACTCAATTATTGTTGATCTGTTTTTCGAAAGGGAAAGTTGGGGGAATTGGACCGATTATTATTAAATCGCATTGAAAAACTTACCTGGCGAGCAGTTCGTTGGCGGTTCGGATATCGGTAATCAAATGAGTCCACAGGCGCAGTTTTTCATTGGCCAAAAGCGGCCGGAGCGCTTCGGTTTTGAGCTTTCCGCATTCGCCGCAGGGTCCGCCGACCAGAACAACGTATTTATCCTTTTTCTTTGCCATTTCGACGAGTTCCTCAAGTTCAAAAAGAGCAACCGCGCGAACCGGGCAAACTTCATCAAGTTTTCCTTCTTCTGAATAAGGACGGAACTGGACATCGCCGACCCATCCGGCTTCATTCATAATATTAAGAACGTCATTTTTGATCAGACCTTCCTGAATCAGCCAGGCGAGATACTGTCCGAGCAGTCCGTGTTCGTGATCGGCGTTTGCCAGCGATGTTACGATAATATCGATTTCATCCCGGCGTTCAAAACAGCGGCGCAATCCGGGATTGGTCCGCACCTTATCGTATTCATCCGTTCGGACGACCGTTTCGGAAAATAAAGCGACGTATTCAACTTTTGATCGAATGTCATCGAAATAACTGAAATAAGTAATCGGCGCTTTATGCGGTTCCGCAATAAAAAAACCGCCCGTTGAAATCGCGTGAAGAACAAGGTTCGGAGCCTCTTCACCGACGGCCACACGATTGGCCAAACGTTTGGCGACGAGCATGGTCGCCAGTCCGGCCCCCATTCCGAGATGAACTTTTACGGAATTCGGGTCCTGTCCTTCCGCGATTGCCTTTTTTCGTTTCGATTCGTAAACCCTATCGATCAGATTAATAATTTGATCCGCCGCGTAAGAGGTGACTTGAGAAGAAGCGGACGGACCCGAAACATTGACCACCGAGATCTTTCCCGCATGATTCGATAAATGATAATGTTCCCGCAACCGATCGGTCATGACCTGTTCCACTGGAGGCTGAAGCAGCAGAATTTTTCGTTTGACCGCCTCACGAAAAAGAGGATAGATCTTTTCCCGGGAGAGATCGGGACGTTTATAAGTTTTTTGCAGCCATTCTGCGATTGCATTGACGCCTTTTTCCTTTTTGTCACCCGGTTCCTCCAAATTGGACAAAAAACGGTCACAAACAGCGAATATCAATTCATCATTCTCTTGGGACGGATGCCATCGTGTCATCGTATTGATCTTTCAGCAGATATTATTTGAAGTCAACTTTTAAATTTTCCATTTTTTCCGCAGGCTGACTTCATGAGCCAACTGTTCTGTTGTCATTAGAACAGAAAAAAACAAAATGGACTCGGTGTATGCGGACTTCCCCTGTTTTTCCCTGATCGGGTCAAGATCCGATCTGAACGGAATTCGTTCTGACACAAAACAGAAAAAACGGGGACCGCATGGTCAAATTCAGTTGTTTGACAAAATTGTTAATAAATTTTCGCAAAGCTTTTATATAAATCTATTAAATTATATAAAAAATAAAGTTTTTGTCCAATAAGAAATGAATTTTCAGGCAATAAATTTATTATAGACGAATTATAATATTTTTTATTAGATCCAACATCGAAAGAACCGACGGCTCTTGATGTCCGTCGACGTTAAATATTGACCGCATAAAATCGAAACAGTGATTCGGTCAAGTGGCGTCGTAAGGAGAATTTTGGTTCTCCTGCGTGTTCACCTTCTTTTCGGTCTGATCGTTTTCTTCAAGGTTTGGACTGTTTTTACAGAATTGAGAAGCCCATTCATCGAAACGTTTGGCCCCTTTCTGAAACATGAACCCATGTATTCGACTGGTCGATCCCGACAAGGAAGTTCCGTCATCCGCGGTTGTATCGGAAGAAAGTTCTTCGTTGATTTCTTCCTGTGATCCGTCCGCCAGCAAGAGATTACCGGCACTGTCTTTAGCTCCGCAAGCATTAAGAACTTTCTCAAAAAGCGGAATGAGCTGTTTCGGATAAATGGGAGAACGGGACAGATAGCCGAGCAGTCCCCGTTCCATCGCTTTCGGAAGAATATGATCCGGGTCGTAAACCCCCTGTTCGATCGTCATGAGCAACGGGATCTTCTTTTGCCCGGGAAACAGATCAAACAGACGGATCATAAACTGTTCGCCGTTCATTCCTCCGAGCGGTTTGCGTTCGGTTAAGATCAGATCATAAGAAGTGCCGCGAACCATTTGGAGCGCCGTTAAAGCATCTGTTGCCGTTTCAACAATGCAGCCGTATTTTTCAAAGATCTCGTGCGCGTTCTTTAAAACCTGCAGATCTTTATCAAGAACAAGTACGCGTCTGTTCTTTAACAGGGGATAATCAAAACTTTCGCCGTTATGAAGGTCCTGAAGCCGGGTCAAGCGGACCCGTTCCATTGAAATCCTGTCTTTTATGTCTCTCGACGTTGAAAGCACGGTCCGCACTTGTTTTTCCGATTCTTCAAAATATTTTTGAAACGGACGCAAATTTTCATTGACAACACGAAGAATTTCTTTGGGATCCGCTTCTTTGCCGTTCGCGTCAGAATTGGCCGCAATCGTTTTAAGAATGACCGATAGAATATTTCGCTGCTTTGACGTTTCGTCCAATAAAAAACTGGAGGCCCGGACAATTTCGTCGATCGGAAATGAAATCGTTTTTTGAACTTTTAAAATACTTTCAAAGGAAGCTTTTTGTCCTTCATGAGTTAAAAGTTCAAAGGTATGAAGCGCAATAGCAACATCGTTGGCAAACAGCTGGAGAAGATATCCGTCCCGTTCCGTAAATGCGTAAGGTTCGTGACTTTCGACATTACAGGTCCCCAAAACTTCTCCCTGATAAGTCAGCGGAATGGAAATCGCGGAAAGAATTCTTGATGAACTGGGCATGAACAGCGCGTCCACCATTGGATCATCGCAAATATAGACATGATTAAAATGGGCCGCATGCCCGGTAGTGCCGTTTCCGGTCCCTTCGGCATAGATCTCGCGGTCACGCGCTTCGGGAGAAAGCCCTTCCGATAAAAAAGGTTCCAGCTTGTTGGTTTCTTTGTTTAAAAGACGAAATTCAAAGATTGTGTAATTGAAAATTTCTTTAAAATAGGTCTGGATGCGCGATTTGAGCAACTCGACCCGTTCATTTTTGGACATAAGCTGAATTTCCTCCCGGGAAAGATCGGAAAGTTCGTATCCGACTTTCTGAAGATGATCCAGTTTTTCTTCCAGCATAATATACTGCGTCGAATCGATCATTTCAACCAAATAAGCGACAAGCTGTGTTCCGTCTTTTTCAAATAAGGGGGAAACTTTGATATTATACGTTTCCGTTTTCAGTTTTATTGTCGTTTCAACCGTTCTTCGAATTTTTTTAACCGTCGCAAAGGGGCAGAAATCGGGCCCAATAATATCGGGATATTTAAAAAACTCATAAAAATCGCGATCTAAAACAGAATCAGCGGGAGTGTCGATATAGCCCTCAAGAAGAGAAATACTCAAAAAGGCTCGATTATAATTTAAAATACAATGTTTTAAATCAACACAGACAATTCCGGTTGTTATTTGTTCCGAGATAAAATTAAACCAACTGGATTTTTTCCTCAAATCAAAATTATATCGATATTCGGATCCATTTTCGGTATTGTAACTGTTAATGTTCATATATTGTTCTGAAGCCGTTTCGTTCATTGCTCTTTTCCTCCCCCGATGGTTAAGCGCTTATGGAAGTAATGGACTTCTCCCTCAAAATTTTATTGCGAATTAATTTATTGCGGAATTAAAATATCAAAAGTAATTTATAAATGATATTTTATCATTATTAACAAACAGAAAATCAACACGTTTTTTACTGATTAATTGTTTTATATGTAAATTTTAACTTAATCATTATAATATATCCAGTGTAAATAAATAATATTTTCGTTAAAATCATAAAATACAGGAAAACCAAGCAGGATAAACCGATTGTATGAATTATAACGACTATTTTAACGTCAGATCCCAGGCGGTGATCCATTTTAGTTTGACAGGATCGAGATCAAAATCGTTTTTCAGGCGGGTTACAAAATCTTCAAGGTGGGCGCATCCATAAAAAATGGCGATTTTTTTAGCGGGTGTTTTCAAAGTATCCGCGAAATATTTTAACGCAATTTTATTTCTTTCAGAGATAATAACGTTTTCCCGGGAATTTGCAATATCATCTGTAAAAGTCAATAAAAGAGATTCGGCGACCGTTCTTTTTAAAGAGAGCAAACGATTTCGAGAAAATAGAATGCCGATTCCGGAAACAGACGAAGAGGTGTTTTTATCCAAAAAACCCGCTAGAACAACACGCATAATCAGATCGTCCAGGTCACCGTTATCAAGATAACGACGGATCAATGTTTCCGCGTCGATGTCGGCATGACACATATTTTCTTTTTGGTAATCAATGCAATCGGTCTGACTGGCCAGTTTTAAATTTTTCCCGATCCATTCCTGAATTCTTCCTAGTAAATATAGGGGCCAATTCGTATTTTGATCTTCTTGGATTTTACCGCATAATACAATATTAATATTAGATGAAAATAATTCCTCCAGGATCGCCTTTGAGGACAAGAATTTAGACTTTTTTACCGGCTGCTGCGATTTATTCAGGTAAACCATCTCGTAAAGAACGATATCGTAATTTTGAAGCAGGGAAGAAATTGCCTGATAGTATTCCATATCCGCAAAATGAATCGCTCCGATCAAATCGACTTCAAGATCCGGGTACTTTTGGTGATTAGTCAATCGGATCAGCGATGTTTGAAGCTTTTGAAGAATATTGTTCTTTCGGATCCCTTGAATATAACAGTTCGGATTTTCAAAGTCAGTTTTACTGTCCAATTTAACAAATTCAGAAATTCGATCGTTAAGAATTTTATCGTCACTTGAAGCAGAATAGACCTGATTAATGAAAAGTACTGAAAATAAAAAGAAAACAGGAAAGATACACACCTTGTAAAACATACACAAAAGAAAAAACTTTTTTCTTTCATTATTTTCTGTTTGTCTTTGAAAAACTGACAGCATTTCCAAGTCGAACACAAAAAAACAAAATACCGCCGAAACAACTTCTTTCATCTTTTTTATATATGTCATTTTATATATTTTGCACATTCTATCAAAAACTGGATCTTAAAGAGAATAAAATCATAAAAACTTCTATATTATAATGTTTAATGTAAATAATGTCTGTAGAGGAACAAGTAAAAATACCGATTTTCATTTAAGAAAGTCGGTACTATCGGATGAAATTCCGCTAGTCGCTCAATAAATGTTGTTTGGTATGAGAAACGACAGCAGATTTCAGATATTGTAACAATTCATTTTTTACAATAGTTTTGGTAAACTTCATTCAATTGAACAGTAGCCGCTGAAATTTGCTTAAAAATCTTTTAAGAAAAATTGATGATCAATGAAAGAGGAAAACAGAAAAAATACCCTCCTAAATAATGGAAAAAATTTTACTGTCTTTCCTGTTTTAACATCGATTAATAAAATTTTTAAAAAGATTTCAACATTTTCCAACTAGAGAATGTTTATGATTGAACTGATTAAGACGGAAAGACCGATACTATTGGCACAGCCGTAAACAGGCAGTTGCGTTTTTATTAACGTTTTGTTTCGAATTCAGGCAGAAAAGTTTTTTAAGGATAGAAAACATTTCAGGGTCAGAAGAGGAAATACAGAAAACGTGATTTGTCTGGTTAAAAAACCATTATTTTGGATCAATTCCATAGTGAAACAGAGGTGGGTACAAGACCATGTCTCGAATTAGCTTAAAACTTTTTATCGCCGGCGCTTTGTTGTTCATGGCAACATCGGTATCGCAGGCACAAATGTCGCAAATGCGACTTTTTTCTCCGTATCCGGATGATCAATTCGGAGGAGGAACTTATGCGCACGAAGGTTTCTACGGATCCTTTGGCGCTGGAGTTGTCTCAATCAGTACAGCTCCTGATCAGACTTTTGGCTACACCGGCCAAACCGAAGGTGTAGGCACAACAATCGGCGGGGCAACGGACACGGGCACCGCGATTACAACGGCCTATAATACGGCCAGTCAGATCAATACCGCAGACTGGACCACCGGTTGGACTACCGCAACGGAGTTCGAAGTAGGTAACCAGCGGGGGCATCATGGCTGGTACGTTAAGGGAACGGTGATTTCACCTCAGGAACATTCTTCGAAGGGCTTTGGTGCCGGTTTTACGATGTATGATCCGCCAACCGTCGATATCTACCCGTATCCTGAAAATGAAACACAGAATATTAACTTCTATGTTTACACCGGAGGATCAACCGGAGACGGTTTACAGCAGATCACCGCGAAAACATCAATAGGAAAACTTTGGGGTATCGTCGGACTCTTTGGAAGCGGTACATCGAACCAAAGTTACAGCGGAAGCGGATCGGCGGGGGGCAACTCAAGCACTGTCAGTGAAGACTCGGTCTATGTATTTGTCCCGCTGGTATTGAGTTACGACTCTTTCGAAGTCAAGTCCAAGGTTAATACATTCAGTGTTGAAGCGATGTATAATTACCGTTTCCATCCGTTCCGCCGAGGCTGTTTTGAGGTTCTGGGGGGGCTTAGATACACGGAATTCAATGAAGACGTTGATTTTTCCGGAGCGGTAACGACCAAACAAACGACCTCGTACACAAACACCGTTGTTGAAATTCTTCAAAGCAGCAACATCGTTTCCAATTCAGGGTCGGCCGTAGTGGGACAGGGTCAAAACTTCCAGCAAAATTCGCAAAACAACGACTTCAGTGTCGGTGCTGACTTGGGTCCTTCGATGTGGAACTTCAAAGCGGACAACCACTTGGTCGGTCCTCAAATCGGAGCCAGATATACCTTAAGCAACAACCGATGGGAATACTGCGGAGGCGGTAAGTTCTTCGCAGCTTTCAACCGGCAGAACATTCGCGGAAACGGTGTTCTCGGATTGAAAGCGGCCAACAATCAGGACACAAACCTCAGCTATACCAATGGCAACGTCCTGTATGCTCCTTTGAGCGCCGTTCAGAATGAGTTCAACTATTCCCATCATAACGATGTGTTCTCGCCTTGCTTCGAGATCAATCTTGACGCCACTTGGCACTGGACAAGCTGTGTTTCCTGCAAGTTCGGTTATGAGTTCCTCTATATGGGTGAAATCGCCCGCGGATCCGCGACAAACGATTTCCGGATGAACGGTGACGGAACGATTTTCGGAGTTAAACCGAACAGAGATGACTATTGCTTCGATACCTATGTTCACGGTGCCATGTTCACCTTGCAGATTAACAAATAACGATCGGATATAAAGGGAATGATCTTGGAAAAGTTCTCTTCACCGCGACAGATCGGATTTTGGATGGATTTAAAATCCGATCAGATCAGGAACAGAACGGTTCCACCTTCAAAAGCGGAGTAACTTCCGTTGTCCGCCGGTTTAAAATCTGTTGAACAAATGGATCTGGCGATTGGTGTAATGGTTTTGGCTGACGGAGTGAGAATCGAAAGGTTTTCACTCCGTTTTTATTTTCCCGCCAATTTTACTTTTCTAATATTATTATATAATTGTTTATATTGCATTGTTCCAAAGATCTGTTCAGAATTAATTGGAAAACGATATTCAGCAAGATCCGCGCATTTCAAGTCTTTTATGCCGTCCGTTTTTTGCGGTTCCGTTTCTTCTCCGGTTGATTTTTTGATCCGGAGACATTCCCAATTTTGGAACAAGCGATATTATACTGCTCTTATTTTAAATTTTCCGTCATTTCCGCTGATTGACTCCGTAAATCGGCTGTTCTTTTGACGTTATAACGGAAAATTTATCATGGAACCGGTATAAATCGGCAAAACATAACGCAAACGGAATAGAACCGGCTTTAATTTCTCGCTCGGATAATTCGACGGATCTGTTTTCGGAAAATCAGTCTTAACATTGTAAAACAATGATCAATTACGATTCAATTGAGAGGCATAAAAATGAAAATAGTCATTATGGGAACAGGCGGCTTTATTGTCCCGTCTTTGAAAG